>NZ_AGFX01000030.1 GCF_000236805.1 Paenibacillus peoriae KCTC 3763 | reverse complement strand
ACGAGATAAAATATCTCATTGTTTGCTTCGATTCCATACAGCCTGAAGGCATGTACCAAATCTCAGCGCTGGATTTTGCAAGCAAAATCCGTACTCACTCGTTGTTCAGTTTTCAAAGATCAAATCTACATCATATCTTACTTTTGTTCTTGCTTCGTTTCACCACCGCGTCTCAGCGGCGACTTAAATAATATATCATGTTTTTCAAATCTTTGCAACACTTTTTTTCAAGAAGATTTTTTAAGCATTCTTCTTTGCCTTGTGTTGCTTACCATCTCGTAAAAGACAGCTATAAGAATATAACACATAAACATCCTAATTAGCAACACTTTTTTTCATATCAACAATTAACTGTATTTAAATAAAGAGACCATCATTCCTATAAGCAGAATAATAGTCTCTTAATATCACTCTTTTAGGTTTTGTCATTAATGAACTGTATCTCTACTATGCAGTTTCCCATCTCTTTTATTCAGGTTTTTTATCAGTCATTAATCCATGGATTTTTACGTGCGTTGGTGCTATAGGATGAAGAACGAGATGCTGCTGTTGTCAGCTTGCGTTTCTTTTGCTTCGTTGCAGTACTATTATTCCCCGAAATCTTAGCTTGGGATTTTTCTTCTTTGGCTGTACTGCTAGATTCGACCTTTGTTTTACCTTTACGCGCGTTACCGTCTTTTGGTTTAGTGGAAGAACCAGCTTCATTTTGAGAGGAAACAGTCAGATTGTTAGCATTGTCCTGAACTCCCTGGAATGTTGCAGACTCCGTGTTCCCTTCCCTGCGACCACAGTCCGGCATAAACATGTAGGGTGTCGTATATCCCTCTAGTGGGTACACAGGTGCATTCGCATGTGCGAATGGATGATAGGGAGAATTCGCTGACTGTTGTCCTTGTAACTGGCTATAGTCGGACACGTATCCACCTGCAGGCATACCATATTGAGGTCCTCCCCATTCATGGCCCCACTGGCTCCCCTGAACTACACTCTCAGGGTGCTGTGGGTAGCATTGATGGATAAATGCCGGATTGACAGGATAGGATGTATTTTCAGACGCTTCATGACTCGGATAATATCCAGGGATGCAGCAATCTGAATAGGCAGGATAAGGTGTTGGATTGGCATTTATAGGTGCTGTTTGCACAGGTCCCCAACTCCATGGATGCTCACAGTCATGATGATAACCCTGAAATGGAGCTACAGAAGGAGAGGCATTTTCTGCAAAGGAGGTATTTACAGAAGCATTCCCCCAGGGTTGAGGAGACCCAATACCCGGATACCACGAGTTCGGCATTGAATTTATTTGTGGGCTGTAATCAAATGTCGGCTGCTGTACTGGCCATGGAGAATTTATCATCGACTTTGAGCTTGTGCTACCACAAAACTTTTCAGTTACGGGTTGCTTCTTCTCCACATTTACTGGAAGCTGTGGCTTGGTTGCAATCGGTTGAGTAACTATAGGTTTCATTTGAGGTGGAGGTGGAGCCGGTTGGGTAACTATGGGTTGTATTTGAGGCGGAGCAGGATTCACCGGTACCACGGGAACTTCCGGCAGTTTTAATTCGGGAAGCTTAGGAGGATTCTCTGTTTCTTTCGGCTGGGTCAGCTGTTCATTAGGACTAGGGATATTCTCCGGTTTAGGCTGATTCGACTCCTCCTTAGGCTGGGTAAGCTCTTGCTTGGTTGGGGACTCAGGTTTAGGCTGCATCGTCTCTGGTTTAACTGCGGTATTTTTTTTATTTTCCACAGGGTCAGGGTCAGAAGCTTCTTTCTTGTAGTGTGGAATATTAACTGTTTCTCCAACCAAAAGAGCATTGGGATTCTTAAGCTGGGAATTGGCGTCAATAATTAGCTTAAGCGGTACATTCCAAGCCTTGGACAACTTCCACAAGGTATCTCCTTGCTTAACCTTGTGCTGATACACCATTGACGGTTGTGTTTCCATCATAACAGGATCTGTCGGGATTTTGATTTTCTCGCCAATGCTCAACTGGTTAGGGTCAGCCAATTGGGGATTGGCAGCAATAACTTTCTCCAGTGCCACATTATACTTCTGTGCCAGCACGTACAGGGTGTCACCTTTTTTGACGATGTGTATTTTCACAGGCCACAAACCTCCTAGCTTTCGTTCGGGCGGGATAAACGCCCGGCTTCTGTTATTACATCCTATGCACCTCCCGGGCGAATGACCCCATACAAACAAAAAAATCCTTTCAACCAAACACTCTCACGAGCATCCAGTCAAAAGGATTCACTGTTATTTTAGTTTTGCCACACTTTATAGCCATCCTGATCCACGATCTTCCGGAACTCGGCCAGCAGTTCCAAAGTCACTGGACCAGCAACGCCGGAACCGATCGTACGTCCATCCACTTCATAAGCTGCAATCACTTCCGCTGCAGTTCCGGTGAAAAAGACCTCATCCGCCACGTAAACATCATGCAATGTAAAAGGCTGCTCTTTGAGCGTATATCCAAGCTTGGCGCACAATTCGATGATCGCATTACGGGTAATCCCCTCAAGTGCCCCCAAATAGCAAGGTGGTGTATAGAGTACTCTATTTTTGATAATGAAAATGTTGTCCGCGGAGCCCTCTGTCACATAACCCTGGGAATTGAGCATAATAGCCTCACCCACACCAGCATAGTTCGATTGGATCTTCACCAGAATATTGTTGAGATAGTTCAACGATTTAATCTTCGGATTCAAGGCATCTGGGATGTTGCGGCGCTGGGAGACAGAGATTGTCTTCAGACCGGTCAAATACGCTTCCTCCGGGTAAATAGCAAGCTGCTCCACAATAATGATGACACTTGCCTTCGCACACCGAAGAGGATCGAGGCCCAAATTCCCTACGCCGCGAGACACAATCAGACGGATATATCCGTTGCGCATTTCGTTAAGGCGGATCGTTTCAGCCATCGCTTCCAGCATTTCATCCTGAGACAACGGAATGGTCAACTGAATGGATTTCGCAGAGTCATACAGACGATCCAAGTGCTCTTTACATTTGAAAATATTGCCGTTATAAATACGAATTCCTTCAAATATACCGTCTCCGTACAAAAAGCCGTGATCGTACACGGAAACCTTTGCATTTTCCTTCGTTACATGCTGTCCATCCAGATAAATCCATTGTTCTGCCATTAGTATGACACCTCCGATTATTGTTCCTTTACAACAGGTTCGATTGCTGCTTCAACATACTTGTAGCTTGGATAAGAGCCAAGAATACGCACATGACACCCTAAAGCCTCAATCTCTGCAAAGGCTGCCGGGAGCAGGACGGAATGCAGAGATTCCAAAATTTCAATATAAAAATAATAATTCCCTAATTGCTTTTTGGTTGGACGCGACTCGATGCGAGACAGATTCAACCTGCGCCACGCAAACGCGGATAACACCTGATGCAGTGCTCCTGGAAAGTCCTTCGGCAGTGTGACCAGAATACTGGTTCGCTGACCTTCAGGGATACGCGGGAGATGGATAGGTTGATGGCCAATCAGGACAAAACGGGTAAAGTTGTTGTCGTGATCTGTCACATTACTGGACAAAATATCCAATCCGTGTTTGGAGGCGGCAAGCCTGGTTCCAAGAGCGGTCCAGCCTTTGCCAGGATTGTGCTTAACAATTTCGACAGCTTCCGCCGTACTTCCTGCACTCTCCAAATCAGCCTGAGGAGTAGAGGCCTGTATGAACTCTTTACACTGGGGAAGCGCTACGGGATGAGACATAATTTTGACCACTCTGCTCAAATCCAACTCGTTTTGGTCATTGATAAATTCACTGCGATGGCCAATAAGATTTTGAATAGAAGGATATACCCATTCTGCCTGCATCTGAATATCTACTTCATGTACAAGCCAATCCATGTGTAAACTTACAGAGCCATCAATCGTATTCTCAATGGGAATGACACTGTAGTCTGCTTTTCCCTTGTCTACTGCCTGAAACACGTCTGCTATGTGCTTATAAAATAGTAATTCACAGGGCGTATCTCCTAGCAAATACTTAATTGCTTCATGAGAAACGGTCCCCTCTGGAAGAAGTGCTATTCGTTTCATTTCACAGCTCCCCTTTAATTATATCCATAAAAGGGATTGTATCCCCTTCCTTATATACTTTAACGCCTTCACTCTCTGGACGCAATTTTAACACGGAGGCATTGATACCCTGTTTACTCATCGTATCCGTTAAATACTGTTCCAGCTCCACTTTCCGATTTTCCCGACGATCGGTCAACGCCAGGAGTGTCGGTCCAGCCCCGCTGAGAGCCACGCCTAGGGCACCATGATGGTGTGCATTCTCGAGGATTTCCGTCATACCCGGTACAAGCTTCGCACGGTAAGGCTGATGAAGCCGATCACTCATCGCTTCAGCGATCAACTCTGTTCGGCCTGATGCCAAGGCTGCCACAAGCATCGAAGCATGACTAACATTGTATACGGCATCCTTCAAGGATACTTGTTCGGGAAGCACCTCTCTGGCCTTAGACGTAGACAATTGAAACTCTGGAATGATTACGATAGCCTCCAGATTGGCATCCGGCTCAATCCGTATGTGCTTGGCATGCTCGCCATCCCACACTGCAGTAATAATTCCGCCAAACAGGGAGGCTCCGACATTGTCTGGATGCTTTTCAATGGCAGTTGCCATGTCAAACAACTTGGAGGCCGACAGAGGCGAGCCGATCAGCGTATTGGCAGCCACTAGAGCGCCTACAATGGCGGAGGCACTGCTGCCCAAACCACGGGTAAGCGGAATATCCGAGTACATCGAAATATCCAGCTCAGGTACAGCTACGCCAGCTTCTCGAAAAACCATTTGTGCTACCTTGTAAATCAGATTTGTTTTATCTTGGGGAACACCAGTCATTTCGTCTCCGTACAGATGGAAAGCCGTCTGTTCGGCCTCTTTCAGTTCAATCCATGCATATAAGGATAACGCCATGCCCAATGTATCAAAACCGGGGCCTAGGTTAGCGGTACTCGCAGGCACACGCACCCTTGCTGTTTTCAAAACGGTCATACAGACAATTCCTCCTGCTTTTATGGACTATCCTTCTACCCGATATACACTCTTGATGCGGCGAATCACGTCCAAAGTTTCAAAATGCTCCAAAACCTTTTTCATACTCGCCTTGCTGGCCAAATGCGTTACAATAATAATTTCCGCATCGGGATTAGCCTCATTCGGTTGCTGTACAACAGATGCCAGACTGACGTTGAATTCAGCAAATACCTGCGTAATCCGTGCCAATACCCCTGCTTTATCATCCACATGCAACAGCACGAAATTTTTGAAATATACATCTTCGTCATTACTGATTTTTTTGGGGTTGTAAGGTACTATTGCTTTAAGCCCATTTACGCCGAGTTTGAGGTTTTTCACAACAGCTACCAGATCAGCCACAACCGATGTAGCCGTCGGCATTTCGCCTGCACCCGCACCATAAAACATCGTTTCACCCACTGCTTCACCATGCACATACACTGCATTGAATACCCCATTCACCGAAGCCAATGGATGCTGCTTGCGTACCATCGTCGGCTGAACGTTGATCGTAAATTCATCACCCTGACGCTCTGCAATGCCAAGCAATTTCATTTCATAGCCTAGCTTTTTGGCAAAAGCGATATCCTCACTGGTTACCTTCGAAATCCCGCTGACACTGACATCCTTGAGTTCTACATTAGAACGGAAACCAAGCGTGCCGAGAATCGCCATTTTACGAGCGGCATCCAGCCCCTCTACATCTGAGGTCGGATCGGCTTCAGCGTATCCAAGCTCCTGCGCTTCCTTGAGAACCTCCTCGTACGAGGCTCCCTCCTGGCTCATTTTAGTTAAAATGAAATTTGTCGTACCATTCACAATTCCCATAATACGGGTGATACGATCGGAGGAAAAACCTTCAATTAACGTACGAATGATCGGAATCCCGCCCGCTACGCTAGCTTCATAAAAAACATCACATTGCTTTTCCTGCGCCTTAGCTAATACTTCGGAGCCATGCAAAGCCATTAAGTCCTTATTGGCTGTTACGATGTGCTTGCCTCGCTCCAGCGCTTCCAGAATGTACTCCTTGGTCTGATCAACGCCTCCCATGACTTCGATAATGATATCAATGTCAGGATCACGAATGACTTCCCATGGGTCCTCCGTAAGCTTAGCACCATCCACTTCAATGGAGCGATATTTGTCAATATTTTTTACAGCTATTTTTTCAATAATGATAGGTGAACCAACTTGTCTGCTCAAATCTTCCTGATTTCCTTCTACGATTCGAACAACTCCCGTTCCTACCGTACCTAAACCCAACAATCCTACTTTGACCGGTTTCATCCATTCCCCTCCTGCTAACTTTTATCTAATGGGCAGTATGCCCTAACCTTGCCCGATCAGGCGGACACGTTTGACGCCAGAGATGGTCTCCAAGCCTTCCAGTAGAATACCCAGTTCTTCACTGAGTCTGGACATTTCCACCGAGATGACTACGTTGGCTCTGCCTTGCAGCGGAATGCTCTGCTGGATGGTCAGCACATTGCCTCCGTAATCTGCCACCCTGCCAAGTACTCTGGACAGCATGCCGGATTGATGTTCCAAATCAATGGAAATATTGACAATTCGCTCACGCTCAAGCTGGTTAACCAAATGAATGCCATCTTTATATTTATAAAAGGCGCTTCGACTTAGCCCAACTTGCTCCACGGCCTCATGCACGGTTTTAACATCCCCTGAAGCAAGCAGCAATTTAACCTGTATTGTCTTCACAATGGCTTCAGGCAAAATATCTTCCCGTACCAAGTAATAGCGCTCTTTCACGAACGTCCTCTCCTCAAAGACTTATGTTTTTATATAGAGGACATTATATCGAAACTCCTGAAAATCGGCAAGCTATCTATACAAAAAACGGCTACTGCCATCTATAGAAATCCCTATAGTGCAGTAACCGCCCATCTCAGACTATTATTTCATTTTTAGTAGTAGCTGCTGCCTTCCACGAATTCGAACTCGAAATCAGCGATCCGTACAGATGTACCATCTTTGGCACCACGCTTACGCAGCTCGGCATCCACACCCATGTGGCGTAGCGTTCTTGCCAATTTCAAAATGGCATCGTGCGAATTCAACTGCATGCGTTTCATCATGCGCTCAATTTTAGGACTATGCACGACGAATGTGTCGTTCTCACGTACAATCGTAAAGCCTTCATCTTCTGCCGCATCCAGCTTAAATACCTTACGCTCATTAACTTCTGCTACTTCCTCAACGACCGGCTCGTCCGGTATTTGATCCAGCAAATCAGCAGCCCGATAAAGCAGTTCTTTAATGCCTTGGCGTGTCAGCGAGGAAATGGGCATAATTTCCAGATCGGGACGTATAGCAGCGACCTGCTCTTTGAAATGCGCCAGTTTTTCTTCTGCTTCCGGCATATCCATTTTATTCGCCGCCACAATTTGTGGACGCTCCGACAAAGCTGCATTATATTGCTTTAATTCGTCGTTAATTTTAGTCCAATCTTCAAATGGATCGCGTCCCTCGGAGCCTGCCATATCCACGACATGGATAATAATGCGTGTCCGCTCAATGTGTCGCAGAAATTCATGCCCCAGCCCAATGCCTTCATGGGCTCCTTCAATCAACCCAGGCAGATCAGCCATCACAAAGTTACGATGATCACCCACATCCACGACGCCCAAATTCGGGGTAATCGTTGTAAAGTGGTAGGCGCCAATCTTTGGTTTTGCAGAGGATACGACTGATAGCAATGTAGATTTCCCTACGCTAGGGAAGCCGACCAAGCCTACGTCAGCCATCACCTTTAGTTCAAGGGTAATATAACGTTCTTGTCCCTCGCCACCGTTCTCAGCCAGCTCAGGCGCTGGATTACTAGGCGTAGCAAAACGAATATTTCCGCGTCCTCCGCGCCCTCCTTTTGCTACGACAACCTGTTGTCCATGGCGTGTCATATCTGCGAGTACTTCACCCGTATCATCATCAGTGATGACTGTTCCCGGTGGTATGCGTACAATCATATGCTCCGCATTAGCTCCATGTTGAGATTTATTACGCCCCTTTACACCACGCTGGGCTTTAAAATGCCGTTGGTATCGAAAATCCATCAAGGTACGCAACCCTTCATCTACACGGAAAATCACATCTCCACCGTTCCCTCCATCACCACCACCTGGGCCACCTTCGGGAACGTATTTTTCACGGCGAAACGCAATTAAGCCGTCTCCACCGTCGCCGCCTTTAACAAAAATCTTCGCTTTATCTACAAACATGGTTACACCTTCCTTATGTCTGGCACTCCATCCGAATTTGAAGCATTTCGCCTGTAGGCAGCTTCTCTGTTCGAATGCGTTCACTTCCGTGTACGGATCTGACCTGCTTTAAAAAATCCGAATCGGCAGGTATTTCACTTCCTTCAAAGCGGACAATAACATCATTCTGATCCATACCGAAAAATAGTGTCAATCTGTGCACTTCTCCCCAGGACGACCGGCCACCGCCGTATTGATATGCACGCACCGTTTCTATGACAGCCGAGGCAAGCGACTCGCCGTCTTCGGGAGACATGACAGCGTCCAACTTTAAATGCTCCTCAACCTGTACCGACAACTGTAAATTCCCGGCGTTTACGCGAAAAGACTGCAAATAAAATACCAGTGAAGGAATACCCAGCTTGGATATTTTACTCTCCTCGGCCACGCGCTCTTTTATTGTTTCCACATAATCAGCTGATTTATCATGCTTATTCATACGAATATAGCCATAAAGCACCTGTAGGTCATTCATCCAGTCATGTCGATGATGGTTAAGCGTTGCGATAGCTGTACGCTCCAACGAACGCAAAGCAGCTTTACGCTCATTCTCAGCCTGTCTATGCGTATACCACATGCCAAAACAAGCAGCAGCAACAGACCATACAGCTAATATGATAATCGTTAAACCTTCAGGATAGAGCAGTGAAAAAACCAAAGGAATCAGAATGGAACCCAACGCCAAATAAGGCGCTCTTATCCGCTGGAACATGGCTTCTCTCCGTTCTGCCATAATTAATGGATTATTGAAGAACCTTAATCCAGTATAGCACAGACTTACTTTCCAGTTCATTACCATCATGCAAAAAAAGCCTCCGACAAAAGTGCCGGAGGCTTTTCAGCGTGTCTAAGCCGCTATTAAGCTTCTACAGTAGCCGCTACTGGAGCAGCGTCAATCGGGTAGATGCTCACCTTTTTACGATCACGGCCCCAACGTTCGAACTTCACAACGCCGTCCACTTTCGCGAACAGAGTGTCGTCCTTACCGATGCCCACATTCGCGCCCGGGTGAATTTTCGTTCCGCGTTGACGAACCAGGATGCTACCGCCGGTAACTGCTTGACCGTCAGCACGCTTCACGCCAAGACGTTTCGATCTGCTATCACGTCCGTTTTTCGTGGAACCTACACCTTTTTTCGATGCGAACAATTGAAGATCCAATGTCAATTTCAACATGATGTCTACCTCCTTCTTTGTTTATTTTCTATTTGAATATACTTACCATATGATTCAGCAATACTTGTCAGCATGATCACCATGGACTCCAGCAGCAGTTGAACCTGTGCGTTTGTGACATGATGACTTTCAGGGGGAAAATGCGCGCTCAAAAAGCCGTTTTCCATTTCTGTTTCCATTTCAACGTCCGTAAGAGCTCCGATCGAATTGACAGTTCCTACAGTTACCGCTGAAACACCAGCACATACGATATCCTCGCCAGACTTGGCGTAATTCGCATGACCTTTAATAGAAAATCCCTGTATGCTGCCATCCTCCAGTCGTGTAATGCGCACGATAATCACTTATCGCACCCTCTTACGCTTGGATTTTTTCAATCGTCACTTTCGTGTACGGTTGACGATGACCTTGCTTCACATGATAGTTCTTTTTAGGTTTGTATTTGTATACAATGACCTTTTGACCTTTACCATGCTTCTCAACTTTAGCTGTTACAGAAGCTCCGGAAAGAAGCGGTGTACCTGCTGTCAAGCCATTGTCGCCAGACACTGCCAGAACACGGTCGAACGTTACAGTTTCACCATCGTTCGCTTCCAACTTCTCGATGAACAATACGTCGCCCTCTTGAACTTTGTATTGCTTACCACCTGTTTCGATAATTGCGTACATTTGCTTGCACCTCCTTATTTCTCAGACTCGCCTAATAGCAGGTGGCAGATTCCCGAAGGATACTGCACTTCAGTACCTGATTGGAGCGGTTACAGCATGTGCAGCCAAACTTACGCATCACACATACTAAGTGAGTATAGCACAAGCCTCATCCACATTCAACCTCTAGTTTTGATATGATGTTGATTTACAGATTGCTCTACACAAGCGTCTTTTCCTCGCGCACCTTTTTACGGGTCATTTCCAGAAGACCTAGCCGCGTCCAGCCCACAACATATGATTTGGTCCGATCCTTCTTTAGTCTGGCCTCCAGAACAGAGGATACTTCCCTACGGTTCTCCTCTTGCTCCATGTCAATAAAATCAATGATGATAATGCCACCAATATCGCGTACACGCACCAGTCGGGCAATTTCTTTGGCTGCTTCGATGTTAGTCCGGGTCACCGTCTCTTCCAGATTGCTGCCGCCCGTAAACTTTCCGGTATTCACATCGATAACGGTCAATGCCTCCGTATGATCAATAACAATGTATCCGCCGCCCTGAAGCCATACTTTTCGTGCAAAATCGCGTTCCAGCTGCTCGTTGATACCATAGGCATTAAAGATCGTTTCTTCTGTACTACGGAATATGCTCACATGAGCTTTCGCCGGACCAATCTGTTGCAGCATGATTTCCGCATCCTTCGCTTGCTCCACGCTGTCAATGACCAGCTCGTCCTGTTCCGGGGTAAACACATCCCGAATCAAACGTTGAACGATGCTCAAATCCCTGTGTAGTTCACATGGAGTAGAGCATTCACCAGCTTTACGCTGAATGAGCGCCCACTGCTGACGTAGTTGATCCAGATCATTTTCAATCGCCTCTATACTCATTTCCTCCGAAACGGTACGGATAATGATCCCTTCCTCACCCGTGCGCAGTTGCTCCCCCATTGCTTTCAAACGGGTACGTTCTCCCTCACGCTCGATTTTCTTGGATACAGCCACATAGTCGGCGCGGGGCATGTATACGATCCAACGACCTGGAAGTGAAAAATGAGTCGTCACTCTGGCTCCCTTGCTACCAACAGCCTCTTTTAATACCTGTACAACAATTTCCTGACCCACCTTTAACAATTCAGAAATGGACGGCTTTACCTGCGGCTGCTTGTCCAAATGGGCATGAAGTACGTCATCCACATATAAAAAAGCATTTTTTCGTTGTCCAATGTCAACAAAAGCGGCTTGCATACCCGGCAGCACATTGACTACCCTCGCTTTGAAGAAAGAACCTAAAATCCCCCGTTTTCGTGGCAGCTCTGCCGCATATTCAACCAATCGACCCTCTTCCAATAGCGCCATTTGGGTCATCTGCTGCTGGCACTGTACAATCATTTGCTTCATGGTTTTTCAACCTCTCTGGATACAGCCTCTTCCTTAGCTCTTAAAACATTTATTTGGGCTTTGGTTTCTCACCATCTGGCGGACGTGCTGCAAAATAAGAGCGAATAAGGCGCTGCTCCGGCAGTACGGCTACAATCCGTCCCTGTTCATTCATAACGTAAACCATATGATACCGATCTCTTCTAAAAAGACGCAAAACAGGCTCCAAATGTTTCACTGGTAAGGATACAATAGGTAAGGCAATACTTCCCTTGGCTGCTTCGCGGTAAAAAAGCTCGTCCCTCCCCAGCAAAAAACGTATAAAACGGTAAGGAATATTACGATAATCCACAATATTAGAATAAAGCAAAAAAATCCCTATTGCCAGCACATTTAAATGCACAGGTCCATTTTGGCTTAACAGTGGAGAAATTCCATACATGCAAAATAGCAAGCTCGTCACGATACTGGCCCGAAAAGTCCACACTAATGTACGATGATAAGAAAGTGACAAGCTGATCAACGCCTGCAGTATTTTCCCACCATCCAGCGGCAAAATCGGCAGCAAATTGAACAGTGCAATAACTGCATTTCCCTGAATGATATAATTTACATAATCATGCTCAGCCCCGCTCACATTTCTGAACCATAAAAGGATGATGATCATGATTCCATTTTGCAGAGGTCCAGCCAGCGCTATGACAATTTCCTTCCACGCATTGAGCTTCCCCTGATCCTCAATGACCGCCACTCCTCCAAAGGGCAGCATCTGTATGGAAAGCACTCGTGCCCCCAACAACGAAGCGGCCGTCGCATGACCCAACTCATGGATAAACACCAGTGTAAACAAGGTCATGATCTCAATAAAATGTCCAGTCAACACAGAAGTCAACATGACCAGTACAAACAGTGGATGCAGTGATAAGGTCACACCCCGGACATTAATCAAGAGCTACCACTTCCGCCGGATCAATATACTGATCCCCCCTCTGTAATGCGAAAAACAGAGTCACCGCCTCATTGGCGCTTTGGCTTGCTGGAAGTACACCAACCTCATCCCCCTCCTGAACCCAGTCGTTTACCTTTAGGGTAGAGCGGGAAAGCCTTCCGTATGTTGCAGTAATACCACCAGTGTGACGAATCGTAATTGTAGTTCCACTTTTGGGATGATTCAAAATGTCCAATACACGTCCTGCATCTATACTTTTAACAACGACTACCCCGTTGCTGGTAACATTCGGCGCAATCTCCACCCCTTTAAGGCTTAATGCAAACGGCTGTGTTATATTGCCTTCAATCGGCGGAAAAGCCTTTCGGCCAGCATTCACCTTGTGCGTTTCAGTCTCCTCGCCAAAAATCGGCAAAAAGGAAGGGGCACCGTCAAAATAAGTTCCATACCATTGTCTGGCGGCTGCAAAATCCATATCCTTATTCAAGGAATCTGCGATAAACATTTTCAAATTCACCGCGTAGGGAATATCCCAGCGAAACAATCCCCACACCATTCCAAATAACACAGTTGCCATTATTGATCTGCGCCAAAAAGTAGTCCAAAAAGACGGACTGCGATTCTCTCCGAAAGATTGACGCCAGCGTTGCTGTTCATTTTTCCATTCGGTTTCCGGGTCTCTGGGCCGATTTGCATTGATTACGGGCATTGACTTCATTCCTCTATTCCCGTACCTGTCCTGATATACGCCAGAGGAATATGGTTCAGATTGGCCTCCCGCGATTAGCTGCTGTATACGTTCTTCTCTGCGCTGCTTGATTCCGGAATTTTTATGCATCCTGTTCAGCCCCCTCAGCGAGGTATGTTTGATACATCTTATGAGGACGGGCTTCAACTTATGTTGTCCGGTTCAGGATTACGCTCCTGAAAAGCCAAAAAAACCGGCGTAAATCCACCGGATACATTAGTATGTAGGATAGCAAGACAAAACAAAAACACTTAAATAAGATCATTACTTATTTAAGTGTTTGGTTGTTTTCTTCATCCACCCATACCAAAAAACTTCTTAAAGCGTGTCATCACGCTTTTCTTCTGATCCATCTGCATGAGGGGCACCGTATCACCCAAAATCCGTCTCGCAATGTTGCGGTAGGCAATCGCTGCTTGTGAATCTGGATTCATGACAGTAGGTTCTCCTGTATTGGCTGACTTGATCACCATTTCATCATCCGGCACGATCCCAATGAGGTCTATGCTAAGCACTTGTAAAATCCCATCAATATCTAACATATCCCCGGATTTAACCATACTGTTACGAATGCGGTTAACCACCAGCTTGGGTGAAATTACATGTGAGCTTTCCAGCAAACCGATTACCCGATCAGCATCGCGTACAGCAGCATTTTCAGGGGTCGTTACAACAATGGCCTGATCCGCCCCGGCAATGGCATTTTTGAAACCTTGCTCAATACCAGCAGGGCAGTCAATCAATATATATTCAAAATCCTTTTTAAGCTCCAATATAATATCCTTAACCTGCTCAGGCGTAACAGCACTCTTGTCCTTAGTCTGAGCGGCAGGCAGCATATAAAGCTCCTCAAAGCGCTTATCCTTGACCAGAGCCTGGTTTAAACGGCAACGACCTTCGGCTACATCAACCAGATCATAAATAATCCGGTTTTCCAGACCCATTACCACGTCCAGATTACGCAGACCGATATCGGTATCCACCAGACACACCTTTTTACCAAGCAGTGCAAGCGCTGTTCCTATATTGGCTGACGTCGTCGTTTTACCGACGCCGCCTTTTCCTGAAGTGACGACGATAGCCTCTCCCATGTGCTACACCCCTTTGAACACGTTAAAATCGCGGCCTAGACGCACGATATTGCTCATTTTATCTATTTGCATAGCGCCATCCTTGAGATACGCAAACTCCATGCCGGATTCACGTGTCTCCCATTCATCTGGTGGACGGCTGATCATTTCGGAAATTCGCAGTTGTGTCGGTGCAAAATAGGAAGCCGCGATAATCGCTTCGCTGTTGCCCTCCATCCCTGCGTGCGCCATGCCTCGCAGAGCACCGAGGACATAGATATCACCGGTACATGTTATAATTCCGCCCGGGTTAACATCTCCTAAAAAGAGTAAATTCCCGTTATGATGAAGCACTTGACCTGACCGGATAATCCCTGTCACCGTATGGATAGGCGGCTTTCCCTGCACTTCCACAGGCAACCCGGGAGATTCTATTGACCGTATGAGCAGATTACCCTTCTGCTTCAAAATCTCCAGAATACTTTCCTTTTGTTCCTCTGTCACTTCCCGGCTTCCCAGCTTAATATCCACATGAATGATCGGGCCTGTTAAAATATTTTGATGACTGTGCTCCAGCTTAAAACGCAGCTCACCTAGCAAATCCTCAAACTCGCATTGATCGTCCAGCAGGAATACCAGGCCGTCTTTGATGCCTTTAATCGTGACATGATTCGATTTCACTGCCATTAGCCTGTCCCTCCTATTTCAATCATTTCGTCCCCGGGACGTCAAATCCCTGCTAACCCGGACAAAATGTGTGAAAAAAGACCTAGACAGCCTCTTCTTTTTTCACACGAGTACCCAAACGCTGCAATTGCTTGCGAACAGGTACATAAATAATGAGGGCAAACAGAAAATGGATAAATAAATCAGGAATCATATACTGTGCTAGCGCCCAGTCGAAAGTCTGATGGTTCAGCTGGAACAAATGATCAATAGCAAAAAGCATAGAGTCCAACAGAAAGCTTCCAATCAACACAACTGCCATCATAATGGGCATTGGTGCACGTCTGGCTGTAAAAACAAGTCCCAATAAGTATACAGACAATCCCATTGCAAAAGAGTAGGGCCCAATGATAAACCCGTAATAGACTACATCATGAATAAGTCCAAACACAATTCCCAGCACTAATGCGATATGACGGCTGTAATACACAGATACAAACAAGATTACAACATACACGAGATTAGGAATCATCCTTGAATGCCAGCTATCAGGAAGAAGCCACGGAAGAATCGTTCCTTCGGCTATAAACAGTACAAACAGCAGCAGTACTAAAACCTGACCGCGCATCTTCATTATTCCGGTACCTCAGGAGTGTAAAGAACGAACAGTTCCTTCCAATCCACAAAGCTGGCTGCCGGTTTAATAATGGCTGTCCGTGTTTGGCCAAACTCCCCGACCTGAATTTTTTCGACCGTGCCGATCAGCAGGTTTTTACGGAATTTCCCGCCTCCACCGGACGTAATAATCTGATCCCCCTTGGCAATGGGGTCATTTTCCGAAATTTTTGTCATTTGAAACGTATTGGTGACTGGATCATAGCTTTCCACCATGCCGAATGTTTGCTCTTTCCCTAGTGCGGTAGCCGCTATCGCATAAGAATTTGGATTTTTAGGATCCAAAGTAGTCAGCAATGTTACTGTAGAGGTGAAATTTGCAGTTCTGCTAATAACTCCTACAAAGCCTTCCAGAGACCTTACCTCCTGGCCGACTCGCGCTCCATCCTTTGATCCGATATCAATCACGAGCGTTTTGGAATCATTGCTCACGCTGTTAACCTGGGCGACACGCCAATCATAGTTATTTTTCGCCTTTTGTTGCTGAGTAAACTGCAATTCGTTCTGCAATCTGACGTTAGTCTCTTTATAATTGCGGGTTTGAATTTGCTCGGTAGTAAGCTGTGCCACCGCAATTTTCAAACGTTCGTTTTCTTTATAAATGCTCCGCATATTTCCGATATCTTCAAAGAAGCCCGCTATTGCTGAAGCGGGCCTGTAAAAGATACCTTGCACAAAGCCAATTGAATCTCTGGCGAACTTCTCCGGCCAGGTTAAGGAATTTCTCTGTCCAAGTGTAATCCCCATAAGGGCAATAAACAGAACGATTCCGATCAATAGAATAAATAGTCTTTTATTGCCAAAGAGCTTAAACAGTTCCTACACCCCCGATTTAACGTTTGGAACGGACGGCAGAACTGCTCCGCGATTTGAACAAGTGGATATTTTCAAGTGCTCTGCCCGTACCAATCGCTACACAGTCCAGAGGATTTTCCGCTACGATCACTGGCATTCCGGTTTCACTCGCCAGCAGCTTGTCCAGGTTACGCAAAAGTGCCCCACCGCCAGTCAGTACAATTCCTCTGTCCATAATGTCTGCCGCTAACTCGGGAGGACATTTTTCCAGTGTTACTTTGACTGCATCCACAATCGCATTTACTGTATCCGACAACGCTTCGCTAATTTCATCGGATGTAATCGTAATGGTCTTCGGCAAACCTGTCACCAGGTCGCGTCCGCGGATTTCCGATGTCTCTACCTGCTCTAATGGCATAGCGGAACCAACTTCCATTTTCAACTGCTCTGAAGTCCGCTCACCAATCATCAGGTTATATTGACGTTTCACATACTGGATAATGGACTCATCCATTTCATCACCAGCCACACGCACAGAACGACTTGTTACAATGCCGCCCAAGGAAATGACTGCAACCTCGGTTGTACCCCCACCGATATCGACAACCATACTGCCTGTAGGCTCCCATACAGGGAGATCAGCGCCAATTGCAGCTGCAAACGGCTCCTCAATCGTATACGCTTCCCGCGCGCCTGCTTGCTTTGTCGCATCTTCAACCGCACGCTGCTCCACCGCAGTAATGCCTGAAGGCACGCAAACCATCACATTTGGATGACGTGGAAACAATGAACGTTGAGCTTGCGCCTGACGGATAAAATATTTGATCATCGTTGCTGTCGTATCAAAGTCAGCAATGACGCCATCCTTCATCGGACGAATCGCACGGATATTCCCCGGTGTGCGACCAATCATTTTTTTCGCGGATTCACCCACAGCTTCAATGGTTTTTGTATCTGTACGCAAAGCGACTACAGATGGTTCACGAACCACAATTCCTTTTCCTCTTACGTATACCAGCGTATTTGCCGTCCCCAAGTCAATTCCCAAATCTTTTGTAAAGCCACCCAGCATGATGTAATCTCCTTTTCTCTTCCCTGAAATCTGTTATCCATGTATAAACGGTTTATTCAGGCCGGCTTAGCCGGTCGTGTTTTAAATGTTTGATTTAAATATTATATTATATCAGACCTTGCTCCTTCAAACTTACAAAGGTCCCGTCCCCGATCACAATATGATCGAGCACGTCGATACCCACAATGCTGCCCGCATCCATCAAGCGGCGGGTCAACTGGACATCTTCCGGGCTTGGCTTCGGATCGCCGCTCGGATGGTTATGAGCGCAAATAATCGAAGCACTACTGCATTTGATCGCCGCCCGAAACACTTCACGAGGATGCACGATGGCGGAATTCAGGCTGCCCATAGATAGTGTTTCCTGGGCAATGACATGATTTTTAGTATTTAGGAACAGGCATACAAAATGCTCTTTCTGCAAATAACGAAGCTGTTCAAACAGCAGATCTGCCACATCCCGCGGGCAACTGATCACAGGGGTCTCCAAATGGCGGGACAATGCTAATCTGCGCCCCAGTTCGATACCCGCTTTTAGCTGTATCGCTTTAGCATTTCCAATGCCCTTAATCTGGGTCAGTTCGCTCAGACTCATATCCACCAACTGACGCAAGTTCCCCGCCTGCTGCAAAATACGCTGCGCTAAATGCACCGACGACTCATTTTGTGTTCCTGTACGCAGCAATATTGCCAGCAACTCCGCGTTGCTCAAGGCCTCAGCCCCATATGTCATCATGCGCTCTCTTGGTCGTTCTTCATGGGGGAGGTCGCGAAGCATCGGTATCGGCGACTCCAACATATGTTTATCCCCTTTAAGGACGCAGCACATTCACTCCAAAATCGGACAGCATGTCCGACAACAGGGAAAGCGGCAATCCTACGACGTTAAAATAACAACCCTGAATCGATTCCACCAACGTAGCACCCATACCCTGAATGCCATACGCTCCTGCTTTGTCAGACGGTTCGCCTGTATTCACATATGCCACAATTTGCTCATGGCTCAAAGGTTTCATTGTAACCTCCGTTTGGCGATGTCTGACAAGCGTTTTGCCGGTTACGGTATGTAAACAGGCCACCCCGGTGTACACAAGGTGTGTTCTTCCCTGCAATGCAGTCAGCATACGAACCGCGTCCGCATGATCAGCAGGTTTGCCCAATACCAAACCATCCAGCACGACAATGGTATCACTCCCAATCACCAGTCCAGCTTCTTCGGACTGAGCGGCAACGTTCACGACCGCTTCGGCTTTACGTACCGCAAGGGTCTCCACGATTTGCTGAGGCGTCCAGCTCTCAGGCGTGCTCTCATCCGCATGACTTGGCATCACCTCAAAGGGGAGTCTCAAAAATGCGAGCAATTCCTTCCTTCTTGGTGAAGTCGATGCCAGAATAATGCGGGGCGTAATTTTCCCGTCCATAAGGGAAGCTCCTTTTCATCAGTTAGAGCCTGCGATACAGCCAGAACGCGGCGATGATGCCGATCAGACTAAGCAGGCTCAATTCAAAATTTATCGTTATGTTGTAACTGATAATATCCAGATCCGCTCTCGGCGACCAGGATATCGTAGTGGGGTGGGTCAGAAAGGAAAGGACTTTGAACGATTGAAGGGCCTTGGCAATCCATGCACCCAAAAGCCAACCGAGCAACAAAAACAGTATAAGCATTCCTACATTTTTTTTCATCCTGATCTTCCCTCGCCATTTTTTGACACCTTCATTATTATACGGTGATTTGTACTGCAATACAAACAGAAATCCGGCATGGGGAACTATTTCCAGTTCCTTGCCGGAAAGTGTGGTTAATCTATTGTTTTATGAATTGGATAAATTCATTCTCACGCAAAACATATTCCATCATTGAGGACTGAATCTCCCAAATGTGCTCCTTTGCAGTATTCTTGTTATATTCACCAAGTGCAGAGACTGCACTGTTCATCGCCTTTTCCAGTGAAGCCGCAGAGGCAGCCGCTTCCTTCGGAAGACCAGAGGGAAGTGCAGCGATATTTTGCGTCCACTGCTGATGCAGATCATTCAGCTCTTTCATTTCAGAAACGGGTACCGCAGTTGGACCGCCATCTCCGAGCAGAGATGAGCTGAGTCCGCTCAACTTGCTTACTAATGTGCTGCTTAACTGAAAAAAGGCAGTGAGCTTTTCGCCTTCGCCTTCATAAGCGGCTTTTTCCAATCCTGGCAATTGAAGCTCACGAACATACAGTTCGACGCCTTGCGTCTTCAATTGATTGCTGAGCAGCTTGGCCTGCTCCCTGTCTGGCGATATTCCTGCATAAACCCGATTTTGGTCCACGGCATCCCCTCCGGCAGCAATGCCTGCCTTTAACAGCTCTTCTTTGGCTTGCAAGGCCCGTTCTGGAGTGCTAAAAACCCCGTACTGCAGCAAATAATAGGTTTGTGGAGGCACTTGAGTCACTACGACATTGACGGGGTTAGAATTCTCTTTTGCGGGCGCTATACCTGTGCTAACAGATTCATTAAAGACTGGTACGGCCTGCTCTGCTGAGGATTCTGTTCCCGGGACCACTCCGCCTCCGTTAAACAGCAGCAGCATGATATATCCAAACATCCCTCCAGTCACCAGTGCGCTGACTACTGAGCCGATCAGCTTCCATCTGGAGGGGTGAGGCGGTCGCTTCCGGTACTCTCGACCGTAACGATAAGTTTCCTCATCTCCACCCTCTTCCCGGCCATCTGGCAGAACGTCTGCATCTGACCAGGAAGCCGCAGAACGGCCAAAAGGGTCGTCCCATCCATCCTGTACCCTCAACGACGAAGCAAAACGTCGGGTTGCAATACGTTCATACTCACTCTCAGGTTCACCAGGTTTTGGTTCTTGCGTATGTTCAATATGTTCTCCTATCCCGCTAATCCGTCTCGTGCTTTCTCGCAGGTTAGCGGTTTGAAGCTGCTTCTCATTTTGATGTAATCCCGTATCTCTATTCGCTTCAAGCCGTTCGCTTGCAACTGACCCGTTTTTGTACGGAAGCGCCTGCAGCTTTTCCTTCTGGCTTGTCTCTGGCGGCTGTTGATCGAATCGGAATGTCATCTTGGCCTTGTTCACGGATGCACTCCCTCCTTGTCCCATACTTCCTCATAGTTTGTTGTATGAGCCAAGCTGAGAAAATATGCCTCCAGCAATACAAAAAAAGGTATCCCGAAACATATTCAATGTTCGGAATACCTTTGTATATTGTAATTCATCGGTATAGCTTAACATATTGTACTTATTACGCTTGCTGTCCGCGAAGATGGCGCGCTAACGCGTCGCCCGCTTTCCAGATGTCTCCTGCACCCATCGTTAGCACAAGATCACCAGGCTGTAGCCGATCTTTCAACTTCTCGATCACAGCTTCTTTGGTCGGCAGGTAGATTGCATTGGCATTGCTGTTTTGGACGATCAAATCTACAAGCTTGGAAGAATGCACGCCTTCAATTTGTTTTTCTCCTGCTGGAGAATAAATGTCGGTAATAATGACTTCATTGGCTTCACTAAACGCACGGCTGAACGCATCCAGCAGGAAAAAGGTACGGCTGTAGCGTTGCGGCTGGAACACAGCAATAATACGATTGCCTGTCGCTCTCGCTGCACTAATCGTAGCCTCAATCTCTGTTGGATGATGCGCATAGTCATCAATAACCAGAATGTCATTGCTTTCACCCAGCACTTGAAAACGGCGCTTGGCTCCGTGAAATTCCAAAATCGATGCTGCGATTTGATCGAATGGAATTCCTGCTTCCAGGCATGAAATCACAGTCGCCATCGCATTGTACATGTTGTGTCTACCTGGCACAGACAATTCGATCGTTCCGAGCTCTGTCCCTTTCCGGCTCATGGTAAAGCTTAATCGACGGTCGCCCAATTGGATATCTGTCGCCATATAGTCTGCTTCATGCTCCACTCCGTAGGTAATGACCCGAGTTTGAAGCTGCGGGATCATCTCGCGGATGTTCTGATCATCTGCACATACAATAGCTGCACCATCTGGCCGTATTTGACTCAAAAACTGTACGTAGGCACTTTTCAGACGATTAAAGTCGCCATCGTAATTTTCCAAATGATCTGCCTCGATGTTGGTTACGATACCTTGCCACGGATGATATTGAAGAAAAGAGCCATCGCTCTCATCCGCCTCGGCAACAACAAACTCGCTTTTACCCGCTTTGGCATTCGTACCCAAATTCGTGATTTCACCGCCAATGATATAGGTTGGATCGACATTACATCTCTCCATAACCAGGGCAATCATCGAAGAGGTTGTGGTTTTACCGTGCGCTCCTGCAACAGCTACTCCCTTACGTTCGTTAAGCAAGCGAGCCAGCATCTGTGAACGATGCAGAGTTGGAATATTCAATTCTTCCGCTGCCACCCGCTCCACATTGTCGCGAGACAATGCCGTTGAATAGACGACGATATCCGCACCTGCAATATGTTCAGGGGTGTGTCCGATATATATTTTTGCGCCTTTGGCCGCCAGTTTTTCTGTCAGCTCTTGTGATGCCACATCTGAGCCAGTCACGGTATAACCCATCTCCAGCATGACCCGAGCAATCGCGCTCATCCCGTAGCCACCGATACCGATAAAATGAACATGTTCCGAAGTAATCAACAAATTTCACCAACCTTTTTCCGAATCGGTTTGATACATAAGGGTAGCCCGTACATCCGCAATGAGATACAGCGTACCGGACACCACCCCCAGATCCTCCGCTTCCGTATGTGACTGAAGCAGGCCAAGAGCCTTTTTCCAGTCACCTTCTACAATAATTTTCAAATCCGTTTTGGCATAAGACGGCCGCAGCTTCTCCACGAGATGAGCCAATTCAGCGGCATCCATTTTGCGGCGAAAAATAGGCTCGGTCAGGATAAGCGTATCCACTAGTGGCAGTATATGCTGCAAGTATGCTTCATGATGCTTGTTTGACAGCATCCCCATCATTAAAACCAGTTTTCTGTATGAATACAGCTGAGGAAGACTCTTGGCAAGCGTCTGTGCTCCTTCTGGATTATGAGCCCCGTCAAGGACAATTCTCGGGGAGGTGCTGACCTGTTCGAGACGTCCAGCCCAAGCCGCTTGTTTAAAGCCCTTCAACAGTTCGTCATCCTCCAGCACAAAGGCCAAATACTGACGAAGGACCTCCAGTGCCATCATAGCTCCTGCCGCATTAGCACATTGATGCTCACCTAACAACGTAATGTCGATTTCCATGTGCCGGAAAGGACCAGCGAATGAAAACGT
The DNA here is from genome assembly GCF_000236805.1 of Paenibacillus peoriae KCTC 3763. Classification (GTDB taxonomy): domain Bacteria; phylum Bacillota; class Bacilli; order Paenibacillales; family Paenibacillaceae; genus Paenibacillus; species Paenibacillus peoriae. The sequence goes on along the minus strand of NZ_AGFX01000030.1, from coordinate 253,956 downwards.
TTGGCCCGTTTCGTCCCCGTTTAGCCGTTCATACGTAAACTGTTCACCTGCCAGATACAGAGTAGCTCCCTGTCTTACCGCCGTTTCCCGTATAACCTGAATAGCCTCGGGTTGGGTAACGCAGCTTACGACAGGTACGCCAGGCTTGATGATACCAGCCTTTTCCCTTGCAATCTGCTCAAGCGTATCTCCCAGAATGTCTGTATGGTCATAGCCTACATTCGTAATAATCGAGACGATAGGATTCACGATATTAGTTACATCCATCCTTCCCCCGAGACCTGTCTCCCATACCACAACATCTGGAAAAGACACCGTAGCATAATACAGAATAGCCAGTGCTGTCGATACCTCAAACATCGTGGGTGATCCCAATTCACTGGCTGCTATTTCTTTTACCAGCGGGTACAGGCGATTGGCAAGCAAAACCAGCGTCTCATCAGGAATGTCGGTCCCGTTGAATTGAAAACGGTTCGTAAATCGTGTGATGTACGGAGACGTAAAAGTCCCGACATCGTAACCACACTTCATCAGGACGGAGGTTAGAAAAGCACAGGTTGAGCCCTTGCCGTTGGTCCCCGCAACATGCACAAATTTCAAATGTCGTTGCGGATCACCCAACATGCTCATTAGCTGCTCGATTCGTTCAAGTCCGGGTCTGATTCCAAACGGAATTAAACCATTGATCCATTCCACTGCTTCATCATAGCTTTGTAAAGGAGCAGCCTCGCCGCCCCTGTTCGTATCTGACATCCTTTTCACCTTCAGGTCATTTTATAGTGAGTGAAATTATCCCTTGAGTTCTTCAATACGTGCGATAACTTTGGCGCGCTTATCTGAGTAATCAGCTTGTTTCGCCTTCTCTTCCTCGATGACTTTAGCTGGTGCCTTAGCCACAAAACCTTGGTTGGAAAGCTTTTTCTCCACGCGCTCCACTTCACTGTTCAAATGCTGAAGCTCTTTTTCCAGTCTGCTGATTTCCTGGGTAATATCTAGCAGTCCGGCCAATGGCAGGTATAGCTCTGCGCCGCTGACAACAGATGTCATGGCTTTATCTGGAACGGAGAACTCCAATCCTGCGTCGAATTCGGACGTATTGCAGAATCGGCGTACATATTCCGCATTGCGGTTAATGATATCGAGAACGGCTTGATCACCGGGTTTTACAAGCAATTCAACCTTCTTACTCATCGGCACGTTGACTTCAGCGCGAATATTGCGCACAGAGCGAATCACGTCGATCAGCAAATTCATTTCAGCTACCGCATCCTTATCCTCAAAAGCCGGATCATAGACAGGCCAAGCGGCCAGTGTAATTGTTTCGCCTTCATGCGGAAGATGCTGCCATATTTCCTCGGAGATAAACGGCATGAACGGATGAATCATGCGTAGTGTCCGATCCAGTACATATGCCAGTACAGACTGTGTTTTCTTCTTCGCCTCTGCGTTGTCGCCATATAGGGAAAGCTTCGCAAACTCAATGTACCAATCGCACAAATCATCCCAAATAAAGTTATACAAAAGGCGGCCTGTCTCGCCAAATTCATAGGCATCTATTAGACGCGTAATGTCGCGTGAAGTTTCGTTTAGACGGTGGAGAATCCAACGATCCGCAGTGCTCAAATCACCGGTAATGTCGATATCCGCCGCAGTCACACCCTCCAAATTCATCAGCGCAAAGCGGGACGCATTCCAGATTTTATTGGCAAAGTTGCGGGCTTGCTCCACTCGTTCCCAGCGGAAACGAAGGTCTTGTCCTGGCGTGCTGCTGGTGGAAATCATATAACGCATAGCGTCCGTTCCATATTGGTCGATTACGTCGAGTGGATCAACACCATTGCCGAGGGATTTGGACATTTTTCTACCGTCCGCATCACGAACCAGACCGTGCATAAGCACGTCCTTGAACGGAATCTCATCTGTAAACTCCAGTGCGGTAAAAATCATCCGCGACACCCAGAAATAAATAATGTCATAGCCTGTAACCAAAACATTGGTCGGGTAGTAGCGTTTGAGATCCTCGGTCTGTTCCGGCCAGCCCAATGTCGAAAACGGCCACAAACCAGAGCTGAACCATGTATCCAGTACATCCTCATCCTGTATTAGCTTTCTGCCAGCATATTCAGGCAAGGTTGTAGGGTCCTCTGCCGATACAATAATTTCCCCGGTTTCTTCATCGTACCAAGCCGGAATACGGTGTCCCCACCACAGCTGACGGGAAATACACCAGTCACGTACATTTTCAATCCAGTGCAGATAAGTACGCTCAAAACGATCTGGTACAAAGTTTACGCCGTTGCCAGCCTTCTGCGCTTCAATCGCTTTGGCTGCCAGAGGTTTCATTTCTACAAACCATTGTGTAGACAGATAAGGTTCTATAACCACCCCTGTACGCTCGCTGTGGCCTACCTGGTGCACATGCTCTTCAATACGGATGAGTACGCCCTGCTCTTTCAGATCAGCGACGATTTGCTTACGGCAATCGCTGCGATCAAGACCCTGATATTTGCCTGCTTCGGCATTCATCGTTCCTGTTTCGTCCATGACCGTAATTTGTGGCAGTTGGTGACGTTGTCCCATTTCAAAGTCGTTCGGATCATGAGCTGGTGTAATTTTAACCGCGCCGCTGCCAAAATCTTTATCTACATAATCGTCCGCAATGATCGGAATTTCCCGCCCGATAATCGGAAGCACAAGTGTTTTGCCGATCATTTGCTTGTACCGTTCATCTTCCGGATGTACAGCAACAGCTGTATCGCCCAGCATCGTTTCAGGACGGGTAGTGGCAACCGTAATAAATCCGCTGCCGTCTTTCAGTGGATATTGAAGGTGATACAGATTTCCGTTCACCTCTTTGTATTCCACCTCAATGTCCGACAATGCCGTACGTGCGGCAGGGTCCCAGTTAATGATGCGTTTACCGCGATAGATGAGGCCTTTTTTGTACAGTTTTACGAATACTTCGCGCACTGCTTGGGACAGTCCCTCATCCAGCGTAAAGCGTTCACGAGAATAATCGAGAGAGAAACCCATTTTTTCCCATTGATTATGGATATTATCCAGATAAAGTTCCTTCCATTCCCATACCTTCTCCAAAAACTTCTCGCGGCCCAAGTCATAGCGTGTCAGACCTTCTTCGCGCAGCTTCTGCTCTACCTTTGTTTGCGTAGCAATACCCGCATGGTCTGCCCCTGGCAGCCACAAGGTATCATAGCCCTGCATCCGCTTGGTGCGGATAATAATATCCTGCAAGGTAAAATCAAGAGCATGTCCAATATGCAGCATACCCGTCACATTCGGTGGTGGAATAACGATTGTAAAAGGCTCTGCCTCCGGATGTTGTCCAGCGCGGAAATAACCCTTCTCCATCCACGTTTTGTACCATTTTTTCTCTGCTGATTTTGGATCGTACGTTGTTGGCATTTCCAAGGTTGTCTTGTTGTCTTGTTCTGACATATCAGGATACCCCCATGATTTTTCAATTGGCAAATAAAAAAAGCCCTTCATCCTCAAAGGACGAAAGGGCTGTTCTTTCGCGGTACCACCTTTGTTTCACCCCTCGTGTATGTATCCACTGATCCATTACACATGGTGTGACACTTTATGCAGATAACGGTTGCGGACCGGCCTTATTCTACCGTGAACCTCGTACCTTCCGTTGGAATGAAATGAGGGACCGTTCAAACAGGCGACTCCCGGGTGACTTCGGCCAGTAGCTTCCTGCGGAACCTCACAGCGCTGCAATTCCACTCTCTGAAGGGCTTGCTGCCTACTCTTCCCGATCTCAGTCTTTTAATAGCTATACCACATCATACATTTCCCTTTGGCTATAGTCAACACCCGCTGCGCATTTTTCGGTTGCTGGATCAAGGGATGTATAATACCTGACCTTCTTCTACATGATGCTCCGCCAATCTGTTGTACAATTGAAGCTCCCGTGAACTGAGCTGATAGCGATCAGCTATCGTTTCCAGCGTATCCTCACGCTGCACGATGCACAAGCGGACTTTGCGGAAAGGCGTTTCATCCTGTGTATGGAAAAAAAGGTTTTTCCACTTGGCATCCTCACGCTCTTCTTCGGCTTTCTGATCCTGATCCTCTGGCTGTTGCTTCAGCTGTTGCTGGTATTCCGCTTCCTTCACTGAACGGCTCGATTGGAGCAACGACGAGTAGACAACCGTGTCCGGCTCGTCTGCTCCTTCGTCCTTTTTGCTGTTAAGCGCTACGCGCATCTCCGGTTTCTCGTCGGCAATGGTGTCATGAACCGCATGGTCCACCTGCTCTGACGCTTCAGGTCTATAATCATCCACCTGGCTCGCTTCCAATTGCGGCTCCAGATAGCCCCCCTGCTCTGCTGAGGAATGTGCTTCAGACTGCAATGGATCATGCACCATATCTGAAGATACAGCAGATACCTTCGGCTCACTTCCCGTCCATGCTTCCTCCTGCTGAAATCCCCATACTTCAGGTGCAGCATATTCGTGCTTTATCTCGGTAGAGCTATCTTCAACCGCTTTGCCCGTCCAAGGCTCATAGAATCGATTAGAGTCTACAGCTGGCTCATAAGCTTGCTGTTCCGGTGACAGTGAGAGTTTCTGCTCCCCATGGTCCAGTGATGGCTGTTCCCAGGAAGCAAACTCCTGTTGAGGTGAATAAATCCCTTCCTGCCGATGCTCACCATCGGCGGAAGGAGATTGGGTCGGATGGTCAGGTGCATGCACCACGGTAAATTCATCATCCAGCCAAACCGCCGTCTCCTCGGCATGCGAGCTTTCCACCCCGTGCAACGAAAGAACGCCAGTAATATTCAGACTACGTAAGGAGAGCAGATCCACGTCAAAATTTTCAATCTCGACCGAAATATCTTCCAATCTTCCTACCCGGTTCATCGGAATGGTAATTTCCACAGGTATCAAATGATGAAGCTCGCTCGTAGCCTGTTCAGGTGTGCGGTACACGCCCTCCAGCAGCAAATGCCCTCGCAAAGCGGCATGGTCGCCGTGGGTTACAACCTGAATGCGTGGCAGAAGCTCAATTTCCTCCAACTCAGCAATCCCGGCAGCTTCCTCCGTCAAATGAATGCGTTCATAAATATCAAAACGCAAGCCTTGCGGCTGATCATTCTGTTGTTTATTCAAGGATGGCATCCTCCTTTGGGCAGCCTCCGCACATCCTCTGACTCCTGTCAGACGCACGGAAACTCCATATTGCAAACCGTTTCTAGGTTCAAGTATATGCGCCAAAATAGAAGGCATGCCATCTTTTATAGCTGTTTGAGTAGCTTTTGCAAATCATCCGGCCAAGCATCCTCCACGGTAATCGATTCCCCGCTGAGCGGATGGCGGAAGGTCAGACGCTCTCCGTGCAGCGCCTGCCTGCCAAAATCAGTCGCCCGGCCCCCGTACAATACATCCCCGAGCAACGGGAAGCCAGCATGACTAAGATGAACGCGAATCTGATGCGTTCGACCAGTGTCCAATGTCAGATACACGAGACTGATCGCACTTGGACCGCTCCCCCACACTTCACCAAGTTCCACATGGGTAACTGCCTTTTGCCCGGTCTTAGATACACGACGACGCTGCTTGTGATGCCTGTCCTTGCCAATCGGCCAATCCAATGTCCGCAGCGTTGAAGGTACTTCCCCCCGTACCAAAGCTACATAGCGGCGGTCGATAGCCTTGGCTCGCATTTGCTCGTCCAGCTTGAGCAGCGCGAATTCGTTTTTGGCATATAGCACCGGGCCTGTCGTATCCACATCCAGACGATGCACATGCCGTACTGCTGCATGAATGCCATTGATTTCATAATAGGATGCGACAGCATGATCCAACGTCAGCGGACCATCCTTTACACCGCCGTCTGGATGGACCGCCATACCCGCTGGTTTGTGTACGACCAGGCAAAAATCATCCTCGTACAGTATCTTCAAATCATACCAGCGAGGGATGACGCCAAGGTCCATGACAGGAAAAAGGGCCAGCCGCAGCCGGTCCCCTGTATGTTCAATCCCTTTTTCGTGCCGTAGTCTGCGCCATAGCTTGTCCGGCAATCCCAAACGGTTCAGCAGCCAGCGATCTACAGCCTCAGCTTGGTCTTCATTCTCAATGCGATTTTCATTAGCTGAAATTTCCCGTCCCGGTGTGACTTCCAGCCACGGTCCCCGTCTCTTCCAGCTACCTTGCCAGCTCATAGACGTTTGAGCGCGCGATAGTTCGCTTCAATGGTAGCGTCAATATTCTCAACCGTATGCACGCCTGATACGAACATGCCCTCAAATTGAGATGGGGCCACACTGACTCCCTCATTCACCATTTCGGTAAAATAACGGCGGAAGTGATCCTGATTACTCGTCTTGGCGATATCAAAATTGACGACCTTCTCTTCAGTGAAAAATGGACACACCATCGAGCCTACACGGTTGATCGACATCGGTATACCCAACTCACGCGCGTTGCGTTCGAATCCGGCCTGAAGCCGTGCCGCCCGTTCTTCCAGCCGATCATATACTTCTGGCGTCAGTAGTTTAAGTGTGGAATAGCCTGCAGCCATAGCCAATGGATTTCCGCTCAGCGTACCCGCTTGATAGATAGGCCCGGATGGCGCGATTTGCTCCAAAATGTCACGACGCCCGCCGTAAGCACCTACCGGCAGTCCGCCCCCAATGACTTTGCCCAGACACGTAAGATCCGGTGTCACACCAAAGCGTCCTTGGGCAGAGTGAAGCCCCACCCGGAATCCGGTCATCACTTCATCAAAAATCAGCAGACTTCCATATTGCCGGGTCACTTCACGCAGCCCTTCCAAAAATCCAGGCTGTGGGGGTACAACACCCATATTGCCTGCTACCGGCTCGACAATAATTGCAGCAATCTCTTCGCCAAATTTCTCAAAAGCCAGCTTCACTGAAGCCAAATCATTATAAGGAACGGTGATGGTATGTGTGGCCACGACTTCAGGTACACCCGGACTATCGGGCAGACCTAATGTCGCAACACCAGAGCCCGCTTTAATCAGCAAGCTGTCCGCATGACCATGATAGGAGCCTTCAAATTTAAGAATTTTGCTGCGTTTTGTAAATCCGCGTGCGAGTCGGATCGCACTCATGGTCGCTTCGGTTCCCGAGTTGACCATACGGACAAGGTCCATGGAAGGAACACGTTCACATACGAGTTTGGCCATTTCCGTCTCCGCCAGCGTTGGTGCACCGAAGCTGGTTCCTTTTACAACAGCAGCCTGTAAAGCTTTAACCACTTCAGGATGTGCATGGCCCATAATCAGCGGTCCCCATGAACATACATAGTCTATATAGGATTGACCGTCGATATCATATACACGTGCTCCTTCCCCACGGTCGATATATACTGGCGTTATGCCTACGGATTTAAAAGCCCGAACCGGACTGTTTACGCCACCCGGAATATATTGTTTTGCCTCATCAAAAGCTGCTTTCGAACGAGTATCCTTGCGCAATGTTCGCTGTTCGTCGTTCATCTTGATCACTCCTGTCTTCTCAAAAATACGCTTATTGCTTCAACCATCTTGCCGCATCCTTGGCGGAATAGGTAATGATCATATCCGCACCCGCACGCTTCATACTTGTCAGAATTTCCAGCACCATCGCTTTTTCGTCAATCCAGCCCTGGAGGGCTGCCGCTTTGACCATCGCATATTCACCGCTGACGTTGTAAGCGACCATAGGCAGATCAAATTGATCCTTAATCGTACGCATCACATCCAGATAAGAAAGAGAAGGCTTCACCATCAGCATATCCGCACCCTCAAGCACGTCAGATTCTGCTTCTCGCAACGCTTCACGTGCATTGGCAGGGTCCATCTGATACGATTTGCGGTCACCAAACTGCGGCGCAGAATTTGCAGCTTCACGGAAAGGACCGTAAAAGGCGGACGCATATTTGACGGAATACGACATAATCGGAATATGCGAGAAACCTTCCTGATCCAATCCTTGCCGAATGGCCTGCACAAAACCATCCATCATATTGGATGGGGCGATAATATCCGCACCTGCTTTAGCCTGGGAAACCGCTGTACGTACCAGCACCTCAAGGGATTCATCATTCAATACTTCGCCGCATATCTCACCATTATTCTCATGCATATGTACCATGCCGCAGTGTCCATGATCCGTAAATTCGCACAAGCAAGTGTCGGCTACAACCAGCAGCTCGGGATAGCGGGACTTGATCAGACGAGTAGCCTCCTGCACAATCCCATCGTCCACAAAAGCCGAAGTCCCCAAGCTATCTTTTGTTTCCGGTATGCCAAACAAGAGCACGGCGGGAATGCCCAGCTCGCTAATTTCTTTCAGTTCTTCCTCCAACTGATCCAGTGAAAAACGGTATACGCCTGGCATGGAGCTAATTTCCTGCTTCACCCCAGTGCCAAATGTTACGTAGATCGGTTGGATAAAATCAGCCGGATTCAATACGGTCTCACGCACCATACTGCGGATCGCGGCCGACTGGCGCAAACGACGATGTCTCGTAAAAGGTACACTCATAATTGCAAACCTCCACATTCTATACATTCATTTTGGTAAAACACAAATTATAATGTCACAATAGTATTTGATTGTTTCCAGTCACACAGCGATTGGATCAGACTTTCAATGGTTGCCTTCTCCGACATCAAGCTGACGGTCAAACCGGCTTGGGTAGCTGTCTCACCTGTCAAGGGGCCAATTACAGCAATCGCAACTCCCTCCAGCAGTGACACCGGATCATCAATCCCCATTTGCCTGAGCGCTTCCATAAAAAAGGTTACGGTTGAGGAACTGGTAAACGTAATGGCATGGATGGCGCGTTCCTCTAGCAGCTTGAGCAACTCATCATCCTGTGTGTTAGCCGCCAGCACCGTTTGATACAGATCAGCCTCGGTTACCTCAAGCCCCATCTCTCTCAGCTTGTCTGGCAGCCAGGATCGGGCGAGATCACCTCTGGGGAGAAATACATTCTGCCCTGGCTGCAAATCCTGCTCAAACGCTTGGAGCAAGCCCTCTGCCTGGAATGGACCTTCAATCCGTTCTGCCACGATTCCATGTGTTCGAAGTGCGGCTGCTGTAGCTGGACCGACCGCGGCAATACGCGCTTTAAACAGCGCACGCACATCCTTGCCCTGCTCCTCTAAGTGGCTAAAGAAATATTCCACTCCGTTAACGCTGGTAAAAAACACCCAATCATATTCAAGCAGTCGTGCAAATGCCTTTTTAATTCGCTGTTTCGTTGGCTCGTCCGAAGGAACTACCGTCCGGATGACTGGGAATTCATAGGGCTCGCCGCCGAGCTCCTCAATCCGGCGAACCAGACTGCTGGCCTGGGCGCGTGCACGAGTGACCAAAATCCGCTTGCCAAACAAAGGCATATCCTCAGCCCATTTTAGCTGTTCACGCTGATTGACCACTTCTCCGACCACGATGACAGCAGGAGGCTTGAAATTAGCGGCCTTCACCTTGGCCTCAATGTCCGCCAGTGTACCCACCAGTGTATCCTGCTCGGCACGAGTTCCCCAACGAATCAAAGCAACGGGTGTACCGGGCGGCTTGCCGTGCTTCATCAGTTGCTCACTGATGTAGCCAATCTTCGCCACTCCCATCATAAAGATCAGTGTACCCGTTGCGTTCGTTACTTTATCCCAATGAATACTTTCATCAAGTTTATCCGGACTTTCATGCCCTGTAATGATTGACAGCGAAGAGGCCATATCCCGGTGTGTAACCGGAATGCCCGCATAAGCAGGCACGCTGATGGCTGAAGTGATGCCGGGTATGATTTCATAGGAAATACCGTGTTTGCGGAGCAGCCCGGCTTCCTCCCCAACCCGACCAAAGATGGTGGGGTCTCCTCCTTTGAGCCGAACAACCGTTTTTCCTTCCAGGGCCAGATCCACCAGCAGCTGATTAATATCCTCCTGCTTCATGGTGTGACGATCCGTCAGCTTGCCGACATATATTTTCTGGGCCCCCGGCTTCATCAGTCCCAAGAGGCGTGGGCTTGCCAGTCTGTCATACACAATGACATCCCCCAGTTGAATACATTCCCATCCCTTGACCGTAATCAATCTCGCGTCTCCGGGCCCTGCTCCAACTAAATATACCTTTCCTGCCATATCCTCAACCCCTTACCTGCGCCAAAATCTGTTCTGCTCCTTTGGCAATCAAACTGGCTGCTACCGCTTCTCCCAGCTTCTGCGGATCAGTCCCCTGGAGCGTATCCTTCAAAACAACCTCACCATCTGGCGAGCCTACCATGCCCGTAAGACGGATTTCCTGGCCAGCCCAGACTGCATGAGCCCCAATTGGAACTTGGCACCCCCCATTAAGTACGCCAAGAAAGGTTCGCTCTGCAGCAACCGTAGCCGAGGTATCCCGGTCATTGTAAAGACGCAGCAATGTCAGCAACTCTTCATCATCGGCGCGGCATTCAATACCGAGCGCTCCCTGTCCAACTGCCGGCAAGCAGGCTTCCTCCGGTATATAGGACGTAATTCGCTCTTTCCAGCCCATCCGGTGCAAGCCCGCCGCCGCTAAAATAATGGCATCAAAGCCTTCCGTCTCCAGCTTTTTCAGACGGGAATCAATATTACCGCGTACAGGCTCTAATTGTAGATCAGGTCGCATGGCTTTGATTTGACTGGCACGGCGCAGACTGCTCGTTCCTACTTTTGCTCCTTGAGGCAAATCCTCCAAGCTCTTGGCCCCGAGTGTAATTAGGCAATCACGCGGGTCCTCCCGGCGCGGTACAGCGCCGTTGACAAGGCCTTCCGGCAATTCGGACGGCATATCCTTCATGCTATGTACTGCCATATCAATCTCACCAGCCAGCATGGCCTGTTCAATTTCTTTGACAAAAAGTCCTTTGCCGCCTACCTTGGACAAGGTTACATCCAATATTCGATCGCCCTTGGTCAGTATTTTTTTCACGACAAACTGCAAAGCCAATCCATGCTCCGCGCACAGCGCCTTCAAATCCTCAATGACATGCCCGGTCTGAGTTAGCGCAAGCGCGCTCTGTCTGCTGCCTACCACAATTGTTCGCATGTTATTCCTCCTGATTTTGCGCAATCCATAGGTCTATCTCTTGTTCGGTCCAAGCGACAAATTCATGACGTCGTATTTGATCCAATACCCCGCTGCTCGCCAAACGCCTCAGAAGCTTGGCCCTTTGCCGAGAAGAACGTACAGTACGTTTGATAATCTGTCGCATTTCGTACATAAAATCCAGATATGGCTCATATTCGCTGCCGAATAATGCTTCTAAAGCTGATGTAATATCGGCGGTTACAGCCGGGCCTGCCCCTGCAGTGGAAACACTGATCGTCAGCTTCCCCCGCCGAAGGATGCCCGGCGTTATAAAGTCAGCCTCTTCCGATCGGTCTGTCACATTTACCAGTATACCTCTTTGTCTGGCCTCATGCGCAACTGCATTATTCACTTCTCTCTGATTCGTTGTCGCATATACAAGAAAGGCCCCCTGGAGATCGCCCTCGCGATATACGCGATTTACCCAGTGGAGCTGCTTGTGATTGGCCAGAAGCTGTAGATCCGGCGTTATATTCGGGCTGATGACGGTAATGCATGCCCCGCTTCCTATCAGCCCCTTTACCTTGCGTTCCGCTATACTACCGCCGCCTACAACACAACAAATCTTATTCTTACAATTCAACGAAATCGGGACAAAATGCTGCAAACGCTCATTCACTCTCCCGTCCACTGATGGAATACAGACCAGGAGTTCAGCAAAAAGTTAAGAATTAATAGCGTGTAGCCCACTAATGCCCACTTTGCCATCACGAGTCCTGAACGCTGATTCCATCTTTTACTCACTAACAATACAATATACACGCACAAGGATATCGCTGTCATCAGCACTTTGCTATCCAGCAAAAGACGCCAGCGCTCCTCGGCAATAATAGAAATGACTGCAACGACAATGGAAACTCCGAGTAAAGGAGTGCCAATCAACAGGGCCTTATGCGTATACCGATCCATCATTTCGAGACTTGGCAGACGCCTGATCGTGTCATTCCATTTCTTTACTTTCAATTTACGATGCAAAAACAGATATAAGCCCGAAAATACAGCCGCTACCGTCATCGCTACAAAGCCGAGATTAGCCAACGCAATATGAATAAGAAGCAACCCATGCACAGTATGCCAATTTGCAAGTGGGTTGTCGGTAGGCTCCATCCATATTTTATTGAGCACAAGCACCGCGAAGCTAATAATATTAAGCAGTAATACCGCAAATTCAGAATGCTGGTAGCGTGACAAAATCAAAGAAATCAGTACTAAAATAAATGAGAATAGAAATAAAAAATCGTAGCTCACAAAAATAGGAAGGTGCCCCTCGTTCCAGGTTCTTATCCCCATATATACGAGCTGGAGCAAAAGAACGACAACAAGAAGCCCTGTACCTGTCCGTTTGGCATTCGCATTGCGTCGAATCCCATCCGAGAATACAAACAGAAGGCTCAGGGCAAAAACATAAATCATTGAATCATATATAAGCATGCCTAAAGCCACGTCTGTACACCTACCTTTACAGGCCAGCCGGCGCTAACGACGCTGGCGAGGCTTGGACCTGACCGGATTTTTCATGAACACCGGCCTCCGGTTTCATTAACGCGGATGCATCGCTTTTATCTACTTTCTGAGCGGCGTCCTCCAAACGATCCTCCAGAGCAAAAATGTGGCTAAACAACTCTAAGGCCTCATTGCCCTGCTTTTGGACTGCCAATTCCTTCACCCGATTGATAGGATCATGCATCATCTGGTTCAGCATGCTCTTCGTCAAGCGGCTAATCACTTTGCGCTGCCGTTCATCCAGCTCCGGAAGCTTGTTGAACAAGCTTTCTAATGTATCCTGGTGTACGGATTCCGCTTTTTCCTGTAAAGCACGAATCACCGGACGCACTCCCATCGTTTTCAACCATTGATAAAATTCGATAAGCTCGCCTTCGATCATATGCTCGATTTTGGCGGCCTCGGTACGACGCATTTCCAGATTGCTCTCCACGATACCTTCCAAATCATCAATATCGTATAGAAAAACGTTCGACAATTCCCCAATAGCTGGGTCCAGATCACGCGGAACCGCGATATCGATCATAAACAAAGGGCGGGACTGACGTCTTTTCATACTGGCTTCAACCCGATCCCGATCGAGTATATATCCTTGCGCACCAGTCGAGCTGATAACTATGTCCACATCGGCCAACCGTTCAATGCCTTCCCCCATCGTAACCGGCGTTCCGTGAAACTTGGAGGCCAGGTCCTCCGCACGGGACAAAGTCCGGTTCGCCACAATAACCTCGGCTGCTCCGCCACTGTACAAATGCTTAACGGTAAGCTCGCTCATTTTACCTGCACCGAGAATCAGCACTTTCTTATCGGTAAACATGCCAAAAATTCGCTTGCCCAGCTCAACTGCTGCATAGCTGACAGATACGGCGCTTTCTCCAATGGATGTCTCCGAGTGGGCACGCTTGCCCAATGTGACGGCTTGCTTAAACAACATATTAAACCACGTGGCCGTAATTTTCTGGGATTGCGCCTGAAGAAAAGCATTCTTCACTTGTCCCAAAATTTGAGTTTCCCCAATGACCATCGAATCCAGACCACAAGTCACCCGGAACAAATGCCGGATCGCCTGCTCATCCTCATATATATATAAATGCTGTGTAAATTGATCACGCGGAATGCCGAACCATTGCTCCATAAAACTGCGTATAAAATAACCGCACATGTGTAGGCGGTCCACCACGACATATATCTCAGTTCGATTGCAGGTTGCGACAACTACGCCCTCCAACACACTTTTAGTAAGTTTGAGTTGCTCCAGCGCTTTTGGCAAATCTTGTTCTGCAAATGTAAAACGCTCTCTGACTTCCACAGGCGCCGTACGATAATTCAACCCAACAACGACGATGTGCATTGCAAATTCACCTGCCTAAACTGTAATAAGAATAACCACTGTTATCATAAACTATGTTAATTATATCACAGAAGTCCGATTCTCCTCGGGCTGTTTTATGAATTGTTTATGAAAATTAGATGGATTACCTGAACATCCGCCACGCTCTGTATCATTTAATTTAGTGTAGACTACTTTTAAGACAAATAACCATGGAAAATTCCATGGTTATGATATAGGACCACGCGAATGGCTCCATAAGAAACAAATTACACCAATTCAGCGCACTTGCTCTCCGGTGATTCCACCTGAAGCTCTCCCAAGCCGCGAATCAGCTTCTTCGCATATGTTTTTTCCGGTTTTAGGACGGATACCAGGTAATCGATAGCCAGCTGCGGATCAACAGTCTCACCGCAGGTGTAACAATCAATAGCGGCAAATCCTCTCTCAGGATACGTATGAATAGAGAGATGACTCTCCGACAACATTACAAGCACAGTAGCTCCCTGTGGTTCAAATTGCTTGGATTGAACGGACATCACCGTTGCTCCGCAAGCTTCAGCAGCCTCAACCAATTGAGTCTCCAGAAACTGCGCATTATTCAGCAATTCAAACTCAACACCCCAAGTATCTACGGCAACGTGTCTTCCGAAAGTTGAGTACTCCAATTCCATCTTTCGGTTCCCCCTTCCTAGGAATAAAATGTTTGAAAAAAATTTCATCCGCTAGGACCTACGTCATTCACTTCCCGAGGGATAACCTCTCGCAACATTCAATGTCCTGAGTGAATCCTGGTTCCTATATTCATTTTCAACGAGATTAAAAATAACATCAATGTACAGCAAATGCAATCATTTTTTTGGAATAAAAAAGCCCCTTCCAGTAGCGAAAGAGACTGCTCTGCATAACGATTCATTTCAGCATGCCAAAGCCCAAATTTAAGCTTCCAGTGCAAACAATCTGGAGCAGCTCATTCGAAGCTTTTGATCAATCTGTTCAAGCTCCGAGAATGTATGAGCCAGATTCCGTTGATCCAGCAACGAATTAATGAGATTATACACGGCTGATATTTCATTTTCCACGTTTTGATGCTGATAAAGCTGTTGTAGTTCCTGTACTGTGTTTTTATATTCAAATACCAGCCTGGAGCCTTCGGCATTCTTCTCCATAATTTTGCGAACAGTGCCTTTGTTATAAAAATACACCATCGTGAATCCTTGATACATCCGGTAAACAATGCCCTCACCCTTAAAGCGAACAAAAAGTTTGCGTATAAACAAGGTTAGTTGCGGATGAATTAAGCGGCAAGTCAATTCACAGACATATTCTTCCTCTTTGGCTTCAAAAAACAAATGAACTTCCTCACCCGCAGTATGCTCCAGAACGATTTCCTGTCCCCCGTTATCCAGCACTTTAATTCGGTAATGCACTTGGGGATCATCCACTGCCTGCAAAAATTCATCCATTTGAGTTTCTGACAAGGTCAAAGTGGTTTTTACATACTCTGTGGCTAACCGCTGAGCCATACCAATCTCCTCAATTCTTTCCTGAACCTATAGTTCGAGCTTTACAATTTATTATACATCAGACCCACAGCGCTTTTCTTTCAGATCAGTTCACAAAAATCGGTCATTCATGAGAATTAAACGGAAAATATCTTCATTGAGGTAGCATTATCCCCCATATGCTCACTTTTCTGCAGGAAATCCGCGTGATTTCTTAGATATAAGTATTATTCCTACCAGCTTAATGAGTTTTAAATATTCTGAAATCTACATCAATCTGAAATCCATACACCATGAAAAAGGACGCCCCAAGGGCGCCCTGCATTTACAATTCCGTCTGTCCTTCGTCGTCATTCTCTATATAGCTGGAGATGACAGACCACAGTTCTTCCTTGCCCATGCCTTCTTCAGATGAAAAGGGGATAAACAATCCACCGGGAAGTATTCCAAGTTCCTGCTTAATGACTTTATAATGCTTTTCCCGTCGTGTTTTGGGGATTTTATCTGCCTTTGTACCTACAACACATACGGGAAGCCCGTTATGACGCAGCCAATCATACATCATGATATCATCCTTGGACGGCGGATGGCGCAAATCAACCATTTGCAGCACCAGCTTGAGTTGCTCCCGCTCCAGCAAATAAGACTCGATCATCTGCCCCCAGGCTTTGCGGGACGTCTTGGATACTTTAGCGTAGCCGTAGCCGGGAAAATCGACAAAATAGAGATCATCATTAATCCGGTAATAATTAAGCTGTTGGGTTTTCCCTGGCGTAGAACTGGTGCGCGCCAAATTTTTGCGGCTAATCATGCGGTTAATCAATGAAGACTTCCCGACATTAGAGCGCCCTGCCAGAGCAATCTCTGGCAAAGCGTCTACAGGAAACTGATTGGGACCAACCGCACTAATAATAAATTCTGCTTTTGTTACTTTCATTGTGTCCTTAATTCCTCTCTAATGTACCCTTGCCTGCTCAACCAAAGCATGCTTCAGCACCTGATCCATATGGGCAACGGGAACGAATTCAACATCCTGCCGGATACTGTCGGGAATATCCTTCAAATCCCGTTCATTATCTTTTGGAAGCAGAATTTTTTTGTAGCCTGCCCGATGAGCTGCCAGCGACTTCTCTTTCAAACCACCAATCGGCAGCACGCGACCGCGCAGGGTAATTTCGCCCGTCATAGCCACATCCTTCGATACATGACGGTTGGTCAATGCCGAAATCAATGCCGTAGCAATGGTGATTCCAGCAGAAGGTCCATCCTTCGGAATGGCTCCCTCAGGAATATGGATGTGAATATCATTTTTTTCATAAAAATCCGGTTCAATGCCCAACTCGGTCGCTTTGGAACGAGTATAGCTGAATGCCGCCTGTGCGGATTCCTTCATCACGTCTCCAAGCTTACCCGTAAGAATCAGTTTACCGGCACCAGGTACGACAGTCACTTCAATCATCAGCGTTTCACCACCGACCTCTGTCCATGCCAGGCCTGTAACCATACCGATCTGATCCTCCAGTTCCGCTACACCGTACCGGAATTTGGCGATGCCCAAATAATCTTTCAGATTATCCGGTGTGACTTGAATCGATCCTTCCCCACCGGATACAACTGACTTCGCAGCCTTACGGCATAGGGAGGCCAATTGCTGTTCGAGATTCCGCACGCCCGATTCACGGGTATATTCGCGAATGACACGCATCAGCGTATCCTCGCCGATAACCAACTGCTCCTCTTCCAGACCATGCTCTCTCTTCTGCTTGGGCAGTAGATAACGATTGGCAATCTCCAGCTTCTCCAGTTCGGTATAGCCAGGAATATAAAGTGTCTCCATACGATCCATGAGTGGGCGCGGTATATTGTGTGCAGCATTTGCTGTCGTCACAAACATTACATTGGATAGATCAAATGGCAGCTCGACAAAATGGTCGCTGAACGTATTGTTTTGTTCAGGATCAAGCACCTCCAGCAATGCTGCTGATGGGTCTCCCCGAAAATCGGAAGCCATTTTATCAATCTCATCCAGCAAAAAGACCGGATTAGACGTGCCTGCCGTCTTCATTCCCTGAATGATACGCCCCGGCATCGCACCAACATAAGTCCGGCGATGGCCACGGATTTCTGCTTCATCCCGCACACCACCGAGGGAGATGCGGACAAATTCCCGGCCCATGGATTTGGCAATCGAACGAGCCAGCGAGGTCTTGCCGACCCCTGGCGGACCTACGAGACACAGAATCGGTCCCTTAATGGTCTTCACCAGCTTGCGTACAGCCAAGTACTCCAGTACCCGCTCCTTCGGTTTATCCAGTCCGTAGTGGTCATCATTCAGCACCTCTTCGGCTTTGGCAATATCCAGGTCATCATCGGTGAACGTATTCCATGGCAAGCTTAACAGCCAATCGACGTAATTGCGGATGACGCCACCCTCGGCGGAGCTTGCAGGCATTTTTTCCAGACGGTCGATTTCCTTTTCGACCTTCTCTTTTACCGGAACAGGCAGCTCCAGCTCACTCAACTGGTTGCGCAGCTCTTCAACTTCTCCTGCACGACCTTCCTTCTCGCCAAGCTCCTTCTGAATCGCCTTCATTTGTTCACGCAGATAATATTCCTTCTGCGTCTTTTCCATTTGCTTTTTCACTCGCTGGCTGATTTTACGTTCCAGCTCCAGAACTTCGCGCTCGTTGTTCAAAATATCCAGAAGCTTCTCCAGACGCTGAGTTACGTCGATCGTCTCCAGAATATCCTGCTTTTCCTTAATCTTGAGCGTCAGATGGCTTGTGATCACGTCTGCCAGCCGTCCAGGCTCCTCAATATCGGATACCGCGGCAAGTGTCTCGGGCGTTACCTTTTTGGACAAGTTGATATAATGCTCGAACTGGGTCAATACAGTGCGCATCAGCGCATCCGTCTCAGGCTGCACGTTTTCTGCCTCATGCAATTCCTTGGCCAGTACCTCGTAATATTCTTCATTGTCCGTATATTGGATAATCTCGGCACGTTCCAGCCCTTCCACCAGCACCCGAATCGTTCCATTAGGAAGCTTGAGCATCTGGCGCACCTTGGCTACCGTGCCGACTCGAAAAATATCCTCTTGTGCGGGTTCTTCAATATTTACCTCAGATTGAGAACACAGGAGAATCAAATTGTCTTCAACCATCGCTTTTTCCAAAGCCTTGACCGATTTTTCCCGGCCCACATCGAGATGCAGAACCATGCTCGGGTAGACCAGAAGTCCTCTTAAAGGCAGCAAAGGAAAACGACGACCTTTTGTCTTGTTGGGTCCCATCGCTTTCGCACCTCCAGTGATTCTCAGGTTCCGGATTTTACAATCCTCACGTTGTTATCTTTCATATTTTATCAAATGTTAAATAAAAAAACCAATGAAAGGGTCACTTTTTAGCAAGATCCTGTATCAGATATCGCCCCATTATGCGTTCCATCGGCCTGTAACAATGAAGATTGGGATGGGAGAAAAGTCTCAATTGGTGCATGCACAGGTGCTTCCAACGTCATTTCTTCTCCAAACACATGACGGAATACTTCGGTAACCGACTGTACGGGAATGACCTGTAAGCCCTCAACACTATCAAAAAGAGCTTGCCAGTTTTCCTGCGGAATGATCACCTTTTTGGCTCCTGCCTGAAAAGCTGCCTCAACCTTGGCTAATACGCCACCAATTGGTTTGACACGGCCGTGGATGCTAACCTCGCCAGTCATCGCAATTTCGTGATCCACCGGAATTCCCCGCATGGCGGATGCAATAGCTGTTGCCATTGCGATTCCTGCAGACGGACCGTCTACTGGCGTGCCCCCAGGGAAATTGATATGCAGATCGTAATTCGACGGAGACAATCCGAGTGTACGCAAAACGGTCAGTACATTTTCCACAGAACCTTTAGCCATACTCTTGCGTCGCAGTGTACGGGAGCCCCCTCCAATTTCCTCCTCATCAACTACTCCCGTAATATTGTAGCTTCCCTTTCCTTCAGGAACCGGAACCGCCGTAACCTCAATTTCCAGCAGCATCCCCATATTCGGGCCGTATACAGCTAATCCGTTAACAAAACCGATTTGCGGCAAGCCCGGTACTTTTCGATCAGGACGCGGTTGAATTTGACTGCTTCCCGCAACCCATTCCACATCAGACGCATTGAGACGTTCCCGCTTCTCGGTAAGCGCCAAACCAGCAGCAAGCTGGATCATATTGACTGCCTCCCGACCATTCGTAGCGTAACGCTGTACGACCTCGACCGCCTCGGGACAAGGCCCAAAGCCCAGCTTGTGGACAGCATCCTCAGCAATACGAGCAATCTCCTGCGGCTGAAGGGCACGGAAATAAATTTCCATACAACGGGAGCGAATGGCAGGTGGCAGCTCATGCGGCGAACGGGTCGTCGCACCTACCATACGAAAATCCGCTGGCAATCCATTTTGAAAAATATCGTGGATGTAGGCAGGAGTATGCGTGTCTTCTGAGTTGTAATACGCACTCTCCAAAAATACCTTGCGGTCCTCCAGCACTTTCAACAGCTTATTCATCTGCGTCGGGTGCAATTCGCCGATTTCATCAATAAACAGCATGCCACCATGCGCCTTCGTTACAGCGCCAGGCTTAGGCTGCGGAATACCCGCTACCCCCATAGCTCCAGCCCCTTGATAAATGGGATCATGCACCGAGCCAATTAACGGGTCTGCAATGCCACGCTCATCAAAACGGGCCGTCGTGGCGTCAATTTCCGTGAATTTCGCATCAGCCTTGAATGGAGAGGACAGATTTTTCTTCGCCTCTTCCAGCACTACACGCGCAGCAGCCGTCTTCCCCACTCCCGGCGGGCCATAAATAATGACATGCTGTGGATTTGCACTACATAAGGCCGCCTTGAGCGCACGCAGTCCGTCCTTCTGTCCGACGATATCCTGTAACGTTGCTGGCCGAGTACGTTCCGCCAACGGCTTGGTAAGTGAAATGGAGCGCAGCTTGCGCAGCTTATCCAGCTCCTTCCGGGACTCCCGGTCCACCGCGCTACGGTTCGTTTTCTGGCTCCGTAGGAGATTCCAGAAATACAGACCGATGACAATCCCGAAAAACATTTGTACCAACAACAAAATCATAGTCAAGTCCATTGTATTTCCTCCGTTTCTCATCTCAGCAAATTGAAAAATGCCGCTCTATGAAAGACAGTATTTCCTTTTCCACGATAGCTAAACGGCAGTCTTTCAAAAGATCAGAAGGAAAATACAAAAACACCGTGAAGAACAATTCTGTAACAGAACTGTTCTTCACGGCGATGATATAATGACCATAAAGAATGATTATACTTCTGTATAAAAACTGATTGGGTCTATACTTTCTCAGCTGTATGGCGTTCTTCACGCCCCGGGATTTTGCCTGTCTCTTCATACGCTTTGACGATGACATCAATTTCTTTTTTCAATTCATCAACCATGTCAGCCTCGGGTACTTTGCGGATCATTTTACCGTAACGGAACAAAAGCCCTTCCCCGCGTGCTCCAGCAATGCCGATATCAGCTTCCTTCGCTTCACCCGGACCATTTACTGCACATCCCAGCACCGATACTTTAATCGGCACCTTGAGTTTGGCAATATAGTCCTCTACCTCGTTGGCAATAGAGAACAGATCAATATCCAGACGTCCGCAAGTTGGACAGGAAATCAATGTCGCAGCGTTGGTGATTAGTCCAAACGTTTTGAGTAGCTCCCGTGCAACCTTCACTTCTTCCACCGGATCGGCACTGAGTGAAATACGCATCGTGGAGCCGATGCCTGATGCCAGCAAGGCCCCCATACCCGCCGCACTTTTAACCGTTCCGGTAAAGAGCGTACCTGCTTCGGTGATACCCAGATGAAGCGGATACTTGATAATTTCAGCGGCCTTCATATAAGCAGCAATCGCCATGGGTACGTCAGACGCTTTCAGAGACACAATAATATCGTGGAAATCAAGCTCCTCCAAAATACCGATATGGTACAGCGCGCTTTCTACCATCGCTTCTGGCGTCGGATAGCCATACTTATCCAGCAAATGCTGCTCCAATGATCCGGCATTGACACCAATCCGAATCGGAATCCCTTTTTCCTTACACGCATTAACGACAGCCTCCACTTTTTCGCGTCGACCAATATTACCTGGATTAATGCGGACCTTGTCAATTCCGTTTTCAATCGCCAGTAGAGCCAGCTTGTAATTAAAATGAATATCCGCGACGAGCGGAATATGAATCCGTTTTTTAATTTCCTTAATGGCAGCGGCTGCTTCCTCATTGTTGACCGTAACCCGCACCAGTTGACATCCGGCTTCCTCCAAGCGAAGAATCTCGGCTACAGTAGCTTCCACATCTGCTGTTTTGGTTGTACACATACTTTGGATAATGACTTCATTGCTGCCGCCAATCGTCAGATTCCCGACTTTAACGGGACGTGTGTCTTGTCTTAAGAACATGTACTTTTCTCTCCCATTAACACCAAACCTCCACCCCTTAAAACCTCATACGGTTTAGTGAAGTGGAGATCCGGCTTCTCATGTTGTAGAGATCGCGAAGTATCAATCCTTAGGCGCTCTCTTCTTGTTTTTTATCCTTATCTGTACGACCGAGTTCCGGTGCGATTTTGTCTTTTACTACCTGCTCGTTGATGACGCAAGTCGTCACATCATCACGGGAAGGAACTTCATACATGACGTCGAGCATAATACCTTCAATGATCGCGCGAAGACCACGGGCACCCGTGTTACGCTTGATCGCCTCACGAGCAATGGCTTCCAGAGCATCTTGCTTAAATTCCAGCTGCACATTATCCAGTTCCAGCATCTTCTGGTATTGCTTGGTTAACGCATTTTTCGGCTCCGACAAGATACGAACCAATGTATTCTCATCAAGCGGCTCCAGCGTAGAAATGACTGGCAAACGTCCTACGAATTCCGGAATCAGTCCGAATTTCAACAGATCCTCAGGCAATACCATGGAAGTATATTCCCCTGGCTTCAGATCTTTTTGTTCGCTAGTGGCATTAAAGCCAATGACCTTTTTACCGATACGGCGTTTGATCATTTGCTCCAGACCGTCAAAAGCACCGCCGCAAATAAACAGGATATTTGTGGTGTCAATTTGAATGAACTCTTGATGCGGATGCTTGCGGCCACCTTGCGGAGGTACAGAAGCAACCGTGCCTTCCAAAATTTTAAGCAAGGCCTGCTGTACACCTTCTCCCGATACGTCGCGCGTAATGGACGGGTTTTCGGATTTACGGGCTACTTTATCAATTTCGTCAATGTAGATGATACCGCGCTCGGCTTTTTCCACATCATAATCGGCTGCTTGAATCAATTTCAGCAAAATGTTTTCAACGTCTTCACCTACATAACCGGCTTCCGTGAGGGAAGTGGCATCTGCAATAGCAAAAGGTACGTTCAAAATTTTAGCCATCGTTTGCGCAAGCAACGTTTTACCCGAACCTGTAGGTCCAAGCATCAGAATGTTGCTTTTTTGTAACTCTACATCATCAATTTTGTTTTGTGTATTAATACGTTTGTAATGGTTATATACCGCTACAGACAACGATTTTTTCGCTTGATCCTGACCAATGACATATTGGTCCAAAATCTCACGGATTTGCATCGGTTTCGGAATGTCTTTCAGATCTACTTCTTCTTCATGACCCAATTCCTCTTCCACAATCTCCGTGCACAGCTCAATGCATTCGTCACATATATATACACCTGGTCCGGCAACAAGTTTGCGAACCTGATCTTGAGATTTGCCGCAGAAAGAACATTTCAATTGTCCTTTTTCATCATTAAATTTAAACATAGAGCCACCCCTTTACAGATTAATCGGTTTAGACAGCACCTGGTCAATGATACCATATGCTTTTGCCTCTTCTGCTTCCATGAAGAAATCCCGGTCAGTATCACGTTCGATTTTTTCGAGGGGCTGACCCGTACGCTCTACATAGATTTGATTCAGCTTGGCACGTGTTTTGATAATCCAGTCCGCATGAATCAGCATATCAGAGGCTTGCCCCTGAATGCCGCCGAGCGGCTGATGGATCATAACCTCACTGTTAGTAAGCGCGTATCTTTTGCCTGGTGCACCCGCTGTGAGCAACAAAGAACCCATGCTTGCAGCCATGCCTACACAGATCGTTGATACGTCCGGCTTAATAAATTGCATTGTATCATATATACCCATGCCCGCAGTTACAGAACCACCTGGCGAGTTAATATACAAATTGATATCCTTCTCCGGATCTTCCGCAGCAAGGAACAATAGCTGTGCAATGACGAGATTGGCGACATCGTCATCAATCGGGCCACTCAGGAAAATGATGCGATCCTTAAGCAACCGCGAGTAAATATCGTAAGATCGTTCTCCTCGATTCGTTTGTTCCACAACCATAGGGACGAGACTCATCACGACCAACCTCTTTTCTTAATTAAAATGAACACCTGTATTCATCCGCTTCCTTAAGTCCCATTAAAACGAAAGCGGTGAGCATGAAACGTGAACACCTTACAAAATATTTTAACATGTTCAGAGTCTCGTGTCATATTTGCATCCGCTCATCTAAAGTGCGGCTGTTTACAATACGCTTTGCCGAGACCTTCTCATATTTAACCATGTTTCATATGTATGTGCAAATGTACGGTGGTGACTTATGTAAAACACGAAAACACCACTTACAGCGCTTTCCATAAACGACCAAAATTTAGGTTTCCTAAGGTGAAAATAAGGCACGTAACTTTCACTACGTGCCTTATCCCTATCTAATTACTACGTTGCAGCCTGTAACAGCATACCCCGTATATTTTTATCGTTTAAATTACTCAGCAGCTGCAGCTGGTGCTTCAACTTCTTTGCTGTTTTCCACCAGCAAAGCAATTGTTTTGCGCAGTGAGACCTCTTCTTTCAAGTTGGCTAACGAGCCGTTACTTTCCAGAATACTGCGGATTTCTTCAACAGAACGTTTGTAAGCATCAGCCATGTTTTGCAGCTCTTCATTAATTTCCGTTTCGGAAACTTCGATGTTTTCTGCCTTAGCCACTTGCTCCAGCACGAGGTTGTTACGCACGCGCTTTTCAGCATCAGCTTTCATTTGCTCTTCCAGGTCTTCCTTGCTTTGACCGGAGAAGCCGAGGAACATTTCAAGGTTCATGCCTTGGCTGCGCAGACGGTTGTCGAAATCGCGAACCATGTTTTGCACTTCACTCTTGACCATTGCTTCAGGAATGTCGATTGTTGCATTCTCAGCAACTTTCTCCACTACAGCACCTTCACGAGCTGCTTTAGCTTCATTCTCCTTACGCTCCAGCAATTGCTTTTTCAGATCTTCCTTGAATTCAGCCAGTGTGTCAAATTCACTTACATCTTTAGCAAATTCATCGTCCAGTTCAGGAAGAACTTTGCGTTTCAGCTCATGAACTTTCACTTTGAATACAGCTTGTTTGCCAGCCAGGTCAGCAGAATGGTAGTTCTCAGGGAACGTTACTTCAACGTCCTTGGAATCGCCAGTGTGCAAACCAATCACTTGATCTTCAAAGCCAGGGATGAAGGTGTTGGAGCCCAGCTCCAGAGAATACTTCTCAGCTTGTCCGCCTTCGAATTGTACGCCGTCTACGGAACCGTCGAAGTCGATAATAGCTGTATCACCGGATTGAGCAGCATCTTCATCAACGACAACCAATTCAGCATGACGTTGTTGCAGGCGCTCCAGCTCTTGAGTCAATTCTTCGTCGCTTACTTCAAGTTTGCTTACAGACACTTCTATGCCTTTGTACTCGCCCAAAGTAACTTCAGGCTTAACTGTAACCTTTGCTTTGAATTTGAAAGATTCGCCTTTAGCAAATTGATCAATTTCAACGTCCGGGCTATCAACCGGGAAGATGTCCGTTTGCTCTACAGCTTCACCATAAGCTTCTGGCAGCAGGAAGTCGATTGCATCCTGATACAAGCTTTCAATACCGTAGCGTTTTTCAAAAATAGGACGTGGCACCTTACCTTTACGGAATCCTGGTACACTTACTTGCTTTACCACTTTATTAAAAGCTTTGTCGAGTGCAGCGGCTACACGATCCGCGTTAACCTCAACTTCAAGAACCCCAAGGTTCTTCTCTATTTTCTCCCAAGTTGCTTTCATTTTATGCTTTCCCCTCCAACAAAATCTTCACTTAGTTTTCATTTCAATCAACGCACACAAAATAACCATTATAGTATATCTAACATTACTGTCTTTTTCAAGAGCAGCCCTTTCAATGCTTTACAGGTAAACGTTTCCGGTCATTCAAGGAGTATTCATTCCCGCAGCTACAAAGACTCGCATTGACCGATACGCCTGCTCAAAACGGAAGCGCAGCGAATCTGTAATGCCGTAAATAGCACGTGTTTCTTCCTCGTTGTTGCTTCCACTCAAACTCTCCGAAACCGTCTGGTGGAGAGCTGCCGCCCAAATATCCGACATTCCGTCCTCTTCCACCAGCATCGATCTGTAATCATTCGTACCATACACAGCCATCACAAACTGCGACCACAGCTCCTGCGCAAAATAGAACAGCGTAGGCTCATGCACCTCGGTCTGATCGGCTACCCGTTCCAAGATACGCAAAATCTGTTCAGGAAAATCACCCGGTTGAAGTGGAACCGTTTCAATCTCGATCTCCGCTTTTTCATCTCCCCGTCTGATTTCTATCGTCCCTTCCATTCCACGTCGTCGCAGTGTTTGCAAAATTCGGAATTGGAGGAGAGGATGGATTTCCCGTTCTTTTATCCAGCGAAGCAAGGCATCGTCAATTTCCGGCAGCTCCAGATAGGACAACTGCTCAAGTGCTAAAATCGTCTGTTCGGATAATGGTCCATCCATAGCCATCTGCAGCAGCCTATTGCCATACCCTGCATCCTGCTCCTGCTTAAAGCGTGCATGGCGGCGAGCCAATTCTACTTCGCCCACCTCGTCTTCTTCCGCAACGTCCGTTACTCCCCCGCTGTCAACATACTGTGGAAAGGCAGCTTCCAGCCATTGTAATAGAGCATCCCATTCATCGTATTGTTTCTGCTCCTGTCCCTGACACTGCATTAAAAAACGCAGCATCGCCATCGCCTCTCCGTAACGTTCGTTTTCAAGCATCACAGTAAGTTGAATTTGATAATAGTCCAGTGTCTTTGGAAACAATACAATATTATTTTCTTTTGTCGTCACCTTGGAGTCCTTAATTAAAGGCACCCCCTCTCCTCCGTATGCTAAAGTATTTGTAGATTATATGAGAAACAGCAGCTTAAGTCCAACCACTCGTCTTCCACATATTCACCTGTATTCTAACATACCCTTTTATAAGGCAAAAAAAACCACGTCTAGTCTGAATTTATGCTGCACAAAGTCTGAACAACTAAATAATATGGGAAACAAGACTTGAATCTTTTGCATCCATGTGATATATTAATATTCGCTTGAATTTTATGTCCCAGTAGCTCAGCTGGATAGAGCAACGGCCTTCTAAGCCGTCGGTCGGGGGTTCGAATCCCTCCTGGGACGTATATACAAACTTCCTATTAGGAAGTTTTTTTTCGTTCCAGCAGGATGAGAACCCCTTTGGGGGACGTCGGAGCATTAGCTTCGTTAGCATTTTTAATGTAGAATGGCTGCTTCCACTAGGCCGTATGTCGGTTTAGCGCTTGTTGGGAGCAGCCTTTTTTGTGTTCAGATCATGGTTTGCTAACAACTGCCCTTTTAAAAAAACACAGAGATTGCTATCATCTATCTTGTTCCCCATATAGTTATTTCATTATATATGCTTATCCCAACCGAGGATATATTCAATCACACCGCTTGACCGCGATGAGTAATAAGGAGATCGACAATGAAATTAATATCTTGGAATGTTAATGGCTTAAGAGCCTGTGTGACCAAAGGATTCTATACTTATCTAAAAGAAACAAATCCCGATATTTTTTGCGTACAGGAAACCAAGCTTCAAGAGGGACAAATCCTCATGGAGAACATGGAGGAATACACACAGTACTGGAATTATGCCGAGAAAAAAGGATATTCCGGCACGGCTATCTTCACCAAAATCAAGCCGCTTTCTGTACATTATGGACTTGAAGAAAATGGGGAGCCTGAAGGCAGAACCATTACTCTGGAATTCGAGAAGTTTTATCTGGTTAATGTGTATACTCCGAATACCAAACGGGATTTGTCCAGGCTGCCGTACAGACTGGAATGGGAGGACCGTTTCCGCAGCTATCTGCAACAGTTGGATGCATCGAAGCCTGTCATTATTTGTGGTGATCTCAACGTGGCTCATCAGGAGATTGATTTGAAAAATGCAAAAGCCAACTACGGCAATGCCGGATTTACGCCTGAGGAACGGGAGCGAATGTCGCAGTTGCTGGGCGCCGGGTTTATTGACACCTTCAGACACTTTTATCCTGACCGGACGGAGGTTTATTCCTGGTGGTCCTATATGCCGAAGGTGAGAGAACGGAACATCGGCTGGCGAATCGACTACTTCCTCGTCTCGGACAGACTTCGCCCGCTATTAATAGACGCAAGCATAGATTGTCATATTACCGGTAGCGACCACTGCCCTGTTATACTCGATATGCAGGATATTTCAGCATAATCCGCCTTACACAAGTATTACGCAGTCTTAAAAGCCGTCATGTTCTGTTATTGCAGCATGACGGCTTAAATGATATCCCCTTTTTCTGTCTAAAACCCGTTATTCACCATCACTTGCTTGAACCACAGCGCACTTTGTTTAGGTGTCCGTTCCTGCGTTTCGTAATTGACATGTATAATACCGAAACGTTTGCTGTAGCCCCAGGCCCATTCAAAGTTATCCAGGAATGACCAGACAAAATAACCCTTGAGCTGGCCTCCCTCTTCGATAAAGCGATGGCATGCCTTTAAATGCTCCTCAATATAGTGCTGACGCCCGGTGTCCTCAATTTTCCCGTTCATCAGCTCATCCTTCATCGCTGCACCATTTTCCGTAATTAAAATGGGTATGCCCTTGGTAAAATCCTTCTCAATCCGCGTCAGCAGCTTATAAAAGGATTCGGGATGAATCTCCCATCCCATATCCGTTACCGGCTCCTCGATGCGAACCTGCTCCACCTGCAGCAACGAAGCGTCTGTAGTCGCTCGAATGACACTGCGAGCATAATAGTTGATGCCCACAAAATCCCCTGGCTGCTGAATCAGCTCCATATCACTGGGCTCTACAAAATCCAATCCATTCAGATACGCCCCGTACCATTCCACCATATCTTCAGGATATTTCCCGTTAAACAACGGCTCGGCAAACCAACGATTAATAAAGCCATCCCGCCGGACGGCAGCGGCAACGTCCTCAGGTCGTTCAGAAGCGGCATCCACATGCTCCATATTCAGTGTAATACCTATCTTGCCCGTCAGCCCTTTTTCCTTGTGTAATTTGATGGCTATCCCATGACACAGCAGAGTATGATGGGCGGCAGTAAAGGCTTCCTTCCAGTTCTCATGACCGGGGGCATGTTCTCCTGTACCATAGCCCAAAATAGAGGCACAATAGGGCTCATTTATCGTATTCCACCAGCTTATACGCTGTCCAAATCGATCCATGATTACAGAGGCATACGTCATAAAATGCCCGATAATCTCGCGCTGCGTCCAACCGCCCTCGTCCTCGATCCACTGCGGTAGATCCCAGTGATACAGCGTCAGCATCGGAATGAGCCCGGCCGACTCAATCTCATCCAGCAGGCGCTCATAGAAGAGCAGCCCCTGTTCGTTAACCACGCCGGGTGCGGGAATAATACGCGGCCAGGCTACGGAAAAACGGTAATGTAAAAAGCCAAGCTGCTTCATTAATTGCACGTCTTCCTTAAAGCGGTGAAAATGGTCACAAGCCATATCTCCGCAGTCTCCTCCTATCACCTTCCCTGGCGCTTGACAGAACGTATCCCAAATGGAAGGCGTTCTTCCACCCTCAGTGACACCACCTTCAATTTGATAAGAAGAGGTTGAGGTTCCCCACATAAACTTGGCTGGAAATAAAAAGGTATTTTCACTCATACTCGGCATCATCCTTTCAGGAATCAAGACTTCACAGCTCCAGCCATTGCACCGCCGACAATAAAGCGCTGGAGGAAAATATACAAAATAACCAGCGGTAGTGTAACAATCAGGATACCGCAAGCGAGCAGCGGCCAGTTGTTCATGTATTGTCCGTAGAAGGAGAACAATCCCTTGGTCACCGGCTGATACGCAGGATCAGACAAATAAATGGTAGGACCTATAATGTCGTTCCACGCCCCGATCGCGGTCAAAATAATGCCTGTCGCCAGCACTGGCTTCATCAGCGGTACAAGAATCGTAAACAAATAGCGTGAATATCCGCACCCGTCCATTGCTGCCGCTTCATCCAGTTCTCGGGACACAGACTTGATATATCCCACAAACATCAGGAAAGCAATGCCGGTCCCCGTTGTTTTCAGCAAAATAAAACCAAGCTGCGTATTGTACAGCCCCAGACTATTAATGAGGGCAAATTGCGGAATCAGCGGGTTCGGGAGATACATGGATATCAGGAAAAACACATAGAAGAAGGTGCTGAATTTAACGTATCCCCGCGCCAGCGGAAAAGCTGCAAACACGGATATTACCAGCGTTAACAGCGTAGATACTCCCGTATACAAAATACTGTTCCACATGTACTGAGAGAAATTCCCTTTCTCCCAGGCATCCATAAAATTCTCCAAGCGCAGACTTTTGGCTATTGCCACAGGATCTATCAGATACTCACTCTGAGTCTTCATCGATACATTAAAGAGGTAGAAAAGCGGAAATAAATATAGGGAAAGCATGAGCAGTACGATGATGTAGCTCAATAGTTTTGTTCCTTTGGAGCTGCTCATTACATTTCCACCTCTCTTCTACGCAAGTAATACAGGGCAATCATCGACACCGTAAATACGAACAGGAACTGGATCATAGCTACCGCGGAAGCAAGGCCGTAATCCGATGTCCCGGAGCCGAAGGCTGTTGCATACACATCAAACGCAAGTGTCGTCGTGTTGAATTTACCACCTGTCAGCACATAAATAATGTCAAAGGTTTGCAAGGCTCCAATAATGGACAGCAGCATATTGACTGTAAAGGATGGCGCAATCATCGGAAAGGTAATATTTTTGAACGCTTTCCACCCGGAAGCGCCGTCCATATACCCTGCTTCATATAAATCATTGGGAATGGATTGCAGCCCGGCTAAGAAAATAGTCATTGAGTAGCCCATGTACATCCAAATTTGCACGAAAATAATCAGTTCAAAGGCAATATCATAATCCCCGAAAAAGTTGGAGCTGGTTCCAAAAAAGTTCATCATGGCTTGCGCAGGACCGCCAAGCGGATTGGCAATCAGCTGCCAGATCAGGCCAGATACCGTTACCCCAAGTACAACAGGCAGAAAAAATACAGCGCGGTAAAATACATCACCTTTGAGCTTCTTATTAATAAGGATGGCCATGAACAGCCCTACTGCATTTTGAATCACAACCACTGCTACGGCAAAGTATAAGGAACGACCAATAGAAGCGATACGATCTCCTGAATCCGAGGAGGTAAAGAAGGTCGTATAATTCTCGAATCCGACAAAATTCCATGATTGTCCCGGAACACCTGATGCATCTGTAAAGGAAAACAGTACAGTTACCATGGAGGGACCAAAGCCAAGAAGCAAATAGAGCAGCACCGGAATACTCAGCAAGAGATACGGTATTAACCGGGCCGCCCCCTTTCCGAAGGGATACATGGGCCTCACACCTTTTTACATTATTCAGGATTTTGCAAAATCCTCTATTATGGGAGCTTTACCGTAGCCAATCTGCGCTTATGCAAAGCCTATTGATTTATTTAGGGGCTGCCGCATCCCAGTCTGCCTGAGATTTTTGAGCAAGCTCCAAAGGCGTCTTTAGCGGACCGGCGGGCGCCAGAAATTCCGCATGTACGCTGGCATCCTTAATGTACTGTCCAACATTCTTACGATTGATAAACAACTGATCCCAGGAGAGCTTGAAGTTTTCCAGTGAAGGCTGGATTTCATTAACAAACTCACTACTTATCTTCACATCAGGCTGTGTTGGCAAAAATCCGGCAGCGTTCACAAAATCCGTGTAATTCTGCTTCTCGGAGAGCATTTCAAGCCATTTGATCGCATAGTCCTTGTTTGGCGACTTTTCCAATACCATCCATGTCATATCGTATTTGCCTGCAAGGTTCTTATTTTTGGCGGGATCATTACTGCCCGGAATCGGAAAATAACCAAATTTCATCTCTGGATTGGCTGTCTGGATCGTAGTTGCATCCCACGTGCCATCCGCAATCATAGCTACACGCCCTGTAGCAAACAAACTTGGCAAGGTTCCATAGTCAATCCCCATAAATCCATCAATGGCATTGTTCATCAATATTTGTGTTTTTTCCAGCACCTCAAGCTGAACGGGGTCTGTCAGTTTCGTCTTCCCTGTCCACAGCCCTTTGATATATTCCAGCTGATCATCATGGATAGAGGCCTGAAGCCCTTGGACAGCAAGGTTAATAGGCCATACATCCTTACCGCCAAAACCAATCGGTTCTACGCCGTTATCCTTGAGCACCTTCATCACATGTACCAGTTCATCCCAGGTTGTGGGCACAGCAAGATTATATTTTTCAAAAATCTCTTTGTTGTAGAATAATCCTGTTAGTGCCACCTTACCCATATTCACACCATATACCTTGTCCTTATAGGTCATAGCATTTTTGACATCTGTAGGATTATAGCTTTTTATAAAAGCCTGATCCGACAGATCGGCTATAAGTCCTCCATCAATCCATTGCTTCCACATCGGATCAGCTGCTCCCTTGGACCATTCCTGCGGAGCACCCACGAAGCTGAATTTCAGAGGAATAATGTCTGCATCACCGGACGAGCCAGCATTCATACGCGTTTGCATCAGTTGATCATACGTTGAGTCAGCAGGTACGGTCGTATACTCCACCTGAACATTCGGGTACTTCTCTTCAAACTTTTTATTAATTTCCTTTATATAGTTGTTAATATTTTCCTGCTGCCAATGAATAATCTTTAATGTGACCTTTTTATTCCCGTCCTGTGCAGCTTCGCCACCTTTACCACAAGCAGCCAACACAACAATTAAAGCGGTTACAAGAAGTAATGAAACACTCTTTTTTAACATTGCAGAATCCCCCCGTATAATCTTAGAATAAATGCTTCATACATTACGAAAGCAGTTTCGTTTTACATTTACCATTATGTAACAAATGGTCTGTATTTGTAAATAGAGATTTGTGAAATAACAAAAAAAACATAAACCATCTCCAATATAAACTTACATTCCCATGATGTGCTAAACTATTCTCCTAAGAGTACGGTTGACTCTCCTCTATGAGGTAGCATAGAATACGAGTAACCATTAAATTTAAATTGCAAAGTCAATTCAACTAAACCAGTTTAGCTTCGGAGGAATTCATGAATATAAAAACAATAGCGAGTATGGCAGGCGTTTCGGTGGCAACGGTTTCAAAAATCATAAACAATTACACAGATATCAGTGAGGAAACCCGGCAGCGGGTACTTAAAATAATGGAGGAAACAGGCTATAGACCCTCCTCCTCAGCCAAAACGCTTGCTACCAAAAAATCTAATCTGGTAGGCGTTATATTCGCTGGCAAGCTGAATGTCGATTTTAGCCATCCCTTTTTTGTAGATATCATTAATGTCTTCAAAAAACAGATTGGCTTGCTCGGTTACGATCTGCTGTTTTTTTCAAATGAAAAATTTCTGGATAATGGAGAGGACTATTTGGCTCGTTCGAAATATTTTTCAGTGGACGGGTGCATTATTATTGCTGGAGATGAGGTGGAAAAGAGCGTTTTTGATCTCGATGCCAGTCTCATCCCCTGCATCGGTGTCGATATTGAACTAACCGGAGCCAATTCCTGCTACATTATGTCCGACAATCAGAAGATCTCAATGAAGGTTGTTGAGCATTTTTACTTGAATGGCTACCGCGATATGGGTTTTATAGGCATTGAACGCCCATCCTTGGTCATTAAAGAGAGAGAAGAAGCCTTCATCACATCGCTAAAACGGTTTAGCCTTGAGGTCAGACCTGAATGGATTGTATATGCTAAGGACTACGCGGCGGAAGATGGATACCAGATCGCGAAAGCGTGGATACAGCAAGGAGAATTGCCAAAGGCTATTTTTGCGGCTACCGACCTGCTTGCCTTTGGTGCCATCCGTGCTTTCAAGGAAAGCGGCTTGAGGGTACCCGAGGATATAGCTGTGGTGGGATGTGATGATATAGAGGCCTGTCGCTACACCGATCCTCCACTGACCACAGTAAAGCAAGACACACAAAAAATAGGCCGTCTAGCCGCAATGGTGCTGTTCGACCTGATGAAGAAACAGATGGAGACAAAATGTATTAAGATAGAACCGGAACTGGTCATCCGCAGCTCCTGCGGAGCCCGGCAAAACTGGAATCCTGCGCTGGTTAAGGGCTAATACACATCTTAAGTTCTCGGCGGTTACCGCCGGACCTGCCATCTATCGAAATAAAGGGATTTACCTCTGAGTTGCATACTTCGCCCCGCAAGATGGACACGATTTCTCAAAATGTCCATCTTGCGGGGCATTTGTATTCTAATAAAGCGGAGAAAGTAAACACGGAAAAGAGCTAAACATGCTCCGATCCTGAAGATAACCTTCCTATGGGCTATTTGTAGGCTATTTGTAGGCCATTGCCGCGTTCACGGCCTTTTTCCAGCCTTCATACAAGCTGGCTCGCGTTGTCTCATCCATCGTAGGGACAAAAGTGCGTTCCGCCCTCACACGCTTGCGAAGCTCATCCATACTGTTCCAGTATCCAATAGCCAAACCTGCCAGACATGCGGCACCCAGCGCCGTCGTCTCATGAATAACAGGCCGCTCCACCGTAGCATCCAATATATCGCTCTGGAATTGCATCAGAAAATTATTCAGCACAGCTCCTCCATCCACCCGCAGCATTTTCACAGCAATACCGGAATCGATCTCCATCGCCGTAAGCACATCCTTCGTCTGATAAGCGAGTGACTCCAATGTGGCACGGATAAAATGCTCTTTTGTAGTTCCCCGTGTCAATCCGAACATCGCTCCACGCACCTCACTATCCCAGTAAGGGCTGCCAAGCCCGACAAAAGCAGGTACAATATACACCCCTTCTGTAGAGGATACACGGGCCGCATAGGGCTCACTATCCTTCGCTTCCCGGAACATACGCAGACCGTCGCGCAGCCACTGGATCGCAGAGCCTGCTACAAACACACTCCCCTCCAGCGCATATTGCACTTTACCTTCCTCCAGCCCCCATGCGATGGTCGTAATGAGACCATGCTTGGATTCCACAGGCTGATCCCCCGTATTCATCAGCATGAAGCAGCCTGTGCCATAAGTATTTTTGATCATCCCTTTTTCGTAACAAGCCTGACCGAACAAGGCTGCCTGCTGGTCACCCGCTGCACCGGCAATCGGTATATTCTGACCAAAGAAATGATAATCCACCGTGTGCGCATAGACCTCAGAAGAAGGTCTCACCTCAGGCAGCATGATTTTGGGCACACCGAGAATGTCGAGCAGGTCTTCATCCCACTTGAGCTCATAAATGTTATACATCAGCGTCCGGGCTGCATTGGAGTAGTCTGTCACATGCGCAGTCCCACCAGAAAGCTTCCAGATCAGCCACGAATCAATCGTACCGAATAACAAGTCGCCCCGCTCTGCCTTTTCCCTCGCACCCTCCACATGGTCCAGTATCCACTTCACTTTGGTGCCGGAAAAATACGGATCGATCAGCAGCCCTGTTTTACTGTGAAACAGCTCCTCATGTCCTTGTCGCTTCAATTCCTCGCAGATGTCCGAGGTTTGGCGCGACTGCCAAACGAGCACGTTGTACACAGGCAATCCCGTATTTTTGTCCCAGACAACTACCGATTCCCGCTGGTTAGTAATACCGATGGCGGCAACCTGGTTTGCCTTTACACCGGATTCGGAAAGACAGGATGCGATGACTCCCAGAATGGAACTCCAGATTTCATTTGCATTCTGCTCCACCCAGCCGGGCTGAGGAAAATATTGCGGAAATTCCCGTTGAGCGGAATACACCACATCTCCTTCTGTATTGAACAAAATCGCTCTTGAGCTTGTCGTTCCTTGATCCAGTGACAAAATATATTTTTCCATCGTTCATCTCTCCTCTGTAAATCAATCCATTTTATACGGTTAGTTTGTTGGTGATAGAGCTTTTATAAGTACGACTGAAACGGAAAGTAACCAGTAGTACAATCACAATGATGCCTAGCATAATCCAGAAAGCCGGACTTGCATATCCTTTAAACACAGCCTGGTAAAACAGCCCTCCGAAAGAGCCACCCAACAGCGGTCCTACAAGTGGCACCCACGCATATTTCCAGTTGGATGCTCCCTTGCCGGGAATCGGTAGTAAATAATGTACAAGACGCGGGCCAAAATCCCTCGCCGGATTAATGGCATAGCCCGTCGTCCCGCCAAGGGATAAACCGATGCTCACCACCAGAAAACCCACAATCAATGGATGCAAGCCCTCTGTAAATGAATTGGCACCAAGCGACTGTAAAGCAAGAACAAAGATGAAAGTACCTATCATTTCACTAAGCACATTGGCGAACGGATGATCCATAGCCGGTCCTGTGGCAAATACACCAAGTTTGGTTGCTGCGTCCTCCGTCTCTTTCCAATGGGGCCAATAATGCAAAACCACAAGCACAGCACCCGCCATGGCACCAAGAACCTGAGCCACAATATAGCCGGGAACGTCTTGCCATGGAAAGACACCCTGAAATGCCAACGCCAGCGTCACTGCCGGATTCAAATGCGCTCCGCTGATTTGACCTACGGCATACACTGCAATAGCAACTGCGAGCCCCCATCCCATTCCGATGACAATCCAGCCGGAAGCGTGGGCAAATGATTTTTTCAGGGATACTCCTGCGCACACTCCGCTACCCAGGACAATCAGAATCATCGTCCCTATAAACTCGGCTGCATATGGCGACATACAACCTACCTCCTCAAATAGATCACCCGATTTTTAATCGCATTCATCGCGCGCAAAAAAAAGAAAAGCCATTACAAACCGCTCCCGTGTTGTGGCATGGGATGTCTGCGTGGCTCTCCTGTCTCCGTCACGATTATTAACTTAAATTTGATATTATATAAGTATGTAAGCGTTGTCAACTACAAATTTAAAATGTTCCAGATATCGAAATAATCGTTGACTATGTCAGATTCCCCCCTTTATGATGTAAAAAAATGGGTAGTCAAATTCAGACATATGAGAACATGTTGTTCCCAAACTGATGATGAAGGGAAGAAGGTCATGCTGAAATTACTGCAAAAAATCGGAAAATCGTTAATGCTTCCGGTAGCGACACTACCCGCGGCGGGGATTTTGCAAGGGCTGGCTCTGATCAACTATGAGACAGATATTCCGCTCGGCTCTGTCGTAGGCGGCTTTTTGAATCATTATGTCACTCCTTTTTTGAACGAAGGCGCAGGCGCCATCTTTGGCAACCTGGCGTTAATCTTTGCCATCGGTGTTGCGATCGGCCTGGCAGGCGATGCGGTAGCCGCACTATCTGCAGTCATCGCCTATATGGTACTGACCCGCATTTTAGCGGCAGTCCCGGGCATTTTCGCATATATCCCCGATGACGTTAAGCTGGATATGGGGGTGCTGGGCGGCATTTTTATCGGTGGATGGTCTGCTTATCTGTTCAAAAAATATCATAACATCCAGCTTCCGGATTGGCTCGGCTTCTTCTCCGGCAAACGTTTCGTCCCCATGATTACCGCCTTCACCACCATGATTTTGGCCGTTCTGCTCGGTATGATCTGGAGCCCGGTACAAGATGGGATTGCAACCTTCGGCAACTGGATCGTCGGCTTCGGCGGCATAGGATCGATGGTGTTCATGATTGCCAATCGGCTGCTGATTCCGCTCGGTCTGCACCATGTACTAAACTCTATCGCATGGTTTCAGATTGGTGACTATACGAATGCGGCTGGCGAGGTTGTTCATGGTGACCTGACTCGTTTCTTTGCAGGCGATAAATCGGCGGGTCTATTCATGTCCGGCTTCTTCCCCATTATGATGTTCGCTCTCCCGGCAGCCGCCCTCGCATTCATCCATACAGCCAAACCTGAAAAACGCAAAGCGGTCGCTTCTATTTTCATCGGATCTGCGCTCGCATCGTTTTTGACCGGAATTACCGAGCCACTCGAATTTTCCTTTATGTTCATTGCACCGTTGCTTTATGGCATCCATGCGCTGCTTACAGGTCTGAGTGGCCTGATCATGTACCTGCTGGATGTCAAACTCGGCTTTTCATTTTCAGCAGGACTCATCGACTATTTAGTCAACATGAAGCTGTCCACCCACCCGCTGCGAATGATTGCAGTCGGTCTGGCTTTTGCCATCGTATATTATTTCCTGTTCCGGTTTATCATTGTCAAATTCAATCTCAAAACTCCCGGACGTGAAGACGACGTAGAAGACAGCCTCCTTTCGGATACAGACCAAGCCATACCCATTGAAAAGTCAGAAGCCCCATTTGACGGCCAAGCGAGCTATGCAGAAAAAATACTGGCCCAGCTAGGAGGTTCGGACAATATCCAAAGCATTGATGCATGTATTACACGGCTGCGGCTGGTTGTCAAAAACGACCATGCTGTAAACGACCATGCCCTCAAAAAGCTTGGAGCTTCGGGAATCATCAGGCTTGGCAACGGTGCAGTACAGGTCATTTTCGGTACCCGGTCCGAAACGCTGAAAGATGAAATACAGCGCCTGATGTAAGTAAGTCAGGTTCACAAAAAGGGTATCTCTTCAATCATCGAGATACCCTTTTGGATTGCCGCCCATCTGCTAATAACTTAGATACGCATATATTATATTGTTGTATACACGATGTTACGTGCATTGTTTATTTTCAAGCACTTATCTTAGTGATTGATGCTGTGCGCTCTTTTTTTGTCTCAGGAATACCCTCTCAGCCCACACCTTTAGCTGCGCAAAGGCATAGACGACGCCGAACGAGCAGGCTACAGTCGTCAGATAAACCAGCAGCAGCGCCACGAAGAAAGGAAGCTGGCCTATCAAGTCACCGAACAGGCGCAGTACGATGACCAGCATGAATACGTTCGCTGTAAAGGCCCGGTACGCGTAAGTAGATAACCATTTGTAATAGGGAAGTGAACGGGAATTCAGGCTGATCAAATGTCTGGCCAGCATGTAAATCAGGAAAATCACGACCAGACTGTACAAGGTCATGGACGGCTTCAGATAAATCAGATTACCAAATGACATATCCTCAAATCCAAAGCCGAAAAATTCGTGATTTGTCCAAATGAGAATAAGCAGCATTACCGGAATGAGTATAAACTGAATCCGCCGAAGCACCCCGTCGAACCGTTCCTTATATACCCAAGCGATTCCGCCAAGTAGAGCATAAATAAAATAACTGACGAAAAAGCGGTCAAGGTAACGCAGACTAATCGTATATGCTCCTTGGAATACGAAGGTATCGTACATCCATAGCCACGCTCCGAAGATCACGAAGCTCACAACAAGCAGCGGAATGACCCGCTTAGGCTTAGCCAGGTATTTATAGCAGACGAAAATAATAACAGGCATCAGCACTTGAAATTGCAGCATCATCGCCGTGTACCAAAACTGTGATGATGCATTACCGAGCACAAATGACTCGATGAGCGTCCAGAATGATGTAACATGCTGATTAACCTGAATTTCCGGGAAGAAGATCAAGCTGGCTGACGCCCACAGAAAATAAGGAATCACAAGCTCACCGAATTTTTCCTTGTAAAAATGGGATACCTTTGTATGCTGGTTATTCTTCACCATCCCATATACGATGGCAAAAATAAAGACTGGTGCAGTATACTTTACTATATTGAAAATAACGCCTAATAAGGCTAGGTCATCATTAGTGTGTGCATACTTCAGAAACATTCCCAGAACGCTTTGCAGGATCGCTCCGCTGACGGCAAACACCTTTAGGATGTCGCCTTCATTAATATTAACTTTTTGGCCTGTAGTGTTTTCCATAATACGCACTTCCCCTTTGAGAGCTTATGTTGCATACGTCAAACGGTCGTGCATTCCTCCCTTTTGCCGTTGGTATCGTACATCCATCATTGCCAAGGATTGCGGACGAGCTTCGGACCTGAAAAAGTTCGCAGCACCACGGTGCTGGTCCGTCTCTCAAGGATTTCGCGTAGAACGTAGGCTCCGTCCTTCACCTCCACTTGAATATCGATTCGGACGTCCAACTGCTGCAGCTTGCGCAAGAGGCCCTCGGCTGCAGAATAATCAATATCCCCAGAACCATCTATTATGAGATCAAGATCACTGGTTGCCTTTACAGCGGGGTATCCCGTTACGATTTCGAATCCTGTACTCCCCGTCGGCCCCCAGCGCCAATCCGCCATCATTTCTGCTAACCAGTCCATCAAGTGAAGAACAGGCTGCTGCCGTCTCTCTGTAGACAAGGCGTTCCACATCTGACGTCTCGCTATCGCATAAGGAGAGACGAGCTGACACACCCCGTTTGGGTCCAGAAATGCAGCTTCCCGTTGATTTCGCTCCTGTCCACGTACTCCGACGGGAATATAACCATCCGCCGACGGTTCAGCTCGGCGAACGACCACAAAGGGGGTCCGCCTCAACGAGGCGGTTACCCATTCCTTGTCTTCATTCAAGGAGAGACATTCCAAATTGGAAATTTCAATCAGATCATGTGGTCGAATTACCATTGCTCCCAAAGCGCTTTTCGAACGTTATTAGTCGCCGTACGTCCACCTGCCAGAGCTTCCTTGGTCTGCAAGCGGAAGCTAAGGTCACGAGGCGCTCCTTTTGTACTCTCGATAGCCTCGGAAATAGTCCGTTCCACGATGGCTACATCACTGCTCTGTGGATCGTCTGCATGGATACCGCTCAGCATTTGATATAACGCCCCCAGCGTACTGTAGCTACGAACGTCGTAGGCCATAGCCGGAACTTTCTTGGTAGCTTCATCCAGCTCGGCAATCGTCCGCTTGGTAATTCGAGCAGCAGAAGCCTTGGACATGGCCTGAATATTGACCTTGCTGTCATCCAATGCAATCAAACGATTCGATTGCAGCCCATGCGCAAGGAAGCCTCCGGAAATCGCGTTACCGACGATCACACCGATGACCGGATGACCTTCTAATCTGGCGGTTGCGTAAGCATCTGCACTTGCAGCGAGGGCAAGGCTGATACCGACCATTTCTTCCTTATAGCCATAGGCTTGACTCGGTACATCGATAATGGCAATGATCGGACGTTTGGTTTCTTTTTTCTCATCTTGACGGATTGCGTCTCTGATGATTTGAGCCACCGTCCAGCCCTCAAGCATACCGACCTCGCCGTTTCTGACACGCGGGAATCGGTTGGAGGCATCTGGTACAATGGCGATATATCTGCACCATTGCCCGTTCTTTTCCACATCGGCCGCAAGTACTGAAGGAACATCGCTGACTGGGTGAGCAATGCCCGTCAAGCGGGAGAACCAGCGATAACCTCTGCTGTCCGAAATGTCGGCCACGCCCTCTTTTGCCAGCGGGACAGGCTGCTGCACAGGCTGTATCTGCTTGTAAAATTCGCGATAGCGTTCAGGTGTCCAAGGCTCTGCAGGATCAAGCTTGCTTAACAGGGTCAGATAGAAATCGATTTGCTCTGTTCTAGCAGGCTTTGCCGGCGCCTTAAGCGCAGTATCAATCGCTTCGATCACTGCATCTGTCGTATCTTCCACCACTTCATCAATCAATCCGGTTTGGAAGCGCTGGTTGGCTCCGATGGTGTTCCAAATCAAGGCTTTGTCGCTTGAATCGAACTCCATAACCCCTGCTTCCTGCTCAATGACCTCCGGCCCGTTCAGACCGAGGCGCGCTTTCTTCGTAGCAATCAGAGTGGTGAACAATTCTGCAGTAATGGACATTCCTCCAAATGCCCCTACGCGTCCCGGGATCAATCCGATAACAGGAACGTATTTACGCAGAGCAACGATCTGGGTGGCAATCTCTGAAATCGACAACAACCCATAGTTCGCTTCCTGCAGCCGAACGCCCCCTGTATCGAAGATCATGATGGGATACAGCTGGTTCCCCTGCTCATTCGCTTCCACTGCCAGTTCGAGCGCTCCGGAAATTTTGGCCCCGCTGACTTCACCAATCCCTCCTCCTTGAAAAGCGCCTTCCATCGATATGATCAAGACCTTCTGTTTGCGTATTTCGCCAAGAGCCAGAATGATCCCGTCATCGCTTTGGGGAACAATACCTTGCGGCTCCAGGTGGGGGGATTGGATTTGGTCCAACGGCCCAAGCACCTCTCGGAAAGTCCCTTCGTCCAGCAATGCTTTGGCTCTCTCGCGTCCATTCAGCTCCACAAAACTATTCTGCATAGTCCAGCACCTCCAGCACTTGCGTAAATCTAAGCATGACTACACCCGGAGTAGCTCCGAAGTCATGAACTGTAATATTGGCAGTAATCGGATAGCGGTTAAAAAAACGGGTCAGCACATTCTCCCATACTTGCCCAAATCCTTCACTGCCTGTTAAAATGCTAACGTTTGTGGTTTGGCCTTCCACAGGCTCTACAATAATCTCCAAATCCCCCGAGCCGACGACACCGATATGCGCCGGCTTACGAATGGACTTCGTAGTCTGGTATTGAAACTGTAATTTTTCCATCCTTCAGAGACACCTCCAAGTAAAAGTATCAATCGATAAGAAATAATGTGGCAGCTAGCAGGTCGGCACTTCCTCCAGGTGAAAGTTGTCTAACATTGCAATACTCGGACAAGCGATAAAACAGCTTTCTGCCAGACTGGGTTCTGAATCCGTCTGCTGCAAGGAACGTTGCGGACATTCTCTGAATCGCCTTCAGATCCGACCACTGGCCGCGGTGCAGGATACAGGTATCATCTACACTTGCCATCAAGGCCAATAAAGCTTCTATACGTGCTTCCGTCTCTGTCTTCTCACAAGCCCTGGCGCGCAGTAAAGCAGGCAAAGCCTCGTCCCGGATGTGCGGAAAGCCTAGCTTCGCTTCTTCCTCTGCCCCCACGACCGCGTATTTCTTCTTGACCGATTGTCCATTCGTCCGCTGCACCGGGCGATACCGGTCATGGAACGATGCGATTCTGCCTGCAATGCTCATAATCTGATGTGGGTCCCGTTCCCTTGGAAAGGCTGCCCGTGCACTGGTTAAAAGGCCAAGAGCCCAAATGGCACCCTTATGTGTATTGACACCATTCGTTGCACGGAGCATCACCTTCTCGCCCTCACGTCCGATTAGAGCTATCTGCTCGCGCAAAGTCTGGTCCACCGGGTGAAGGTATGACACAATGGCTATTTCCCGAAACGTATCCTCCAATACTCTTGCAGATGCAAGCATTAGATCGATGGACATATCTGTATGAGAGCCATTGTCTCTGGCATCGACAAGTCCAGGCTTGGGCGTAAGAAGAGCCTCTTCCATCAGTGCCGTTACAGCCTTGGCAGCCAGAGAAGCCGCGAAAGCTGAATGATTCATCGTGAGCATGGCTTTAAGACCAGCTCCGGAATTTAGCCGGCGGATCGTACAACCCGTCTGACCAATCTACGAGGTCGTTGACCGTCTGTGCTGCCAGCAGCGATCGCTTGGCTTGTCTGCGCATGATCCCAAGATCCTCCGGATAGGCCACGATCCCTCTGTCACGCAGCAGGCTTACATCGCTCTCATTACTTTCCATCCCTAAAGGCGTTACGCCCGCAATGGCCGCGAGTGCCTTCTTTCTCTCCTCTATGCTGTCCGTCTTGTAGAGGTATGCGATGCCTTCCTCAGTGAGGACGTGAGTGACATCATCCCCGTAAATCATGACCGGCGTAATGGCGAGGCCAGATTCATCCTTCACCTTGATGGCATCCAGCGAATCCACAAATACCGGCTTTTTGTTGGCACCGTATGTTTCAACCATCTGCACGACCAATTTCCGGCCTTTGGAGAGTTCTGTCGGGCGCTCGATCATGTCAAGCCAGGCAGGAGTTGCATGCCGCCGTCCCCGAGGATCATGCCCCATATTCGGTGCTCCTCCAAAACCGGACAGTCTGCCGGAAGTAACGGTAGACGAATTGCCTGCGTAGTCCATTTGTAACGTTGATCCGATAAACATATCTACAGCGAATTGGCCTGCAACCTGGCACATCGCGCGGTTGGAGCGCATAGACCCGTCCTTGCCGACGAAGAACACATCGGAACGAGCCGCAATGTATTTCTCCATACCGACCTCGCCTCCAAAGCTGTGAATGCTTTCGACCCAGCCGGATTCAATCGCCGGAATCAAAGTCGGATGCGGATTCAGGGCCCAGTGCTTGGCAATCTTCCCTTTCAGGCCGAGCTGCTCACCATAGGTCGGCAGCAG
Source organism: Paenibacillus peoriae KCTC 3763 (assembly GCF_000236805.1). Classification (GTDB taxonomy): domain Bacteria; phylum Bacillota; class Bacilli; order Paenibacillales; family Paenibacillaceae; genus Paenibacillus; species Paenibacillus peoriae. Next base: position 209,935 of record NZ_AGFX01000030.1, on the reverse strand, counting down.
AAGCTCAATCGCTGCAGTATTAAAGCCGATGCCGTGATTAAGCGACTGCACCTGGTGTTTTCCATAAATGCCCTTGATCGCCATCATGCCCATCAGAATTTGCAGCTCAGTAATATTCTGCGGATCACGGGTAAACAGTGCTTCCAGTGCGTACGGTTTGTCAGCTTGTACAATGACATCGACCCAGGAGGCTGGAATATCGATTCTCGGCAGTTCGTCCACGATTTCGTTGACCTGCACGATCACGAGCCCATCCTTGAAAGCGGCCGCTTCCACGATCGTCGGCGTTTCTTCCGTATTGTTTCCGGTATACAGATTACCCTCGCGATCTGATTTGTCTGCCGCAACCAGCACCACATCTGGAATAAGGTCAATAAAGAGACGTCCGAACAATTCCAAATACGTATGGATGTCACCGAGTTTCAGCGTCCCGTCATCAATCATTTGCGCAACACGCAGGCTTTGGGAGCCACTGTAGGAGAAGTCCAGCTTCCCGGCGATGCCTTTCTCGAAAATATCCAAATGTTCGGGTCTTGAAATACTGGACATAATCATATGCAGATCATGCACCTTGCCAGGATCAACTTCCAGCAGCTTCTGGGAAAGGAAGGATGCTTGCTTCTGATTATCTCCTTCCAGGACGACCTTCGCGCCTGGCTCGATTAGCACCTCCAGCAGGTCGACGATCCGGGAGGTGTCGACGTATTTTCCGTCCAGCCACTTTTCCACCTTTCCTAACTTTTCCTGCTTTTTATCACGTTTTTGTGACCAGGATCGCAGTACTTTATTCATTCTTCTTGCTCCTTCCATTTTCTAATCAGATACTGAGTCGCTTCCAGACCGATCTCGCACACGCTTATTTGCCGGGTATCCTTGTGAGCTTGCTTGACAAGTCTGGAAAGAGTATTACCCGGCGGCATCTCGATAAAACAGTCAGCTCCCGATTCGACGCAGACAGCAGCCATATCCATCCACTGAACGGGATATGCTACGTTTAAGGCAAGATCCTCCGCGATTTTTTCCTTGGCTGTCATCTTTCTGCCCGTATGATTCACCAAATATGGTATTTGAGCATCTCGCAAAGAAAAAGTTCGTATTTCCAGCAATAGCTTATTGGCTACCTCTGACATCAGCGGGGAGTGTGAAGGAATCGGGACCTTCAGAAGCGCCGTTTTAGCAGCTCCAAGCTTTTTCGCATGCATAAATGCTTTATTTAACCCTGCCAATGATCCGGATAAGACGATTTGCTGCTCTGCGTTTATATTCGAGAGGTAGACTGGCGCCGCCTCGCTATGGGAGAGAAGCACGGCTTGTTGAACCTCTGCCTTCGTAAGCCCCATAATCACACCCATTCCATAACCTGCAGGGAAGGCTGCTTCCATCAACCGGGCACGGAGCCATACAATCCGAAGCGCATCCTCGAACGAGAGCACTCCCGCGATGACCGCCGCAGGAAATGCACCAATGGAATGCCCTGCCACGAATTGGGGCCGGATCCCCTGCTCGATCAACTGGCAGGCTATTGCCGTCTCCTTAACGAAGAGTGCCGTCTGAATCCAGACCGTTGATCCCATAGCCTCCTCATCATCACGCAGTTCAGTTCCGATGATGCTTGTTGCCTTTTTCACATATTCGGGCACATCCTGGAGCATTCCAGGAACCTGTGACCCCTGGCCGGGAAATGTAAAAACGATATTCAGAAGCTCACCACCTTTAGCGGATTCATCTTCTCTACATTGTCAATTGTAAGAAGTGAGCAAATACCTGTAAAATATATATATTCACATATGATCGATAACCTAATGGTTATAAAGGGGATTACTTCACTATGGATTATTTACAGCTTAAGTATTTTCAAGTGACCTCAAAGTATGAGCATGTCACACGTGCCGCGAACGAATTGTTTATCTCACAGCCTGCCCTAAGTAAAATGATTAGAAACCTGGAGACGGAATTGGGTGTGCAGCTATTTGACCGTGAAGGAAAACATATTGTGCTGAATGAATATGGCAAAAAGTTCCTGAAGAGAGTGAACCAGTCGCTCTCAGCGCTAGAGCAAGGCATCTCCGAAGTCAAAGAAATGAAGAACGAAAAGGTAGAGGTCATCACGTTATACGTCGCCGTCGGCTCGATGCTATTGCCCAACCTTGTCGGCAAGTTTCGTGATCTCTACCCTCAAATTAGATTCAACCTGACCCAGCACCCTGCGATGGTGAAGAAAGGACTGGCGTACGATTTTGCGATTACGTCCGAAGAGCTGGCAGACAACGAGCATGCCATCCTGCTGGAAGAGGAAATTTTGCTTGGCGTACCAAAATCTCACCCTCTGAGCGCTCAGGACACCGTACTCCTGAAAGATCTGGAGCATGAGAAGTTTATCAGCCTTACACCTGGTCATTCGCTAAGAAAGACAACGGACCGCTTTTTTACCCACATCCCTTTTGAACCGAACATCGTCTTTGAAAGTGATGATCCGGCTACGGTTAGAGGGTTGATCCAAACCGGACTCGGTATCTCCTTTATTCCTTCTATCCTGTGGAAGAACATCGTAACCGAAGACATCAAGCTGCTTCAAATCAGGGAGCCTCGATGTATGCGAACAATCTATCTGTCCTATCCTGCTGGGGAACTGCACACCGATATAGAGAAATCGTTCTTCGAATTCATCATTGGATTTTTCCAGGATATTGCTCAGCGTTGACGATTCAGCTACCAAAATCGGACAATTGTCTCAACCATCGCAGCCCGTGAGATGGAGCACGGGGGCTTCGGTAATTATAAAAAGCTGAATCAGGAAGATATTTTGGATATTTTGAGCGCATCGCTTTAAAAATCAAAAAGGGAGTGTCCTCAAGCTTGTGATGGCTGAAGACACTCCCTTTTGAAGGTTATAGCTTTCAATTTTTATAAATTGGCCGTTTGTCCTTTTTCTTCTACCTGGATCGCTGCGCCTACACTGGCACCTGCAAGAATTCCCTTTTTCTTATTAGGATACAGGGAATCCATATAGGTGCGTGTTTCTGCAACGACGATGCCTGACAAGCCGAGCAGTGCAATCAGGTTGGGAAAAGCCATCATTGCGTTAAAGATATCTGCCAGCAGCCAGATGGCATCGAGCTTGATGAACGCGCCTCCAGCAACCAGGGCAATGAACAAATAACGATACGGTTTGATCCACTTGACGCCAAGCAAATATTCAACACAGCGTTCCCCGTAGTAGTTCCAGCCGAGCATGGTCGTGAACGCGAACATAATCAGAATGATCGTGAGCAGTTCTGCACCCAGCGGGAACGCGCTGGAGAATGCTTGTTGAGTCATCAGGCCCGCATCAGTAGGTCCGCTCCATACACCGCTTACCAGCAGCGTCAGCCCGGTCATCAGACAAATAACCATCGTATCAATAAACACACCTGTCATGGAGATCAGCCCTTGCTCCGCAGGCCATTTGGTTTTGGCAGCTGCGGCTGCAATCGGTGCGCTTCCCAGACCGGCCTCATTGGCAAAAATACCTCTGGCTACCCCGCTGCGCATCGCCAGCATAATCGTAGCCCCGGCAAAGCCGCCCGTCGCAGACGTGGTCGAAAATGCGGAGTGCAGCACAAGTGCAATGGCGGCCGGAAGCTGGTCTGCAAACCGAATCAGTACGATGATACAGATCAGTACGTATAGGCCTGTTTTAAAGGGAACGACCTTGGTCGATACCTTGGCAATGCTTTTGAGCCCTCCAATGGTAACCAGTGCTGTAAGGGTAGCAATAATCAACGCCGTTGCAATCGGCGGAACACCAAAGCTGTTTTCGGTCGAAGACACAATGGCCTTCACTTGCGGAAACGTTCCGATTCCGAACAGCGCCACCAGCATGCTCGAAAAGGCAAACAGCATCGCCAGCGGTTTAAAGCGGCGCCCCAAACCCTTTTCAATATAATACATCGGGCCACCGGAAAATTGTCCATTCCGGTCCTTCACCCGGTATTTTACCGCAAGCACACCTTCCGCATATTTCGTCGCCATCCCGAAAAAGGCAGCCACGACCATCCAGAACAAGGCACCCGGCCCGCCCAGCTTAATGGCTGTCGCTACACCGACAATGCTTCCTGTACCGACTGTAGCCGCCAACGCCGTACTCAGGGCCGCAAAGCTGCTTACATCTCCGATGCCTTCATTTGGGGCCTTGCCAATCAGCTTGATCGCCAAAGGCAGGCGGAATACCTGCAGCAATTTTAAACGTATGGTCAGCCACAATCCCGTTCCCATCACAAGAATGATGAGAGGCGCCCCCCATATCCAACTGCTAATCGTTTCTAACACATGTACCAAATTCATTTCAACCCGCTCCTCCAGCATATTAAAAAACAAAAAAGAGTCAAATCCGCTGATTTGACTCCTGGAGAGGTTAAAGGCACGAAAAAATACAACCCTTTTTGCGCAGGTTGCTGCCTCTACATAGCTTAAAATAGCTTTAAAAAATAGGGCATCCCCTGTCACAGGTTATTCGCGTCTCTGTCCTTTTGCCTGAGAGTTTAAGCAGATGTTCTCTGCGGTGCACCTTCGGCGCCCAATTAAGGGTCTCTCCAGAGTTCTGTCCGTTTACGGTCCCGCTTGCTGTAATCAGCCAAGCACCTGAGAGTTTTGCCCCTTCGGTCGGAACCTTCGTTCCATCTCCCGCAAACATCAACCAGACATATAAAATTGTTTTTTATTATACAGAGAACTTTCAGATTATTACAAGTGAAAAATTTGTGAAGCCCCTTGAAATGCAATCACTAGTCTACCAAATAAAAAACGGGTACAGCTGAAAGCATCCTTACGATGTTCTCAGCCATACCCGTCCAAAACGATATGAGGTTAATTCAATTACAGTTCTTCACCATTGGTTGCAATTACATTTTTGTACCAGTTAAAGGAGTCTTTTTTGGAGCGTTTGAGCGTTCCGTTACCGTCATCATCCAGATCGACATAAATAAATCCGTAGCGCTTGGACATTTCAGAAGTAGACATACTTACAAGGTCGATAGGCCCCCAGCTCGTGTAACCGATCAGATCAACACCGTCGGCAATCGCTTCCTTCATTTGGGCAATATGCTGACGCAAGTAATCAATGCGATAGGTGTCATGCACAGAGCCGTCTTCTTCCACCTTATCATACGCACCCAAGCCATTTTCCACGATGAACAGCGGCTTTTGATAGCGGTCATAAAACGAATTCAGCGTCACACGCAGGCCGATCGGATCGATCTGCCATCCCCAGTCGGAGGACTGCAGATATGGATTTTTCACGCCGCCAATCAGGTTTCCTGCTGCTTTCTCGCCTTCTGGACCTGCGGATACGGTCAAGGTCATGTAATAGCTGAAGGAGATAAAATCGACCGTGTTATTTTTCAAAATTTCCGCATCGCCGGGCTCTGTTTGCAGAACAATATTGTTTTCTTCAAAATAACGGTTCATGTAGTTGGAATATTCTCCACGGGCATGCACATCCGTAAAGAACAGGTTCATCTGATTTTCATGCTGGGCTTTCAGTATATCTTCCGGGTTACACGTATGTGGATAGCTTTCGATACGAGCCAGCATACAGCCGATTTGAGCGCCCGGGATGATCTCATGTCCCCGTTTGGTCGCCAGTGCGCTTGCTACAAATTGATGATGCAATGCTTGATATATCGCTTGCTGTTTGTTTTCTACACGGTCAATCACCACACCGCCGCCTGTAAACGGACTCATGGTCATTACATTGATTTCATTAAAGGTCAGCCAGTATTTTACTTTATCTTTATAGCGTGTAAATACCGTTTCGGCATAATTTACGTAATGCTGTATGACTTCGCGTCCCAGCCAGCCGTTATATTTCTGAGTCAGACCCAGCGGTGTTTCATAATGTGACAACGTCACCAAGGGCTCAATGCCATACTTGCGCAGCTCATCAAATACATTGTCGTAAAATTGCAAGCCTGCTTCATTCGGCTCGGCATCATAACCATTCGGGAAAATCCGCGACCAGTGGATAGACATACGAAATACCTTAAAGCCCATTTCTGCAAACAAGGCGATATCTTCTTTGTAGTGGTGGTAGAAGTCCACACCTTCACGCTTTGGAAAACGGGCATTTACTTTACCTGCCAGGATGTCTTCCAGACGTTCGGATGAAATCTCGATAGCATGATCGTTCTTGCGTTCTGCTTTGGGTACATAGGCAATCATATCTGCACTGGACAATCCCTTTCCATCTACGTCAAAAGCTCCTTCCAATTGGTTGGCCGCAGTTGCTCCGCCCCACAGGAAGTTTTTCGGGAATCCTTTTAGCGTCTTCGTCATCGTATACAAGCCTCTTTCCTTTTATTTATTTTCTTATACGCTACTTTTGCTCTTGCTCAAAGTAAATGCCATTTTGATGGCGCAGCTCATTGCTGATTTTCTGAACCTCAATGCTCAATGACTTTAACTCGTCATATCGAGCCTGATCTTTTTCGGTGATGATCCGGTAAAATTCCCGCGCCTCATGAAACATGAAATGATGAGTTTCCGGGGTACTTACCGTATCCGTTGCCTTGGTGCGAACGTCCAGTACAGACACCTCCGTAATACCGGAGACACCGCTGGAGAGAAGTGTGGCCTGATCGCCGTAGATTTCCACACGGTTGGTGGTCACCGCATTTTTAGCCAATTGAATGACCAGTGTATAATCGGGATACGACAACAGGATCGGACCGCCCAAATCCACGCCATTCTCATGCTTTTTCGCACGGTACACACCTGATGTCGGCGCTCCCAGCAAATCAATGGCAAAATAGAGGGAATAAACCCCCAAATCCATCAATGCTCCCCCGCCGTAAGCCAGGGAAAAAATATTGGGAACATCTCCTGACAGCAATTGATCGTACCGGGAGGAAAACTGCATGGAATACAAGGTGCCTCCCTGGATGTTGCCCACACGCTTCACGTTGTCCTTCAAGCGCAAAAAGTTCGGCTCATGAATATGACGGACAGCTTCCAGCAGGTAACAGCCATTCCGGTCAGCCAGCTCGTACGCATCCCGCAATTCTTGCTCCGTCAGGCTGATTGGTTTTTCAACAATCGCATGCTTGCCATGCTCCAGAAACAGACGGGCCTGTGATATATGCAAGGAATTAGGCGTTGCGATATAAATGGCATCGATATCGGATTTAGCCATCTCTTCCAGACTGTCATACAGCGTAATATTGTCGAGCTGACATGCTGCTGCAAACGCTTCACCCTTGTCCCGATTACGGACAAACAGGGCTGTAATCTCCCATTCTCCAGCTTCTTTTACGGCTTTAACCCACTCCTGGCTGATCAAGCCAGTTCCAATCATTCCAAGCTTCATAGGTTGTAACTTCCTTTCCTGATGGTCAGTCTATCGCCGGAAATCAACGATTGACGGGGAAGGCTGCTTAAAGCCGCTTTCCAAAATCTCTATCGTAAGCAAAATATCCTCGTCTGCAACCAGCTTAGGTGTACCGTGCACGATAGACTCATACAGCGAGTCGTACAGTCGTCCATAATCTCCTGTCGGCGTAGGGAGTAATTCTTCGACAGCTTCATTGCTGCCAGAAGGTACGTATTTAAGCTTGCCATAAGAGGCTGGATCGTCCAGACCAAAACCCTCAGCATCCGGAGTTTTACCTGCTTTCAGCCAGGTTTCCTGCTGGTCGTCACCCCATTTGACAAAGCTGCCTTTTGTACCATGTATGGTGAACTGCGGATATGGCAGGCACACAACCAGAGAGGTTTTAACAATGACCTTTTTATCTGGATAATATAAAACGGTTTCACTATAATCGTCGGCACCTTGAGCGGCACGAACCGACTTGATGTCATATCCGATTTGCTCCGGTCTGCCAAATAAGGCAATGAGTCTGTCCAGCGTATGGACGCCGAGTCCGTAGAACATTCCATTGACTGGATTGCCGCCAGGCACACTGGCATCGGGACGGAAATAATCGTAATGGGATTCAATTTCCACAATGTCTCCCAATTTACCGGAATAGAGCGCTTCCTTGAAAGCGAGATAGTCGCTGTCGAATCTGCGATTTTGATACGGCATGACAATCAGGTTCTTTTCTTTGGCCAACTCAATCAGTTCACGCGCCTGTTCAAGACTTTCACAAAAAGGCTTTTCCACCAGCACATGCTTGCCGTGGGATAATGCCAATTTGGCGTATTCATAATGTGTGGCAGATGGTGTACATACGACAACAAGTGAAATTTGCGGGTCATTGAGAACATCCGTGATTTGATCCGAAAACTGTATATCCGGGTAGGCCGTCTTCATCTCCTCACGCACCTGGCGTGTATACACTCTCGATACTTGAAAGGTATCCCTGATTCGGACATAGGGCAGGTGATATCGGGTTGTACTTTTGCCAAATCCCAAATAAGCAACTTGAATCGTCATTTTGCAAATCCCCCGTTTCCTAAAGGCTCCGCTTTCGATTTTGCAAGAACAACCGTATAATGAGGACCATTCTTTTTGAAATACACTTAAAAATGCTTTAAAATAGACGTAATGTCCTCAAAAGTATACTAATCTTTGTAACGCGTTTCATGTCAAGTATTTTTTCTTATGTGAGGAGAAGCATCATGTCGAATCTTGATCAAATTGCCAAACTGGCGGGCTTTTCCAAAGCTACAGTATCCAGAGTGTTAAATCAGTCACCTCATGTCCGTCACGAAACCAGAACGAAAATTTTGAAAATAATGCAGGAGTTGGATTACGTCCCCAATCGGAATGCCATTTCCTTATCCAAGGGTCAAACACTGCAGATTGGCATTATCACTTCAACCATTAATGAAATTGTTCTCGCATTTCTGGACAGCTTTGTAGAAATTGCGGGCCAGTACAGCTTTCAAACCATCATTTATACTTCCGAAGAAGATAAAAAGAAAGAGCTTCAGGCCTTTGAGGATTTGAAAAGAAAAAGAGTCGATGCGCTGGTCATCATTTCCTGTGTGAATGATACCGATTTGTTAAGCACCTACTGCAAGTACGGCCCGATCGTGTCATGGCAACGAATGGAGCATACGGCTATTCGTTCGGTCGCTATGGATCAGTATGAGGGATACATGCTGGCACTAAAGCATCTGATCCAAAAAGGCTATACTCGTATTGCCAATGCCTTTGGCCGCCCGAGCAGCATCAATACCCATAGCAGACAACGAGCCTATGAGCATATCATGAGTGAGCATAACCTCCCTGTATTGCAACACTGGAATCATTCCTCCATCTATGATATCCGTGACGGCGAACAGGTCGTACGTGATTTGCTGCAGCGTCGGGATGAATTTCCAGAGGCTATTTTGTGCGCTAACGATTATGTGGCAGTTGGCATTCTCTGCGAAGCACGAAGACATTCGCTGAACGTCCCTGAAGATTTGGCAATTGTTGGGTTTGATAACACCGAGTTGGCGCATACGTTGGGAATTACAACCATTCAGAATCCCATTATGGGTCAGGCGCAAAATGCCTTTTTTATGCTATCGCCTCAGTTAATCGGCCGCCAAATGGAGCTTCACTCGCTGGAATACAGTCTGATTGAACGTACAACCACATAGGTAACGTTACTTGCAAATTAGGCAAAACGACCTTGATGTGAAATATTTTTTGTCGAAAGAGAATAAAATATGTTGAAATCGCTTTTTTTTGTGCTACAATAGCACTATATCGAAGGATTGTGACCGGTGATGCGGGCAATGCCTGAGTTCAATTGAGTGCTATTGCTAACAATAGTGTTGAATTGTGCTTGGGCATTTTTTATTGGTAAAGGATGGGAGGGGGAACTTCAATGATTATTGAGAAGGTGCTCAATAACAACGTCCTGTTGACTAAAAATGATAAAGGCAAAGAGGTCATCGTGATGGGAAGAGGCATTTCCTTCAAAAAGGTGGCTGGCGACCATGTCGATGATGATAAAATAGATAAGATTTTCATGTTAAATGAAAACGAGTTCACGGCCAAACTTACCGAGCTGCTAAACGATATTCCCGTATCTCATCTGGAGGTCGTGGATGAAATCGTAAAGCATGCAACGGAAGTGCTGGATACGGAATTAAGCGACAACATTTATTTGACGTTGACAGATCATATTCATTTTGCCGTACAACGGCAGGAAAAAGGACTGGCACTTCAAAACGCCATGCTGTATGAAATCAAGCGCTTCTACAAAAAAGAATTTGAAGTTGGGCTGGACGCCCTGCAAAAAATCGAAAACACGCTTGGAGTAAAGCTGGGCGAAGATGAAGCAGGATTTATCGCTTTGCATATGGTGAACGCACGGATCGACGGCAACGAAATGAAGTCTACACTGAAAATGACCGAGATCGTTCAGCATATATTGAACATTATCACGTACCATTACGGCATTGTGCTGGATGAATCTTCTTTTAGCTACTCCAGATTTTTGACACATCTGCAATATTTTGCGATGCGGGTCATCCGCAAGGAGGTCATTCACAGTGGCGAGGAATTTTTGTACAACCAGGTGAAGCAGACGTATACTGAGGCCTTTGCATGTGCCCAGAAGATCAATGAGTACCTGGAAAAAACATACGATCAATATTTAAGCAAGGATGAATATGTATATTTGACCATTCATATTCATCGCGTGACAGAGCGAAATAATATAACAGACTAAAAAACTTCATATCTTCATCGTTCAAGGATTGTGACTGGTAAGGCAGGCAAAACCTAAACTGATGGTGAAATCGGCGTTCCTCTATGAAAGAGTACGTTTGTTTTCACCACGAGTTTAGGTTTTTCTTGTTTACAAGGTTAAAAAGATGCACGCCGGCGCATCTTAGCAACATGAAGTAAACAGAAAGCCCTATCCATAGCAAGAATAACCCATAAGGAGTTCTGAACATGAGCGATAAAGAGCTATCTAAAAAAATAGTGACCCTCGTTGGTGGCGAAGAGAATGTCAATTCCGTATTCCACTGCGCTACACGCTTGAGATTTAAATTAAATGATCGTACCAAAGCGGATAAAGCTGCACTGGAAGCAACGCCAGGTGTCATTACTGTAGTGGAAAGCAGCGGTCAATTTCAAGTTGTTATCGGCAACAATGTAGGTCAAGTGTTTGAACACATGATGGCGGAAACCAATTTGCAGGATGCGGAAAATCCAAATGAGAAAAAGGGAGAGTCCTCCGAAAATACGAATTTTCTCGGTAAAGCGGTTGATATTATTTCCAGCATTTTTTCTCCTACTCTCGGTGCTCTTGCCGGGGCAGGTTTGCTTAAAGGGATTCTGGCATTAATTTTGTCCCTTAATTGGATTGATAAAACAAGCGGTACGTACTTGATTCTGAACGCCGCTTCAGACAGCGTATTTTATTTCCTGCCCATATTTCTGGCTATTACATCGTCCCGTAAATTTAAGACAAATGCCTTTGTATCGGTCGCAGTTGCCGGAGCACTCATCTACCCGGATGTGATTGCCGCGGTAGACAATCCGGCCAAACTGGCTTTTCTCGGCATTCCAATCATTCTGATTAAATACAGCTCTAGTGTTATTCCCATTATTCTGGCGGTGTGGGTACAATCTTATGTAGAACGCTGGTTTAATTCCTTTATTCATCAATCGGTTAAAAATATCATCGTTCCGATGCTTTCACTGCTGGTCGTTGTTCCATTGACGTTTTTGGCCTTTGGTCCCGTAGGGAACCTGATCAGCCAAGGCTTGGCAAGCGGTTTTACCTGGGTATACAATCTAAGCCCATTGATCGCTGGTGCCGTTGCCGGGGCGTTCTGGCAAGTATTTGTTATTTTCGGTGTGCATTGGGGCTTCGTTCCTATTATGCTGTCTAATATCACAACATTGGGCTATGATACGATGCTTCCGATGCTTACAGCAGCCGTACTTTCTCAGGCTGGTGCAACATTGGGGGTATTCCTGAAATCCCGCAACACGCAACTGAAGGCTTTGGCAGGTTCCTCCACGCTGGCGGCTGTTTTCGGGATTACAGAACCAACGATTTATGGCGTAACGCTGAAATTGAAAAAGCCATTTATTTATGCTTGTATTTCCGGTGGTATTGGCGGGGCTATTATCGCTTCCGGCGGAGCGACTGCAAAATCCTTCTCCCTGCCTAGCTTGCTGGCCTTGCCTACTTATTTTGGAACTGGATTCTTGTGGCTTGTCATCGGCTTGCTCGTTGCCTTTGGGCTTGCAGCCTTGCTAGTTATGAGCCTGGGCTTTGATGATCCCAAAGAAGAAACAGCCAAAACAGAAACTGTACCCGCGAAAAAAGAAGCGGCAATCGAGAAGGAAATTCTCGTAAGTCCATTGCAAGGTAAAGTATTGCCTTTGGACCAATCCTCTGACGTCGCTTTTGCTTCAGGGGCAATGGGTAAAGGGATTCTGATAGACCCGACAGAAGGTGTGCTGACATCTCCTGTAAACGGAACGATTACGACGGTATTCCCAACTGGACATGCCATCGGTATTACTTCCAATGACGGAGCAGAAATTCTGATCCACGTGGGTGTCAATACGGTGAAGCTGAAAGGACAATTTTTTAACAAGCGCGTAAAAGAAGGCGATGTGGTGAAGCAAGGACAGCTGCTGCTGGAATTTGATATCGAGCAAATTAAAGCGGCGGGTTACCCAACGGCTACACCCGTTATTGTAACCAATTCTGCACAATACCTGGATGTACTGACCACGATGGAATCTGAAGTAAAACGTGAAGATTACTTGTTGACTGTAGTAGTCTAACGTTTAACTTTCAGACAAATCGTAACAAGACTGAAAAACAGCGATTCTCCGGTTGGAGAATCGCTGTTTTTCGTTTTTGATTCAATGCCGCTTGCTGCAGCAATTAATTATGGACAAGCAAGAGCCACTGTTCCGATCACTCTATATTGAATGTACAAAACTTTTTCCGCTTAAAGCAGCGGAGAGGACGGAACAACGGTCCGTTCGCGAAGCGTCCACCTCCATTTCCTGAGTCGATCCTACTCAACAAAACAAGAGCTGTCCCAAACAGCCATTTTTTTGCTTTTACGACATAATTCCTTTTTTTCTTACAAAGTGAGACAAGTGTTACAGTTAAAAATGGAAATATCATTTATACTCATAGTTATATTGTAAAAAAAGGAGGATTTCTGTGAAAAAAGCATATATCGCCGGATCAAGTGTCATTGTATTGCTTCTGATTGCCATTGCGATTTCTGCTGTATTTAAATTTCAGGGCCTGGAGCAAATGATTCAACAGAAAGACAAGGAGATTCAAGCGAGCAAGAGCAATTATCCCGAAATTTATGATTATTTAAATGCGGTTACAATGGATGGCTTTAAGAAACTGATCCAGCAGGATCAAAGTGTGTTCGTCTATGTTGGCAGACCCAGCTGTGGTGACTGCAACCGCTTTGAACCGAAATTTAACAAAATGATCGAAGAAAACGATCTGGGCTCGAAAATTACATTTTTAAACGTCCATAAAATTCATCAGGACAAAGCCCAATGGAATAAATTCAAAGCGGATTACAACGTCAAATACACTCCTACGATTGCAGAATTCAGACAGGGCAAGCTGGTTGATAAAATAGAATGGACACCTGAAAAAGACCTCAGTACGGATGCCGTAAAAGAGTGGCTGATTTCCAAGAAGCTTATTCAATAAGCCCCGTGCTACGCATTCACAGTACACGAACAGGTTATTCATACGAAAAAAAGGTATTCACGCAATTAACGCATGAATACCTTTTCTTGATATATACAAATCAGCTACTTTTGAAAAATAGTTCTTCCCTCTTCCCAACTCCCTGCTGTTGGTCACTTTCATCAATATCTGGGTCCCGATTTGTAGGCTGCCTGAGTGTCGGCCGGATTGGGGAATTCATATCGGCTAATATCCGTTTCTGATACGATATGCCCGATTTGTGACTCGATGAATTCCAGATCTCCCTCTACAGCCCCTATATAATGCTTTGTACCGGGTTCTACGACGATGACCTCACCGGGGCTGACCTTCTGTGTCACGCCACTGATACACACGCTTCCAGTGCCTGAGACGATGGTCCAGACTTCTTTGCGGAACTGATGCTCATGATAGCTGATAAATCTACCGGCTGAAATGACGACACGCTTGGTAACCGTCTGCAATCCATCTGCCGCTTGTTGGTGGGATAATACCGTTTGTTTCCCCCAGAAGCGCTCTTCAAAGCGCGGACCGATTTCAATTTCGGCCACCATATCCTTAATACCTGTAGAAGATTGTCGATCCGTAACCAGCACGCCATCGGGCCCGGCAACGACGATAATGCCCGGAACATTCCAGATGCTGACCGGAATCTCCAGTTCATTGATAATATGCGAGTCATGTGAAGCTTCTGAAATATAGCCAGGACCGCTCAGCTCTGAGCTCATCTCCCGCACCAGCGAATCCCAGGTTCCCAAATCCCTCCACTCTCCATGGTATGGAAGCACGGAGAGCTTGCGTGTATGTTCTACTACCGCAATATCGAAGCTGGTTTTGGGCAAGTCTGCATAATTTGTCGAAAGAGATTTATAGTCTGCTGGTAAACCCTTTTGCTCCAGTATATCCAACAAAAAACCGAGCCTGAAAGCAAACACCCCGCAATTCCATAAAGCTCCTTCACGGATCAATGCTTCCGAACGGATGAGATCCGGCTTTTCCACAAATGAGCTAACTCTATAAAATAGCTGGTCAGGCGAAGGAGATGACGAAGGCACAATGTATCCGTACTTATCTGAGGGCTCGGTCGGAGCTGCTCCCATCAGTGCGATATCACTCCCCGATTGCTCTAAAATAGAAGGGAGCCTGCGCAGATGCTCAAAAAATTCATCTCCCGCATATCCGTCCACCGGCATGACACCTACGATTTCGTCGCGTGAGGCACCTGCAACGTCATGCAAGTAGGCTGTAGCCAGTGAAATGGCTGGGAAGGTATCCCTCTGCGTCGGTTCCTCTATGACCACAGCATCTTCGCCAATTTGCCCCCGAATCAACTCAGCCTGAGTCCCACTTGTTGAAAAATAGGCCTCATCAGCCAAATTCGCTTCATCTAACTGTCGCCATATCCGTTGTAGCATGCTTTCGGGCCGTTCGTCATGGCGCAGGATGGAAAGAAACTGCTTGGGACGATTTACATTGGATAAGGGCCAAAGACGTTTACCCGAACCCCCGGATAATAAGATCATTCGCAAAGACGCAACCTTCTTTCTCTAAATTAAATTTTTTTCTTCTAATTAAGACTGTTCGTTTTTCGCATTTCTGCCGAATACATAAGTATGTATTATTGTGAAAAATACATACTTATGCAATGCTATTGTTTATACAGGAGATGTGAGTTATGCCCATAAAAATTATTATCATTGAAGATCAAAAAAGTTTGGCAGATATGATTGCTTTACATCTTCAGGAGGAAGGTTATCTCACCGAGATTGTCTATGATTGTAAACTAGCCATTCCTACACTTATGCGTTTTAAGCCTGATGTCATTGTGACCGATCTGATGTTTTCCGGTAAGGTCGAATGTGCACTGATCGGTCAAATCCGTCAATTTACTACGGTTCCTATGCTAGTCATCTCTAATAACACCTTGCTGAATATTAGGATAAAGGCTCTGGATGACGGTGCGGATGACTTTTTATGCCAGCCCTTCAGTCTAAGAGAGTTGAATGCCCGCATCAAAGCCCTGCTGCGCCGGAGTGGCAGCAACATGCCCACTGAATCGCAAACGATAACCCCTAAGATTAAAAAGGTAAGAGTTTGGGTGAATGATTACCGTCATAGCCTGTTAGTCGATGACGAGGAAATTGAAGTCACTCAAATCGAATTTTCCATTATAAAAGAGATGTCCTCCAATCCAGGGAAAGTCTTTACGCGCAGCGAGCTGATGGATCGGATCAAAGGCGGAGACGGCGCTTATCTGGATCGTACCATCGACGTACATATTTCCAGCCTTCGCAAAAAAATAGAACGTGACCCTAAAAATCCTCAGCATATCCGCACTGTCTGGGGCAGAGGCTACAAATACGAGATGTAGCCGTATCATGCCACCAGTTCTCCCCTGAGCAGCTTGCTTCTTATGGAACCCTTCGCTTTTTCCATCGCCGATAAGGAAGAAAACAAGCTGCTCCACTGAGTATCCCGATGATGAACAGTACCCAGCCAAAACGATAGGCGGAAGCCAGAATAACGACAACTTTCCCTTTTCCATTGCCATCGGTAATGAATCCGGTAGTCACGCCATTCACAGACAGACGAGCACGCTGATTTTCGCCTTGCAGTCTAAACTCCCATAGCGGGTTGGGTGACTCGGTCTCCCGAATCAACACCTGTTGATGCATTGGGTTATATAGCGTAAAGCTGCGTTCCATGGAGTTTTCACGAGTAGCCTGAATACTTTCCGAAGTATATGGAGCTACAAAGAAGGTTTCCATATCCGTTCCCTCAAACAACGTAAATTGATCCACTGTGATCATCGCTCGATAAGGAATGATGGAGTAGTTCTTCATCTGAAACAAGCCTGACTGCTTCTTGTGCGCATGTGCCAAAATCTGCAACTGCATAAAGGCGGTTCCAGCAGGAGCCTTTACAATCTGATCATAATGATTCCATTGCTCCTTATCTCTCTCCTCTACCTCGTCAATATATGAGGTTTGGAGAATTTGGGAGGCTTTATTCAAAAAAATGACCTTCATATGCCGGCTCCCAATTTGCTCTGACCGCGCATCCAGCTGCACGGAATATTCTTGTAGTGGCTCTGCCTTCATTTTCTGGGAAGCATAAATGTTCCAGTCACAAGAATAGCTTGGGGCATAACGGATGGATAGCCCCTCACCTGACAAAGACAGATTCGTCTGACCTGGCCGAATATCCGCCACACAGCCTACATTGCTGCTTAGGGATTCCCTCGTGTCCTCCTCAGGCATCGCCTTCACTTCCTCTCCAGCCATCCGATGAATATCTCCAAAGCTGCTCAAGGACGGAACCTGACTGTCCAGCACAAGTGTTAAGCGGTACTTACCCTTGGTTAAAAACAAATTCCTAAATTCTACTCGTCCATAATCATTCAGCAGATCAGGGACCTGAATGATTTGTTTGGAGAAACCATCCTGATTGGGCACCGTTTCAATAACCCGATGTTCGGATGAAGAGGTAGTGGGCAAGCGCTTATACTCCTCACCTGTACGAATTGTTCTTGTCAGCACCTCTCCTGTCTCTTGATTTGTCCATTTCATCGTCAGTGCCCCATGATACCCGGAGGGTAAATCAGCCAGAATAGCGGTGGAGTAAGTGCCTGTTTTGGCGACATCCACATTCCTGCTTAATGTGCCTTTCTGAAAGCTGATTCCCCGGCCCATACTGAGTCGTGGAAGAGCACGTTCTGTCTGCACATTCCCTTCGACGTTAAAATCGTTCTCTGCCTCGAAGGTGAAGAAGAGCTTGCCCCGCTTCAACGCCTGCTCTACCGGAAAAGTCAGCTTATCCAGCTGATCTATAGGTACAATCGCAAATTGATTGACCGCATTAAAGCCCTGCAGGTTAGTTACCGTGATCGGAGTGTCTCCTTTGGGAAAGGCATGCTCTCCCAGATCGACCCATTGGAATTGGTTTAAGCCCTCATCCTGGGTTTTAATGTCAACCACTCTGTCCGGCAGTGCGACTTGCAATTTTCCGCCTGCCTTATTCATAAACACTCTGGCATACACATGCGAGGTTTGCGGTTGATCCAGCTTTTTATGCATGGTAAACGAATTAGGCTTGCTGTATTTCCCCAAATCACGTAGTTGGATATCGTGAATCCACCAATAGTTTTTTTGCTGTGGACGTTGCAGGGTTAACAAATCCATTCGCATCCAATAGCTGCCGGGCGGCGATACATATTCCCCGTAGAATTTTACACCGTCAAAATTATATCCCTCTGAAGGCGCCACAACATAGCTAACCCCCAGCTCACGCATTTGCTTATCGTAAAACCTCATTTTTACATGCATTTTGTTCGTCCCGCGACCGGAAACGGTGATTTGGAACTGATACGGATTATTTTCCTTGGCTTCCAGCAGCCCGGATCTGGCGACCTGCCATATATTACTCGGGTCCCCCTTCATAATCTCACCGTGCAAAGTCGGCACATCATTCAATTCCTCACGGGGGTTAGCCTGCACACTGAACAACTGCGGATTATCCGGCTTGAAAAAGGTTTCCGTCTTCAGCATAGAGTCAAAATCCACGACTGTGTTCCCTTCGATGCTGCTCATCTGATAAGGGGCCACATCCAGCTTTTTACTGGCAAAGGTGACCGCAATCCCTGCATCCATTTCCATATCAAACGGAAAGTTCCGTATACCTTGGGAGGATAAATACCACAGCCATTCGCTGGTCGAAGCAAAGGTTTTGGACCATTTCAAAAAGGCATTGCCATCCTCAATCGCATCAAAAGGCTTCAAGTAATCCGCTGCCGGAAGCTGAGACAACAGCAAATCATTAAAGGAGGCCGCTTCCACATAATCCCCTTTGTTGACCGTCTGAACTGTGTTCAGCTCAGGCTTTAACGTACTGAACAGCACCCCGAAGCGACTAAAATCAAACCCAGGCATATGACTGTAGCTCTCCAATCGGCTAAACCCGTAAGGTGTCACAATTTTACTCGCCAGGATGTTCATATAGGGCGGTGCCTGATCCAGATTAAATATGGAAAATAGCCCGTTTTTGTAGGTACGCTTCAATCCAGTCTGACCTTCCAGCTGGGACAGGTGAAAATCCTGGCGCTTCTCCTGTCCCACATATTCATCATGGTAGACCAACTGGTTAGCGCCAAAGGTGGAGAACAGCCAGCCTAACCGGGAGCTCAGTCCATTGTCCATAACATATTGCAGAAAATTCAAATAGTACGTAATCCCGGGGTCATTTCCCTCATGATGGAAGATGGTATTTTTGGGAGAAGAATATACCTGGAAATCTCCGGTCGCCTTCTCGGTTGCAGTCTTCCCTTTATTCCATTTGGGCGTGGCTACTCCGTTATAGCTTTGGATCATATTGTCGGCAATTGGAAAGTACAATGCCTTACTGTCATAACGATCCGGGTCCGTCAGCTTTTCAGCCATTTGGCTATAATCCGTTGGCACTTGAACCGGCTTGTAGTACCCCTCAATGAACTGAGTACGCAAGGGAGCAAAATACACACCCAGACACAAGACGACGATAACCAATGCCAGCCTTTTATACACACGCTGCAATGTCGATGATCCGAACCATTCCATAAACTGAATTACGCCAAAGGTCAGCAGCACCCCAAAGTTAAGAGCGATCAGACCAATAAATTTATTGGGATCACGGAAAACCGAGCCAATCACAGGAGTCTTCGTAACCAAAAGGACAAACCACTTGGCAATGGATGGAAACGTCGTCCCGGTAGCTGCGACCAGAAACAGCACCGTAAGCAATGAAAAAATCAGAATGATCGGATTTTTATGTGAACGGGTTACCATCGCATAACCGATTAATAGCAGTAAAAATCCTCCTCCGACATAAAATAGGGCGGGCAGTGAGGAAAAGGAGAACATAGGCCACCAATAGCTCAATAAATAACCGACATTAGATAAGCTGCTATTACGGCTGAACAGAGACAACGTATCCACGACGTTGATATTGTGCTGAGATGCCTGAGCATCCATCAGTATGCTGCCGACATACAAGGACAACCAATAAAAGCTGAGTAGACCAAAAAATACACCAAAAATAATACCTTTACGCAAAAAATTGCCGTATAACGGCTGTAAATAAGTGCGTCCGGCCTTACGGTGGGTCCACGTCAGCTTGATCAATAACAGCATGGTGAACAAGCCCAAATAAATCATGCCGAAGAAAAAATAATGAATGGCCGCAGCACTAACGGTGAATACCGCAGCCAACAGGAACAGGTCGATCCAGTTCCGCTGATACAGCTTGTGCGGATGATAGTTTTTAATTTGTTGAATTTGAAATTTAGGATCAACCGCACTGAAAAAGAATCTCAGCATTAACGGAAACAAACTATATCCACAAAGCAAGTAAATATGCTGAATGCGGAAAATAACCCACGGATTCAGCGCATAAAACAACGAACCGACCATAATGGCAAAAATACGGGTTTTCGTAAAGCTCGGTGAATAATACACACTGACCAGCCGTTTGGCAAAGGCATACATCGAAAAAGCCGAAATAAATAACAGCCCCGTGATAAAAGACTTCAGCAAGACCGGCCCGCTCTCGTCAAATATCAGTGAAAGTACATAGAAGGGCAAAATATACAAGATACGTGGAGCATTGAACAAGGTCGAGGTAGACCATCGTTCGTTCCATACCCCTGTTATTTCTTCCAGATACCGATGAGAGGTGGCTCCAAAGGCAATGTCGCTAAACACAATTTGCCCTGGTCCATAGATGGGGGCAAGATATGTAACAACGGCAATCAGCATCAACATCATTGCCGCCATATCATAGCGATAGCGAAATACCCATTTTTTCATGCTCAGCCCCCTCTCTTGAATTTCTCGTTTATCTGTCGTTTATCTTTGGGCTATCTTCTCAATTGAACAATGGCCTGCAAGCCTTGATCCGTATTGCGCAGCTTTAAGCGACCGCCTATCGTTTTCAGGTATGCATCCATATGATACAGGCTGAAGGTATGCTCCTGCGAGCTCTGGGAATAATCCGGCTGGAAATAGCTCCAGCGCATTTTATCATCAATCCCGCCGCCTGTGTCTTCAATAACAATAATAATTTCTCCTTCTTCAAGCCGTGAACTCACCTTGAGTATGTGAGGCTTGCGCTTGGATCGAAACCCTGTTCGGCCTCGCTCCTGATTCTCTACCGGCTCTCCACCTCGACTCATGGCCTGTGCTGCATTTTCCAGCAGCCCCTGAATCGTTTTGTACAGCATCGGCGCTTGTGCTGCAATGGATGGAACAGGCTCTTGCCGCAGGATAACCTGAATGTTCTTCATGTTCAACGAACGGTTCGCCCATTTCAGCGACTCGGACAATACCTCATTCATATCGGTGAAGCTAATCCCACTATTATCATGCATCTTTTCTTCCAGCTCATCGCGCAGGGTACGCACTCCTGTCAGCAGCTCTCCCATTGAGGTTTCCTGTCTGAGGCGACCCTGGATGAAATTTTCATTCAACTCACGGAAGTACTCCAGTTCCTCATGAGATGCTCCTTTTCCCTGGCTGGAAGCTGCTTCAAAGCGGTTGGCCAGATCATGATAGAAGCCCAGCAGCTTCAGATCATCACCGCCTGTCATACGGGCAGTCTGCTCTTGCAGCTCCTGCAGCCGCTGCTCAATCGTCTGCATTAACGGCAAATAGTAGGTGTCCTGTTGCTGCCGCATATCCTCATCCCGCCGCTGGTCACGCACCTGACTATTGACGATGGCATCCTTCACAATTCGTTTGCGGAACTGTATAAGCATGGCCCACAGCATAAGCAATATCAGAGCCATGACCATCAACAACTTTTTGCGAAAAGAGCTGATGCGCTCTGCAATCTCCTGACCAGGATCTTTAACCGATATGTAAAGCGCCTCTTCCCCAACGCGACTGAACCCTATTCCATATTTCACTCCGCTATCTTCAATGGCGCCCGTATTGCCCTCCAGCAGCCTGCGGGTTACGTTTGTAATATCCGTTCGGTTAATATCCGGTGAATTGCGGGAAGCTACAACCTTAAATTGATTACTATAAAATAAAACCTCGTGCTGATCGACCGGTTTACTTTTAATGATTCCGCTAAGCATGTCAGCGTCAATGGTACGCACCATGAAGCCACCCATCTGCGCCCCTTGAATCCTGCATACCATATACTGGGCAGGCTGATGATCCTCTGTTACAAAGGGGCTAGCGGCACAACCGTTTTGTAGCCATTTTATCTGCTGCACCGCACTCTTCATCTCACGGTTTTCTTGTCCGGCAATCACATGATACTGTTCATCCAGCACATAAAAGGACCCGGTTTCACGCTTAAACCCCTGGGGGTATAGACGCTTTCCCTGATTCAGCATATCTCTTCCCAGACCGGAAGACAAATCCTTCAGTTCAGCCTGCCATGCAGTATAACGCTCGGTTACACTGGCGGACAGTCCCTGCACCTCATACTGGAGCTGCTCATTTTGAATTTCTGCCAAGTGACTGTTGAATTGCCGTACGACAAACCATTGAAGCACAGCAGCCAAGAACACAGTCACGCACAGAACGATCAGGTACAGGATCAGCTTTTGCCAACCCGGTTTCAACAAAGCCCATTGCTTCATGCTTCCCTGTCCCCTCCATTTTGTTCAAGACGGCCCAAAATAGCCTGCATCAAGCATTCCAGCTCGTAGCTGACCAGCGGCAGCCGTGCACACAGCAGCCGGGGAGTCCGACGCTGCAGTGCGGTAAACCTCGCGGCGGTTTCCGGCGCCTCGTCGGTCAGCAAAATCAACTCGCATGTTTTTGCAATATATAAGCCATCCAGTTCTTCTTCGCCATACTCCCGAAGATCAACCACATAAATATCATGACGATTATCCATGTGCTGAAGTGCACTGGATACGGTCAGGGTTACACCCGTATGCCGCACAGCATGATACTGATGAAGCAGACGCATGCCTTTTTCCCAGAGCGCATGTTCAGCCGAATCGAACCGTTCACAGAAAATACGCAACGCCCGTTCTGCATTGACATCTTTCAAAAATGCCAAAACGCTGATATTATACATGTAGTTCCTCATTTCTTACTTCATGAATGGAGTTGCGCAGTTGCTATGACACCCCAAAATATTCTATTTGTTGATGACAGCCCTATGGTTCTGTCCCTGCTAGAACGGACATTAACGCAAGAAACATTCACCTTACATACCGCTAACACACCCAAAGAAGCATTACAGGTGCTGGAACAGCACCCTATTGATGTAGTGGTATCCGATCTGCTCATGCCTGGTCTGGACGGGATCACGTTCCTTCGTATGATTAAGAAGGACTATCCGCATATCGTACGGATCATTTTGTCAGGTCACCTGCATACGCAGTCCATTTTATCGGCAATTAATCAAGTCGGCGTGTTCCGCTTTTTGACAAAACCACTGGAACTGGATGACGATACGCTAAAAAAGATACTGTATGAGGCACTGGATCAGGCCCAGCTCAATCGAAGCAGCCAGTGTGCAGATCAAAATGTGGCTCATGGCTTGTCGGTATTTATTGACAGCATTCTGAATGCTCCGTATCGGCCTTATGTGCTGCTCAATGATCAGCATATTGTAACTGCTGTACACGCTGCGCTCGCTGAGCTGTATCCTGTGGGCAGCTCACTTCGTCATCCTGACCGTGATGGTATTCAGTTAACGGCGCATTCATTGTACATACCGTATGAGGAGTCGGAATCTTCCGATCCCGACCTGTACACGCTGGATACGCTGACTGTGGGCCATTCATCCTTACGCCTTATCCGCCTTAGCGAGATCGCCTGAGTGACGGTTGCCGCCCTTTAACACGGCGGCAGCCCCAATCACGGTCAGACATGTATACATCCACAGCATGCCCACCGTCAACAGCGGGTGACGAATGTAACGTTTCAAATTCCCCCATGTATACAGCACCGGACGGAAGAAGTACCAGCGTTCCAGTGCCTTACGCAAGCCCCCCTTTTCGGATGACATCGTACGATCCATCACCGAAAAATAGTAGGCTTTTTTACGCAATACATCTTGCAGGTATACCTTTTTTTCATCATGATATACCCGTGTAAATACCGCCCGGCGAATGACTCCGCCAGCCTCTATATAGCGTAAGGTCGGCTGTATTTCTTCGAAAGCAATCTGCTCCGCATTAAAGCCGCCTGTCGATTCATAAGCGCTCATTCGCCAGAAGCGTGCTGCTTCAATGGAGCGTTTTCCCAAGGTTTCACCCGCGTTGTTAATCACATTGCGCTCGAAGACTTTCACCTTGGAAAAAAAATTGTCCGCTTCCGAATACGCCTCCTCAGGAATAACCAGGGCGCCAATGTCCTGATGATCGTCAAAAAAGTCGATACTCTGCTGGATCAAATGCTCAGCTAAAATCATATCGGAATCCAATACAAGTATGTATTCGGCACCCAAACGATTCGCCTCTTCAACTGCCTTGACTCT
Organism: Paenibacillus peoriae KCTC 3763; assembly: GCF_000236805.1. Classification (GTDB taxonomy): domain Bacteria; phylum Bacillota; class Bacilli; order Paenibacillales; family Paenibacillaceae; genus Paenibacillus; species Paenibacillus peoriae. The sequence continues at coordinate 185,798 of NZ_AGFX01000030.1, read as the reverse complement.
CGCGACTCCACGCTCCCCGTGGGGAAGCTCCAATACCGTAACGGGTACTGAGCCTCCTGCCGACAGCGTACGAATCACCTCCACAGTCCGGTCATTCGAGCCATCATCGGCAATCACAATATGCAAGTCCTTGTAATTTTGCCCCATACAGCTGCGCAAACATGGTTCTATTGTCTGCTCATTGTTGTATGTGGAGAAGAGAATGACCACTTTGTCCACTCTGTTCCGCCTCCTTTGTCCAATCTCCCATCAACTGTTCAAACGTAGCTGCGGTATGATCAAAATGAAATCTTAACGCATACTGATATGCCCGCTCGCGAATGGCCATGTAATCTTCGCCACCCTTTGCTGCTCTTTCCATCTGCTCAGATAAGCCCCGGATGTCACCGTGAAAGCATAGATATCCGCTTTTCCCAAAATCCGTCGCATCCACCAAACCAGGTGAATTGCTGACAATGCTTGGGGTTCCAACGGCTGCCGCTTCGGTAATCGTCAAGCCCCAGCCTTCACGCAGGGATGGAAATACAAGCGCGTGGGCACGGCTCATCAGCTCCAGCTTATGCTCTGCTGAAACGAATCCGAAAAAGGTAACATCAGCTTGGGATTGCCCTTGCTCATCCGGTTCTCCATAAGTCAAACCATATCGTTTCATAATCGGTAATAATTGTTCTGCCACATACGTTTTATCGGTTTTTCCGACAATCCACAATATAGCTTGTGGGAATTTTTTCTTGAGTCGTCCAAAGGCTTCAACGACCAGATCAATCCCTTTATATTTCACAAAACGTCCGGCATACATAAAGGTCGGACTGGACTCCTTCGCTAAAAACTGTTCACGCGGCCAGTGTTCAAACTCAATGCCTTCCGGCAAGAGATGAACACGATCCGGGTGAAAGCCCATCTTAAGCAAATCATACCGGGTAGAAGGGGAAACAGTGAGTGTACGATCCTTGCGAGCCAGCTTGAGCATCAACGGCTCCAGATGAAATCCGATAAAATTCAGTGGAAATCTAGCATTTTGATACCATATTTCCCTTGTTAACTGATGTATAAAAAAGATTCGCTTGGATGCCTCGACCCAAAAACGGGTAAAGAACTGGTGCGTATTCGCCTGATTAATGACATAATCAATATGCTTGCGATGACGCCGATAATAGCGCATGGCAAAATAAATAACGCTGTATATATTTCCTTTTCGGATATAGGTAATTCCATCTATGATTTCATGCTCAGGCAATCCCTCAAATTGGGGCGAAAAATGAATGAAATGAAAGCGGCCTTTCTGTGAGCGTTTTAGCATCTCATGGGTGAAAACTTCTGCTCCTCCGCTTTTAGGCGAACGAATGTCACGCCAGGATAGCAATAGAACTACAGTTTTGCCGTCCTGTTCATGTATTGTATTCATGAGGTGAATCCCCCCTTATCTTTATTTTGAACAAATAGAAATAGGCATCTACCACAAAGTAAAGAGACATGGCGCCATACACCACCAGCTCAGACAATAAAAAGTCGGAAGGCTCTTTGTGGGCCATATGAAAGGCCACCAGTAAAGCCGCCGCTCCTGCGATTAAGCTGAACATAGATTTGCGTCTGCCCACCAATACATGCATATGAACAAAGAACAGCACGATGGAAAACAGCCAGTACACCCATCCTCCCCATGGAATAAAAGCTTCTGCCGACTGATAGGAAGGCCCGAACAATACAGGAATCGATGATGGGAACACAAAGGTCGTACCTACATACACACAGATGGCTGCCACAGCCATTAATCCGCCATAAACAGCGATCAGCTTCCCCAAGGCTTGACGGTCATGACCATGCGCACCGAGCTTTGGAATAAAAGCAGCGATCAGACTGTACGAAACGTAATAGACCAATTGGCTGTACTTCAGCGCAATGGCATAACTGCTGGCCTGTTCCGGAAAATAATGCTGCACATACAGCATGTCAATGGAGATGCAAAACAAAATAAATAAGTTCGTTATGAGACTATCCGTAAAATCCTGACCTAGTGATTTCCATAGCCCGGAAGGTATACGTTCTCCACGGTTACTGAATAAGGATAAGCCCCGAGCCGAAACGATCCAGCCGTGAAGCAGCGACATCAACATCCCCCCACAGCTCGCCAGCAGCAAGGCCTCCAGCTTTAACCCCAATGCGGCCAAAACAAAAAACAGGCCCAGCTTCCCAAAAACCTCAATATAGTAGTTCACATTGAGTGCCAGCATGCGTTCCCTGCCCTGTAAATCTCCGCGGCAAGAGCTCACGAGGATATGCAACCCTACCAGGCCATACAACATGAACAACGGACCGGATTCGACGCCCAATAGCGAGCGCAGCAACGGATGAAAGACCACCAGTATGACTATGGCAAGCACGGTGAGTAACAAAGGAGCTTTTAGCAAGAGAGAACCAAGCGGTAGACTGCGTAGCGGAAGCTTGTGGTCTCCCTTGGAGACCAGCTTGGCGGTTAATAGCTGGATCGATAAACCCAAAACGGACAACAGTGCAAAGAGGGCCAGCAGCGCGTTCGCCTGACCATAAGCTTGTCCAGTAAGATACCAGCTTGCTGCAATGTGGAAGAAAAAATTAAATCCGTTCAGCAGCACATTAAAAAAAGGAAACATCAACGGACGCAATCGGTTGTTCACGTTGTTATCTCACCCGCCGATCCAGCCGCCAAATATCAATAATGGAACGTAGAAAACGAATGGAATCCTTAAAGACATCAATGTGCGATCCATCCCGGTCAATACACTTGACGGGGAGTTGCAGCACACGAAGCTGGAGTCGCTTGGCGATAAACATCATTTCCAAATCCAGTGCCAGCCCAAGCTGCTCCTTCAAATGTGGAAACATCCTCTTCACTGCCATAGAGCTCATGACTTTAAGCCCTGTCTGCGAATCCACCACACCTGTCGGTAAAAACGGGCGGGAAACCATTCGTTTGCCAAAGCTGACGATAGATCGTAATAAAGAGCGATTTTCGGCTGTCATATCCTTGGTTCCAATCACGACATCGTAGTAGCCCTGTCGAACCACATTAATCATTCTGGCAATATCCTCAATAAAAAAGGAATCGTCCGCATCCACAAATACGTAGTAATCCGCACCGATGGTTCGCATCCCTTCCAAATACGTTCCTGCCTTACGGGTATTGCGCCCCAACTCCCTGGTTTGAAGCAAAGGACTAAGATTCTGATTAATCCGGTTGACGGACAAATCCGTTGTTGCCTTCAACGCTCTAATCAAGGTATTCGTACTATCGTGGCTGCCATCATCAATGAGATAAATGGAGCCTTCTACAAGATGGCTGCGAATAAAGGTTTGCAGGCGTTTAGCAAATGCCTCGACGTGTACAAAACGTTGCTCCTCGTTATATACAGACAGAATGAAGGCAATATGTTGGCCTTTGGCCGAATACTCAGGGTAGAGCAAGCTTTGTATTTCTGACAGCACTTCCTCGTTGTCATTGGCTTGCCAAAATAGTAGGCGTAAACGGCCTATTCCGGTGATCTGCACCATATGCTGATCACTGAATGGAGCCGTTACATCCGTTACCACCAGCAGTGGCATTTGTGGAAATTGACTACGAATTTGATTGGCGATCCGCACAGCTTCCTCCGGTTCCCTGTAATCGATCAGGCAACAACATGCGTCTACATAGACTGAAGCTGCCTCAGGGTCCCTGCATTGTATAGATTGGTAAAAATGAATCACATTGGGATAATCAATAGCCCTGTCATTATCGCTAAAAATGGCTATAGGCCCCTGCACACAAACCTCTCCTTTTCCTCCGAATAGTTCTATTTTGTTGAAAAAGGATTAAAAATGTTTGCTTAGAGGCGTTAAATCGATGTGCAAATCCTTCATAATTTCTTAATAAAATACCTGACATACCGTGATACATAAGGAAAAAGGAAAATAACAATGTTTTTTATATTTTGTAAAAATAGAGTATTAAGACCTGATTCATAAGAACCAAAAACAATAAAATTATTGTATTTTTCAATATTAATAATTGGTTCTTTGTGATTAATGAAAAAGAAGGATTATGGTTATTTTGTCATATATCAATAGACGAATAAAACCATTTGGCATGTCCATACTATGGGTAACATGTCATCTTTCGTCATGAATAAGCCTAATGAACAATCATCAATCGAAGAGAAAGAAGGATGTTTGTATGGAAGCATTTTATGTCAATCAGGATGGCTCATTATCCACCCCATTACGGGGCAAGGATGTGTTGGCGAACCCCCTTTTGAATAAAGGTGTCGCTTTTACAGAAGAAGAACGCAAAGAGCTGGGGCTGGAAGGAATCCTTCCTCCGACAGTCCTTTCACTGGAAAAACAGAGCGTACGGGCGTATCAGCAGTTTTTGGCACAGCCCACCATGCTGCGTAAAAATGCTTCGCTTAACGATCTTCACAATCGAAATGTCGTACTCTACTATCGCCTGCTAACCGACCATCTGAGTGAAATGCTGCCTGTGGTCTACACACCTACGGTAGGAACCGCAATTCAAGAATATAGTCACGAGTACAACCGTCCCGGTGGCGTATATTTGTCGATAGATAACCCGAACGGCATTGGACAAGCGTATTATAATTCCGGTTTGAACGGTGAAGATGTGGATCTGATCGTCGTAACGGATTCCGAAAGTATTTTGGGCATCGGTGACTGGGGTGTCGGGGGGATTAACATCGCTATCGGCAAGCTTGCTGTGTACACAGCCGCGGCAGGCATTCATCCCGGGCGGGTACTGCCGATTGTACTGGATGTGGGTACGAATAATGAAAAGCTGCTGAATGATCCGCTGTACATCGGAAACCGCTATAAGCGGGTTCGCGGAGAAGCCTACAACCAGTTTATTGATACTTTTATCAGCAAAACGTTAACGCAATTCCCGAAGGCGCTTTTGCATTGGGAAGATGTGGGCAGCGTGAACGCACGCCATATTATAGGCAAATACGGTCACAGCATTCTCACCTTTAACGATGACATTCAAGGCACAGGAGCGGTAACCCTGGCTGCGATTCTTTCAGCGGTAGGTGTCACCAAGATTCCGCTGCGTGAGCAAAAAGTACTTGTGTTCGGTCCGGGGGCAGCAGGAATCGGTAATGCTGACCAAATTCGGGGAGCCATGATCGCGGATGGCCTGTCGGAGGAGGATTCATTCAAGCCATTTTGGGCTTTTGATTACCGCGGGCTATTAACAGACGATATGGAAGATGTCCTGGATTATCAGAAGCCGTATGTACGTAAAAAAGAAGAAATCAGCTCATGGACGCGCTCTGATGACGGAAAAATACCGCTGCTTGAGGTTATCCGTCAGGTGAAGCCTACTCTATTGATCGGAACTTCTGGTGTAGCAGGTGCCTTTTCAGAAGAGATTATTAAGGAAATGGCCAAGCATGTCGAACGCCCGATCATCATGCCCATGTCCAATCCTACAAACCTTGCCGAAGCGGTACCCGAGGATTTGATACGGTGGACCGATGGCAAAGCATTGATCGCTACCGGAAGTCCCTTTGAGCCTGTCACCTATAACGGTACGAAATTTGAGATTGGACAGGCGAACAATGCCTTTGTTTTCCCGGGACTTGGTCTGGGCGCGATTGTGGTCAAAGCCAAAAGAATCACCCCTTCCATGTTTACCGCAGCAGCAGATGCTGTTGCCAATGCCGTGGATTCGAATGAACCTGGCGGGGCACTGCTGCCCCATATCCGAAAATTACGTGATGTCTCGTTCGCGGTGGCGGTTGCGGTGGCGAAGGCCGCGATTCAGGATCAGGTAGCTCAGGCACACATTTCAGATGTTGAGCAAGCCATTCGGGATGCGATGTGGAAACCGGAATATGTGAAGGTCAAAGCCGTGGAAAATGTAATCCATCACCCTCACTAATGCTTCAATTAGGGACGGGAATGCCTGTTCAGACAGACAGGATACGTCAGTTCAAGCAAGGAGAATCGATCTATGAGTGTCGGACATATCCTTTATATTTTGGTGCCGATTTTTTTCGTTATTATTTTAGGATGGTTAGCGGGGCATTACAAAAGCTTCGATGCCTCTTCCTCCAAAGCCCTAAATGCGCTCGTTACCAAATTTGCGCTGCCTGCACATCTATTCATCGGCATTACAACAACGAACAGGAGAGCGCTCGTTGAGCAATGGCCATTCCTGCTGGCTCTGTTCATTGGCATTGTCGGCTTTTTTGTCGCTCTCCTTCTGCTGTCCCGCTTTGCGAGGAAGCAGTCGGTGAAGGATGCCGCCATGTTCGCTTTGAACTCGGCACAGCCGACCTTTGCTTTTATGGGAATTCCCGTGCTCGGAGCCATCTACGGCTCCTCAGCCGTGGCGATTCCGATTGCACTTACCGGAATCGTAGTCAATGCCGTCCTTGACCCGGCGGCTACCATTATAGCTACCGTAGCCAGCCGGAATTCAGGCAAGGAACGGAAGGGTTCCCTTGGAAGGCTGATCTGGGACTCCATTCTTCACGGCTTAAAGGAACCGCTGGCGCTGGTGCCGCTGGTTGGTGTGATTTTGACCTTGTTCGGCTTCCAATCACCGGATTTGTTAAGCAAATCGCTTAATCAAATCGGTGACATTACGTCCGGGGCTGCTTTATTCGCGGTCGGTGTGACCATTGGCGTACGCAACATTAGTTTTAGCGTAAGTGCCTTTGCTATCGCACTGTTAAAAACAATCGTGCAGCCTTTATTAATGCTGCTGATTGCCTACCTGTGCGGTCTGTCGTCTGCCGATACCGTTAAGGCGGTTCTGCTCGTTTCCTTCCCGGGTTCAGCAGTCGCTGCTATGATCGCTACCCGTTTTGAAAGTCTGGAATCAGAAACAGCCTCCTCCTTTGTCATCAGTGCTGTCATCTCTCTCGTTACACTTCCTGTGCTGATTTCGCTATTGATATAACCAGGTCAAGCACAAACATTCGCAGAGCGAATGGATAACGGTTTGACATAACGTATGAACGAATGTACAGTAATAGTCAAAAGAATAGGAAGTCCACTAGGGGAGCCACTTATGGCTGAGACAAGAACGTATCTTGGACCCTTTGAACCTGATCTAGTTCGTACTAGCGTAGGAAAGTGGAGCCTTCGTATATAAGGTCCCTGTTGTTTTTTTGCGCATTGGACCTCATGATGAAGCCGCTCCAGTTTTCGGGGCGGCTTTTTAGCGTTGTTCCGGAACTGTATTCTTACGGGACTTCCTGCTCTACATTTTGGTGGAGGTGGGGAAAAAATGAGCTTCACACAAGAGCTCCGTCAGCAGGCGGACGGCATTTTTCAAGCGATTTTTGAGCATCCCTTTGTGAGAGGTATTGCTGAAGGGAGTTTGACAAGGGAACAGCTGATTCACTATGTAAAACAGGACTTTGAATATTTGAACGCCTACATGCGGATCTATGGCATCGCGATCTCCAAATGCACGAGCCGGGAGGACATGGCTGTATTTAACGAACAGATCTCTTTTATTCTCCACAGCGAGGTTCATCCCCATCAAAATTTCTGTGCTGTCGCAGGTGTGACCTATGAAGAGATGCAGGGATACCCGCTCGCTCCGTCGGCTCACCATTATATTCGTCACATGCTGACGGTCGCGCATGAGGGCAGTCTGGGCGAGATCATGGCCGTGCTGCTGCCGTGTCCATGGACATATCTGGAGATTGGTTGCAGGCTGCTGGATGAGGTAAGGCCCGACGAGTCCCACCCTTTCTATGAATGGATTTGTTTCTATGGAAACCAGGTTGGAGATGCAACCGCCAAATACCAAGCCCGTGTGGATGCTTGGGCGGAAAGTGCAACGGCCGCCGAACGGGAACGGATGATTGAGCATTTTATGCTAAGCTGCCAGCTGGAATATATGTTCTGGGATATGGCTTATAAGCAGGAAGAATGGCCGATCCAGATGCAGGCTGCGGTCCTGGAATAATCCCGTTCACCTTGGACTGCAGGTGCTGTCGTGAATAGCGAATCTAATATGAGAGGATCATCAATATGAGTACATGGGAAAAGGATTGTTCAGAGCTTCTGACAAAGGTACACAGCAGCAACCCCCTCGTTCACAATATGACCAATGTGGTGGTCACCAATTTTACTGCCAACGGCCTATATGCGCTGGGCGCTTCACCGGTGATGGCTTATGCCCCCGAGGAAGTAGCGGATATGGCCAAAATAGCAGGTGCTGTCGTATTAAACATCGGTACGCTGAACCGCGAACTGGTCGATGCCATGATCATTGCCGGACAATCGGCGAATGCACATGGCGTTCCGGTTCTGCTAGATCCGGTCGGTGCGGGAGCTACGCGCTTTAGAACCGAGTCGGCACTGCGAATTCTGAGTGAAGTCAACATCTCAATGGTGCGGGGCAATGCGGCCGAAGTCGCCCATCTTATCGGAGAAGCCCGCGAGATTAAAGGCGTAGATGCTGGTGACAGCCCGAGCAGCAGTCATGTCGATCTGGCAGTTCGGGCTGCGCGGGCGCTCAATACCATCGTTGTCATCACTGGAAAAGAGGACGTCATCACCGATGGGTCTAGTGCACGAATGATTTATGGCGGAGACGCGCTGCTTACGAAGGTAACCGGAGCAGGCTGCCTGCTGACCTCTGTGTTGGGCGCTTTTGCCGCCGTTGAGCCTGATCTGCTGCTCGCAGGAACAGCAGGCTTGGCATTTTATGGTGTAGCCGCTTCCCGAGCCGCCGCCCGTACAGCAGAACAGGGACCCGGCAGCTTCCAGATTGCCTTTCTCGATGAGCTTGCCAAGCTGCATGCAGGCTCGCTGGAGAGGCATGTATCGATTCGTGAAGCTGGAACAACGACAGCAGGTGGTACGCGATGACAGACGTTCGTGTACCCAGAGCACTGACGATTGCCGGTTCGGACAGCGGTGGCGGGGCCGGGATTCAGGCCGACCTCAAAACCTTCCAGGAGCTTGGCGTATACGGCATGTCGGCGATTACGGCAGTTACCGTACAGAACACCTTGGGGGTTCACGGTGTATATCCGCTGCCACAAGAGGCGGCAGCCGAGCAAATTGAAGCGGTAGGATCAGACCTTGGCGTGGATGCCCTGAAGACTGGCATGCTGTTTGATGCGGGCATCATCCATCTTGTGAGCGAGCAGATCCGAAAATTCGGCTGGAAAAAGGTCGTCGTCGATCCCGTGATGATTGCCAAGGGAGGTGCAGAGCTGCTGCAATCGGAAGCGGTGCAGGCTTTGCAGGACGACCTGCTCCCCTTGGCCCTGGTTGTTACGCCGAATATCCCGGAAGCGGAAGCCCTGACAGGGATCAGCATCCGTACGATGGAGGATCGCCGCGAGGCTGCGAGACATATTAGCAATATGGGTCCAAAATTCATCGTGATCAAGGGCGGCCACGCTGACGAAAGCGAGAACAGCGGACAGGTCGTTGACCTGCTCTTCGACGGAACCGCTTTTACAGAGCTAAGCGGCAAGCGGGTACAGACTGTCCATACACACGGAACAGGATGTACCTTCTCGGCAGCGATTACCGCTGAATTAGCAAAAGGGATGTCTGTACCGGAGGCTATCTTGAATGGTAAAGCCTTTATCCAGGCGGCGATCGAAGAACCTTTGCAGCTTGGACAGGGACATGGCCCCACCAATCATTGGGCCTTCCGCCGTCGTCAGGAGGTGCTTCTATGAGCAGCAGAATATTGTCGGAGGCGGTGCGCCGCCATCTACAGATGTACCTGGTGCTAGGAAGCGTGAATTGCCTCGCGGAACCAGGCTGGGTCGTGCAGGAGGCTCTGGCTGGCGGCGCAACCATGGTCCAGTTCCGGGAAAAGGGCCGTGGTGCGTTAACAGGCGCTCCCAGGATTGAACTGGCACGTCGGCTACAAGACCAGTGCCGCCGTATGGGGGTTCCCTTCATCGTGAATGACGATGTAGAGTTGGCTCTTGAGCTCGGCGCCGACGGCGTTCACATTGGTCAGGACGACGAATCGGCCGCTTCCGTCCGCAAGCGGATCGGAAACCGGATTCTCGGCGTTTCCGCCCATACGATTGAGGAAGCCCGCCGCGCCATCCTGCAAGGTGCAGACTATCTCGGCGTGGGGCCCATCTATCCGACCATCTCCAAGGATGATGCCCATGCCGTGCAGGGTCCGGCCATATTGTATGAGCTGCGCAAAGCGGGAATGGATGTACCAATCGTCGGGATCGGGGGCATTACGGTGGATCGTGTAGAGGAAGTGATACGTGCGGGTGCGGATGGTGTAGCGGTGATTTCCGCCGTAACGCAGGCAGAGCAGATTCGGGCTGCGGTCGAGGAATTGAAAAAAAAGGTAGTGTCGAGCATCTGACATCCGGGGGTGTCCCAAAAACGATAAAAAGGCTGCCAGGAAAGCATCTTTCTTTTGTGTGCGAACGGACCTTTGTTCCAGTCGTTATTGTCTTCAGATGATCAGATAATTTTTGGATAACACAAAAATGGGGAGCGGAATAATCGCTTCCCGCTGCCCAATTTATTTTCGATTTTGACTTAAAATAAATTTGCTACTTCTCAGCAGCATGAGCAATTCCTTGATAGTGATGCGCAAGGGCTTTGTGATAATATTCTCGTTCGGCAAACTGAAAATACAACACTGGATTGTTCGCGTTAGCCATTTTCATACGTTCAAAATGCTCCGCCTTTACAAAATTTTGACCAGCAAGTTGATTAGGGTCGTTACACATATACATATCGCGGTAAAAATCTGTATTGTACAAAATATACACTCCCTGTCTTGTTTTGATGTATAGACAATAACACTATATGGTAAACACCCAGTTATGGTCACATGATAAGAGCCCAAAGATCGGCGGGACCCATATAAGAGTCGTCTGCAAGGTGCAGACGATCTCGGCATAGTTCGTCTCCGCTTTCCACTCCACCTCTGCTTTTAAGGCTTCGCTGATAAAACGCAAAGGCACAACAACTCGCTTCTTGTTCAATTGGGCAGGCACATCCAAAGTAAGTGTTTTTTCTGACAGTCACCGTCTTCTTGTCAGCATTCCAGACTAAATAAAGCTTTAGCGGCTTCAATGAAGCCAAAGAAACCATAGTTCTCCCTGCGACGGAAACGGGTAGAGTATCCGAATTAACGACCTCACTATTGATAACTAATTGAATCGACGGTAGTTTGTAATTACACTAAAATTAAAAATGGTTTGGTACAGCTCTAAATAGTAAATGCACCTAGACTTACGCACCCTGGACTTATGTAGAACTTAGTACTAATATGCCCCAATCAAAATTTCGGTGTTAATTGAAATAGTTTCTGCTCATCATTCTTAGATAAAGAATCCCTCTTTAAAATAGAATTTTGTGTTTCTGAGTAAGTATAGAGCACTGCTTGTGGAGAAACTTCACCTTTACTCACAAAATCAAAGCTTTTCCCATCTTTATGCCAAACTATAGAGGAGATCAGTATAAAATCCTTATCAGACACTTGCGTATAGATCTTACGCTCTACATCGTATACTGCGATATAACTTGAACCTAGATCACCGATTCCAAACGCAATCTTTTTCCCATCAGGTGACCAGTTATATGCATCAATCTTTTCACTCCCCGCTCCGTCGTTATTCGTCTTAAACATATTTACAATAGTTTGAGTCCCATCGGATAAATTAATTAGTATAAGTCTACTCCCCTCATGATCGCTTACATCGAGAGATACCCGGTTGCTTATGGATAAGGAAAGTGAGTTAACTCTCAAAGGTCGTGGGTTGAGCTTAACGAGTTGCTCTCCGCGCTTACTTTTTATTTTCATGGAATCCACAACTTCATTAGCTTCGGCGGCTTCTCTTCCCTTAGCCTTGGTTAATTTTGCTGTGAAAGTAACATCTTTATTTTTCCATACAATCTGCTGTCCCGAAACTACAACCTTAGATTCGTCTTGGTTATTATAATACTGTGAATAATCTATGGTATTCACCTTTTTGTCAGTTGCTTTAGATGTTTCTATAGTTGCCTTGCCTTGTACACTTTTCTTTGACTGGTTTATCCCAATATTCTCCACTTCGTTCTGAGGCAGATGTTGATTTGAACTTGGAGTTTCAGTTTTACTACTGCACCCTGAAATCGTCAACACTACTATCGCTCCTACAGTTATTATCTCAACGAATTTCATAAGTTCCTCCTTATTTTACAGCGAGTCGTTATTTCCAGGTCCCTTTTATGCACAATCTAGCAAGGCCCTTCGCTCCGTGGGCCGCGACGATAGTGAGCACCAGGAATATTGAGCGCCCTGGCAGGGGAACTTTCCCCCAGCACAGGCGCTCTAGTTATCAACATGAGTAGAGCGACCCAGCGGTGCATACTGGCCCTTAGATCAGCCATAAGAACTCCAAATTGATTAATTCATCTTGTTCCGATCCCTATTGATCCACCTTTTGATAGTAATAAGCAAAAAAGTAAAAAGCGCGACGAAAAAAATGATACCCACTATTACTATAATCAGAGCAGTAGTCATACTTAACAACTCCTTCCTTTTTCGCTCGTATATTCGTGAAGGCTTCCGACGATCTGCACACTGATATTGTATAATAATTGTAAATGGAGTGAGGGGAGAAAACTATGCTGAAGAAGCTGAAGAATCCAATTTTTCTTATTTTGATAATTTTCTTGGCTACCTTAATAGTGCGAATTATATATAATAATCCACCCCATTATATTTATGATTGGTTGATGGGTGCATACGCCATCCGTTTGATTAGTCGGACGATGTACGAAAAATACCAGAATAATCATAGGACCAGTATTATAACTGATACGATTGTAGAACTGATAATGCTTATGATCTCATTCGGAATTATCCTATTTTTATTTATCTCACAAGAAACATGGTGGTATAAGTCGCTTTTTCTAATTGGAGAATCCCAATTCCTCATTTACAGCGGCATAACTTTTAAAGAGATCATACAAAAAGAACGGAATTGATCTGCCCCTCTTTTTGTATGTTTACTGCTGTACATAATTCATTTTATAAGGAGGTATTTATGAAAATACAAAAAAAATACGTGCTAAGTTTCATAATCCTTTTTGTAGTAATCGTTGTTATAGGAGTCATTTTTGCATCTAAAACGACTATAACCTTTAAGGAAGCGGCTTTGGGGCAAGTAAATTTGGAAGAGATTGATACAATTGAAGTCATTAAATCAGATGATAATTCTACAAACGAAAGAAAGATAACCGTGTCAGATCCTAAAGTAATTCATCAAATATTAAATGAATTTTCGCAAGTACAGCTAAAAAAATCCAATTCAAGTTCCCCCTCGTCCGACTCGTACTGGATCACTATAAGATCAAAACAAGAAAGAAAACTTGAATTAACCATTTTAGGAGAGAAAAATATAGTAATTTATAAATACAATTCAGCCAATCCTAAAAATAGCATTGTTTCATATGAAATTGTTAGCGGGTAAAATGGAAAATTAATACAAGATTTATTCAAATAAATTTTGGTGTAAAAAAATTAAAAATGACCGCTTGTCTTAACCAAGGCAAGTGAAACCAGGTGTACACCGAGGACTAGGAAGGATAATAGTCGGCACATCTCGCCATCGTGCCCAGGTACAGGCGACCCACAAGCTGGCTACACGCTTTTTCACGCTTGTACCGAGTTCAATAGACTGAACAGTTAATTATGAATTGCTTGAGAAGATAATTGAATTTAATATCAAGGGTAAGGCTAAGAATTCGAATTTTTGGCGACAATAGAATAATATCGAAGGAGGAAGACATGGAAGTTTTTGTGAAATATTTGGCAGGTATCGATAACCCCGACCACCGCGACCGAACAGAGGGAATTTTGGCGTGGGTTGCTGATAAATTCCCAAATTTGGAACCGCAAATCAAGTGGAATACGCCAATGTTTTCCGATCACGGCACATTTATCATCGGCTTTTCCACAGCGAAGCATCACTTGAGCGTTTCACCCGAAGAAGTAGGTATTGCGCACTTTACCGGTGACATTGCACAAGCTGGCTACAGCGCTACCAAAGGCTTGTTTCGAATTCCGTGGAATAAGCCGGTAAATTACGAATTGCTTGAGAAAATGATTGAATTTAATATTCAGGATAAAGCAGAATATACGAATTTTTGGCGGAAATAATGCATCAAACCTTATCAAAAAACACATGACACGAAAAAATGTTATGCGTTTTTTGCAACTCAATTAAGGCGCCGACAGCTCTATAGTAGCCGTATGCGAACGCCCGTTAAAATACTTCCCCAGCACATCAAAATACCACGCATCCTTTAGGCTCTCTTTTTCATTACATTTTAGGAAGAAGAACGCCTCTCCTTTCTCTTATTCTTTCCCAGGGATTTGATTGGAGTTATTGATTTTATTAATACTTATGTTCAGACCGAGCTTTCAAAAATAGATAACATACATTTTTCTTCAATTCCAAGCAATTCGGATACTTGTTTTCTGTATCTTTTGGCCTTGCGTGTCCCGTGAATGAGATTGGACAATCTGGAAGCCGGAATCTGATATGTAGTGCAAAACGTTTTCTGATCCATTCTTTTCTCGATCAATTTTTGTTTGATCTCCCATCCAAAAGGGGTTACAGGATTTCGTCGATTCAACCTTATGACCTCCACACTAGTTTTTATAATCGTAGTATGTTGCAGCATGTAATACATTCATAAGCTTAAGATTCTGATTTGCATGTTTGGTAATGATTTAACAAATCATCTAACTTCTTGGATTGTTCAACTACTTTAGGATGTGTTAAAAATCCATACTTTTTCTGGACTTGGTACAGTTTCCTCCTGGCTCGCTCGACATGAAGTAAAGTCACACCTTGATTCATCAGCGTGATCCCCTCCTCTATGTCATAATTTAGAATAAAAGGACGTTTCTTGGATTTGTGAATAATGCTCCTCAAAAAAATGGACCATCCTAAAAGTTCGCATAATCGAAGACTCCAATTCTCACGCAAAAAAGCCTCATTTCCACTAATAAAGTCGAAATGAGGCGCAGTGTTGGTAATAAACTAGTTTTGTACAATTTGATTTCTTTTATCCTTTTTCTCAGCAATAAGTAATCCGAGTAAAGTATACACCCTGTACAATATTCCCATAAGTAGCACAATACCAACAATTGAAAGAAGAATAAGTAGAATATTCGCTATTAATAAAATGACTTCAACAGCCAAAATAACACATCCCCCAAAAGATACTGATATTTTAAGAGTTCCTATAGCACCAGTACACTTGAGCTCGTTAGATACCCCTGATTAACAGTAGAAAATATCCTCATTAAGCTATTGAGTTAATCGACTATGTAATAGGCTCATGCACTTAAAAATAAAGCTTTTATCAATTAGTATAGTTGTTTTCCTCATGCTGTCTAATAGAATCTGGAAACCTTCTTCGTACTTGCCTTTGGATAAATAATAGACAGCCACTTCACTCAAAAAACCAACAAGCTGATCGTCAATATTTTGTTGGTCATTGGTTTGTTTTCCTCCTTGACCATGTATGTTTGAAATTTCCCGCTCAAATCGAGTTAGAATATCATCTACGTCTATGTTATAACGATTGGCTGCGATCATAATGTTCCATAGCCCCGGAAGAAGTTCATCTTTCTTCCTTGCAATAAGATCAGCATATACTGGAAGTACCTCTCTATCTCCAGCCATGAGCTTGGTCAGGCACATATTAGCCTCGCCCCACTCCTGAAATAGCTTTTTCCAGCGCAGCGTCTCGCTATCAGTCTCTTTCACCCATTCCAAATCAACAGATTCATAGGCTGCCTGCAAAGCTAACGCATAGTTTCCTTGCTCATAATAAGCACCTCCAATAAGTGAATTACTGAAAGCTACATAAAAAAATAACGGTCGCAAAGGCTTCTTATGTTGTTCTTTTTTCAGAAAATGTGCCATGGAGTATTGAGCTTCGGCTAAAATCTTTAAATCCTTAGCAACTTCCATGACACGATCCCAACGACGCAATGATCGAAATGCGTTAACTAAATCCACCATTCCTTCCAGTTGGTCTACATCATCGAGTCGTTTGACAAACGATTGGAATTGAAGCGCTGCTTGTAAATTCCGCTCCTGATCGGCCCCAACCTGAAGTGTGAATATGCGATACTGACAGATGGCTAATCTCTCGGAGTGCTGGTACTTTTCTGCTTCCGCAACCCCCTCATAGAGCAACAGCGCAGCAGCATGCCGATCTTGTGCGAATAATGTTTCTGCCGCATCAAACAGCTTCGGGGAATAAAGTAGGTTGTCCATAATATGCCCAACAATACGCTTAATCGCTTCCAGCTTGTCCAATTCCACACAGCGAAACAATACCGGTTCAATACGCCGCCAATCCGGGGAACGTTCAATAATGTAATGTTCTATGTATCGGTCGTAAAAATAGCCCTCTGGTAATCCCATTGCCAGTGTGATTCGATCCAACTGATGTACAGCAACAGGACGATGCTTAAGAATCCAATTATTGAGCGTTCTTTGATGAACACCAGAATGTTCTGCAAATTGTGCCAGCGTTACATCATTTCGCTGCAAATAATCCTCCAGCTCCGCTAAAATCGTAGGTGTATGTTCCAAGGCATAACCACCCTTCATACAAATAATCCGAAATTTGTAATCCAAGCTCAACTTTCCTCCAAATATTAACATGCGTCAATATTCTTTTTTCAAAGGAGCCTACTGTATGATTGACAAAACAACAAGAAGTTTATTTCATCGAAAACAATAACGTATTGGTTAGAAGAATTTTGGAAAGCGGAGTGACTTTAAACGAATTTCCGTTTGAAAGTCAGGATGTCGAAGAAGTTATTTTATCCAACGTGGAAGTACAATTTGCATTGTGTCAGTTTTATACAATGTATGATACAGATGCGAGTAACCAGCCAAAGTATATTGGAGAGCTACACTACTATTCAAAGCTTTTCTTTGCTTGTTCGAGTAAATTGTATACGAAATCGGCTTTTTCATCCGAGTAAGAAAGTAATGTAGCATACCCTTTCTTTATGGATTTGAGCTTTTTTTCAGAGTAATGTTTAGCTACATCTGGATTATCTCTTAAATAATTTCTGATGAGAAGATTATTCACCCATTGCTCTCCGTTCCAAATAACGACAGCAAGATTAAAGGAATATTCTTGCCGCTTCCGAAAATATAATCTCCCCACACCAATTTCTCCGAATCCTTCATAACCCAGTCCTATTAAATTGTTAATGACAGAGTTGTTCAATTCAAGCGTTTTTACACCAATCAAGACATCAACAATCGGTTTTGCAATCATTCCTTGTACAGATGTGCTTCCGAAGTGCTGTATATCAATAACGTCTTCTCCGAAAGCCTTCAAAAGATTTGCCTTTTCGCTTTGAAATAAAGTATTCCATTTTTCATCGTAAGGAACCACACTTATATTTTCATCAATTTCCATCTAATATTTCACCCACTTTTTTGGTATATTGTAAGCCCACATCAATTGAAACAACTTTTCTAAACAAACATTAGCCAGTTTTAAATAACCGTACTGTGGTGAAATTTGGTTTTTGACACGATGCCAGAGCACTTACTGGTCACATTGAAAACTGGATTTAATTAGTTTGGTTTTTGGTCCCCCACTCGCATAACCCTTCCAAAACAGGTAATAGTGTTTCCGCTTTATCTGTGAGACTGTACTCGACTTTAGGGGGAACTTGAGGATATTCTTTCCGATTCACCAGACCATCCGCTTCCAATTCTTTTAGTTGCGAACTCAATGTTTTATAAGTAATAGCTCCGATCTGTCTTTTCAGATCATTAAAGCGAACCGTTTGGTTTTCGGCCAGGAGGTAAATAATAACCATTTTCCATTTACCACCGATAACTGACACTGTATATCCAAAAGGTGTATCTTGAATATTTTTAACTTTACCTTTAAATTCAGCCATGCTCATATTTACACTATCCTTTCGGGTAGTACCTTTCAAAAAAGTGCGTACTACGTTTTTATTTGCGTTCAGTTTATACTAACCGTACTTTGAAGTAAAGGAGAGAAAAACATGTCAAAAACAATACGCCTGTTAATGCCACAATGGCAAGGGGGAAACAATCCTAACTACTCTTTTGGAGCCGAACTGCTTGCTTGGCTAGCTCCGGACAATAATCAACCCCTTATTCATGTTCCAGTTCAAGTTTATGATGGAACTCCGCTTGATAATGAGAACGGTATGAATGGGAGAACACAGCTACTTGAACAATTAGAGGCTGCCCAGCATATCATTGACGCTCATAAGCCAGATCGCATTGTAATGTTTGGTGGTGACTGCTTGGTCGAACAAGCTCCATTTGCCTATTTAAACGAACGATACGGCGGGGAATTAGGTTTAATCTGGATCGATGCACACAGTGATTTAGTAAGATATGCGGGCTATGATAACGGACATACATTACCGCTCGGGAATCTGTTGGGAGAAGGAGATGAGGAGTTCGCAAAACATGTGAAAATCCCTCTGAAACCTGAAAATGTCTTTATCGCGGGATTAGCTGTTCCTACAGAGCAAGAAATAGAAGTGATTTCAGAAGCGTTTCAAAGATTAGGTATAGCTCCCACTGAACCAGATACAGAAGTGATTCAAAGACTTGGAATTAGAACTGCTGGAACCCAAGAGTTAACGAACAGTACTGAATCTATAAGAGAGTGGATTAAAGAAAGCGGCATTAAGCACCTGGCTATTCATCTTGATTTAGATGTGCTTGACCCAAAAGCATTTCGTTCTTTATTATTCGCCAACCCAGAAGCACCTTATAATTATTCTCCTGCAGGAACCATGCAAATGTCTCAACTGCTTAATCTGATTAAAGCACTATCTGAAGAAACCGATGTAGTTGGTTTGGGTATAACGGAGCATATGCCATGGGATTCTATTAACTTGAAGAAGCTGCTTGGAGAAATACCTATTTTAAATAAGTAAAGGCATAAACGGAATTATAACAGAACAATGAACTGTTTAATCATAAAATACACTCACGCATTTTATGTTTGCGAGGGTGTATTTTATGTGGTAGCAAGTGCAAAAAACACTTAAACTCCTCTCTTTCATGCTGGTGGCATTATGAGGGCTAAGATAAGCTGGAATACGACTTAAGACACGGCAAATCATCAGCAGCAATGTTGACCAAGCTTGCAGCAATAGAAAGATGCGTAAGTAGAACATTCGCTACAAATAAAAACGCTTCGACTACCAAAAATAAGATCGAATTTCAAAAAAACTTGAAAAAGGAAAAAAATACTGTAAAATAGAAAATGTTTCTATATAACACAATTCATTTAATAATCGTCAATACATATTTCTTAATTAATCCTATATTCATTCCCTCTCTTTTTATACTAGTGGTATATATCATCTTAATAAATCTACTTTATTAGGATGCTTATATAAAATACAAAAAAAGGAGATTTTAAGAGTGAAAAAAAAGGGTTCTCTTCTTCTCGTATCAATTATTATGTTAGCTGCAATTAGTCCCGTCTCTGCTGAATCTAACACAGTAGAGGAAAGTGGCAATCAAATTGGAATTATTGATATTCAAAACCCATCCAAGGACACAATAGTAAGTGATGTATTAACGTTTAGTGAAATGGCCAAACAAATTTCCAATGATTACGGAATATCTATTAATGAGGCTTCAGATTTACTGAGAAGTCAAAGCAAAGCAAGCGCAATAAGCAAAAGTGATTTTGAAGCAACAGCCACCTATAGAACATTATCATCATTTTTACATGAGATGCCCAATGGCTACACTCCTTATATGAGATTTTATTGTGAGACAACTGAAGGGGGATCATTCAGAGGTATAACCAAAATCATCTCTCATAATTTGGTTAGAGCATATAACGGAATAAGCAAGCAGTTCTCTGGTACTGTTGAATCGCACTTGGAACATGCCAATAAAATCCATTATATCGTTAATGGAGATTTTTACAACAACGGCACCACAACTATAACAGGTGGTGGCTCAATAGGTCTTGGTGGGGTAGGAAGTTTGAATTTTTCTGTGTCCAGTTCATCCAATCATTTTAGATACTATTATGGAGAACATGACCTTATATTTTAATACAATCATTGAAAAGATTGAGGGTTCGTTGACCTCAATCTTTTCAATGATCAAGATTACGGGTGTATCCTATGCTAAAAAATACTCCTGAATATTTTAACCTAAATTGGATTGAGGTATAAAAAAATGAGCTCACTAATTAGAATTATTATAAGTGTTTTAATTATATTTTCACCAGTAATTATTACTGGCCGCTTCTTTATTGACTCATCCACTTTTGGGACCTTTTTAAGCGTTGAATTTGTTGTTCGGATGTTTGCTTTAATTTTAGGATTATTTTTAATCCATAATGAATTTAGAAATAAATAACAATAGTAAAAGAATAACCAGGCTATTAAGTCGTCGCTCGCTCAACTAATTTGAACTCCAAAGGATGTAATTCTTCATGAAGCTCCTCAAGGGCATTTCGAATCATAATGAATGCATTTTCCGCTTGCTTGTCAATCGGGTAATGAATGGTGGTTAAATCAAGCAAATGCGAAATTTCGGTATTATCAAAGCCCACTACTGCAACATCACTCGGTACAGAAACACCAAGCCTACGTGCTTCGGTCAAAAGGCCTGCAGCCAAATAATCGGTAGAACAAGCGAAAGCATCCGGCTTGTGGGGTTGTTCTCCCCACCAGTGAGCAACTTGTTCACCCGCTTCTATTGAATTCAAGTCATAAAAATGCGGGAAGGCATCAGCGTCCAGATCATATTTTTTGCAAAAATCATGATAGGCCCGAATGCGCTCCTTCGTATTCAGTCCCTTCATATTTCCATATACATTCACAATGCTGCGATAGCCTCTGGCATACAAATGCTCCAGTGCAAGCATATACCCCTGATACTGATCCATAAATACGGACGGAATCGTCTCGATGTTCACCCGCTGCCACGTCACAATTGGGCCATATTTGGTGTAATGCTCAATCACACTCCACTCATTGACACGAATCATGCACACCAAAGCATCCAGTTGCTTTCTCCGCAACATTTCCAGTGCTTCAAGCTCCCGATCCTTTACTCCATTCGTAATAAACAGCGCTATATTAAAGCCATGCTCCTGAGCATATGTTGTAAAGCCACGCACGAATGAACCCAATGAATCATTAAAAGAAATTGAAATAATCCCTATGAGCTTGGTCATGCCCTTTTTTAATGAAACCGCATTTAAATTCGGAACATAATCCAGTCGGTCTATGACCTCCTGCACACGCTGTCTTGTCGGTTCACTCACGTACGGATGGTTATTAATAACACGGGACACCGTAGCCGAGGATACACCCGCGAGCTTTGCAATTTCATGAATATTCGCCACATTTCTCACCTCGTTCTTTCTATTTTAGCATGTTCATGGTCCTGTCCTCTAATTGTCACCTTTCCCAAATAAGTTTTTTAAAAACGCTTGACCTGTAATGCATTACAGGGATTACAGTGAAATTGAGCTTAAGAAAGCGGTTAAAAAAAACATACTCAGGAGGCACTATCCATGAAAAAAGGCATAAAGATTGCAACCATTGGCGGAGGCTCCAGCTATACACCAGAATTAGTAGAAGGCTTCATCAAACGCTATGCAGAGCTTCCCATTCGGGAATTGTGGCTGGTAGACATTGAAGCAGGACGCGAAAAGCTTGAAATCGTAGGGGCTATGGCCAAACGGATGGTGAAGGCCGCAGGCATTGATTGCGAAGTACATTTGACGCTGGATCGTCGGGAAGCCTTGAAGGATGCCGATTTTGTAACGACACAGTTTCGGGTAGGCTTGCTTGAAGCCCGGATTAAAGATGAAAGTATTCCATTAAAACACGGTATGATCGGTCAGGAAACCAATGGCGCTGGCGGGATGTTCAAAGCCTTCCGTACGATCCCCGTTATCCTTGGTATCGTCGAAGATATGAAAGAACTGTGTCCGAATGCATGGTTGATTAATTTCACCAATCCTGCAGGTATGGTCACCGAGGCGGTGCTTCGTTATGGTCAATGGGACAAAGTCATCGGATTATGTAATGTTCCGATTGGCGCCATCAAGAGTGCAGCAGCCGTGCTGGACAAACCGGAAGAAGAGCTATTCTTTAAATTTGCAGGCATTAACCACCTTCACTGGCACAGAATTTTTGACAAAACAGGGGCCGAATTAACGGAGCAAGTCATTGAAGGACTGTATGCGCCCGGTGCAAAACCGGAGAAGGTCGTTGAAAATATCAAGAACATGCGCTTCCTGTATGATCAGGTTCGTCAATTGAAAATGCTACCTTGTCCTTACCATCGGTATTACTACATGACCGATAACATGCTCAAGGAAGAATTAGAGGAAGCCAAAAACGAAGGAACTCGGGGTCAAGTCGTCAAACGTCTCGAAGAGAGTCTGTTTGAACTGTATAAAGATCCGAATCTGGACTACAAACCTGAGGAATTATCCAAACGCGGCGGTGCGCATTACAGCGATGCAGCCTGTGAAATTATTAATTCGATCTATAATAACAAAGGCACGCTGATGGTAGTGAGCACACGGAATAACGGTGCGATTGATGATGTCCCTTATGACAGTGCTATCGAAATTACCAGTGTCATTCGCGCGCATGGTGCGGAGCCTGTAAACTTCGGCAAATTCCCGCCTGCACAACGCGGCCTGCTGCAAGTCATGAAGGCGATGGAAGAGCTGACGATTGAAGCAGCAGTCACTGGCGACTACGCAACCGCACTGCAAGCCTTCACCCTGAATCCGCTCGTTCCAAGCGGCGACATTGCCCAAACCGTGCTGGATGAATTGCTGGAAGCACATAAAGAGCATTTGCCACAGTTCTTTGCCAATAAGGCGAAGACGACGGTGTAAATTTATAAAACAAGCTGTCCATGCTAGACTACGGAAAAACGGTCGTCTCCCTGCGATTATGATGGGGTCACGACCGTTTTTTATTTTGCTCCATACTGAATGTAGACAAACATGCTGGAACACAAAAAAGCTTCCTAATATGAATTAGGAAGCTTTTTATAGTACGTCCCAGGAGGGATACTCTCCCTACGGTCGAGACTGCGAAGTGTATGCTAACGAGGCTTATGCTCCGACGTCCCCCCAAAGGGGTTCTCATCCCGTTGGAACGAAAAAAGCTTCCTAGATAGGAAGCTTTATCTATACGTCCCAGGAGGGATTCGAACCCCCGACCGACGGCTTAGAAGGCCGTTGCTCTATCCAGCTGAGCTACTGGGACAAAATGGTATTCAATTAAACCTTATGTATTCAGTGCATGAATTATTATATCACATTTCGGGTATCTGTCAAAAGCATTTTTTCATCCTGCATGGAAACATACTGTGAAAGGAATCATTTGGACGCTAACGGGGTATTATGTACAAAAGAGCATGCTATACAAGGAGGGGTTGATCCGTGAAAGGTCTATTGTCGTCACTTTGTTATTTCAGCATTTTCTTTGCACCTTTTCTGCTGCCGATCATCGTGTGGATTGCAGTACGAGACGAATATGTACAGGGACATGCCAAAAAAGCCATTTTATCGCACATTTTCCCCATTATTGCGGCGATTCCGCTGTTTTATTTTATTGTAACAGCCAATCATGCGGGTTCTGTTGTCGGGTTTGTACTGCTATTCGTTGTGGTTTATCTCGGGGTATTTGTCTACAACATCTACAAAGGGATTATGACACTCCGTGAAGCTGCGTAGCTCCAAAAAAGCCTCCTGCATTCCGCTTGTTAAGCCGGAAGTGGAGGCTTTTTTGGATTACTGGATCATCACACCTTATTCTTCCTGCCTATTTATTGCCGAAGCGTCTAGGACTTCTACGTACTTCATGTCTTACGTTTTTCTCCAGCATTTCTTCCGCAAACTCATTGTTATGAATATAACTGCTGCTTTTATTCTTCTTGTATTTCGCTTTGCCGTCTATGATTTCCCCCTCCTTTCACGCTGATTCTGCGATGATGCCGGAGTCCAGATCAACAGAAGCCGAGGCATAGCACACCAAATTCTCATCCCCCGAACTCCTTGGCAAACTCCGTGCTGAGCTGCCCGTAGGAGAGCAATTCCCGTTTAAACTTGTCCCGTTCCTCACCGGCGGTAATGTGTGTGGAATCGGTAAAAGCCTTATCTGTCACTTCTTCAAATGCGGAGTGCAGATTATTGTCGTACCAATCCAGCTCCAAATCGGCGTCATTGCGAATGATCCGTACCATGTCATAGTCATTTTGACCGTCCTGCTGATTATTCGCCGTGATATACACCAGCAATTCCGGGTCATCTGCCGCGCCGGGCCGCACCTCTACCTCTGCGCAGCGCACACCGTCAATTTCAGTGAAGCGACGTATTTTGGCGTCCTTGATGTAGTAAATTGGTCTCCCTCCTTTCTTGCGAGTAGACGGGTTGCCCCATCTGTAGTTTTCGGAACGGACAGACATTTTATGCTTCTTTTCGGCATATATACTGATGAACTGGAGATTTAGTTTTGATTCATTCCAACACTGGATGAACACGACAAAGAGAGGATGAACAGGCATGTGCGGAATTACAGGTTTCATACAGTGGAACGGAGACTTAATGCATCAATCGGGACTGCTGCTGAATATGACACAAACACTCTCCAATCGCGGCCCCGATGCTGCAGGCACCTGGATATCCAACCCGTGTGCCTTCGGACACCGAAGACTGAGCGTAATGGACCCGGAAAATGGCGCCCAGCCTATGATCCGGCAGCTTGAGGATATCACTTATACGATTGTATATAACGGAGAAATATATAACGCGCCTGAGCTGAAAAAAGAACTGCAGCAGCGCGGGCATTTTTTCCGTACACAATGCGACACCGAGGTGCTGCTCGAAGCCTATATCGAATGGGGCCCCGAATGCGTGGACCGATTAAACGGCATTTTTGCGTTTGCTATCTGGGATAGTGGGCGGCAGCAGGTATTTCTGGCGCGGGATCGTCTGGGCGTAAAGCCGCTATTTTATAGCCACAATGAGGATGTATTCGTATTCGGCTCAGAGCCTAAAGCGCTGCTTCAACACCCTGCTGTCGAAGCGGCCGTTGACGCCGAGGGATTGGCCGAAATTTTTATCATCGGGCCTGCACGTACCCCCGGACACGGCGTCTATTCGTCCATGAAGGAGCTGCGCCCCGGGCATACGCTGACCTACGACCGCGACGGCATGCATATTCAGACCTACTGGAAGCTGGAAAGCATTGCGCATGAGAATGACACGGAACAAACAGCGCTCAAGGTACGTGAGCTGTTGCTGGATACGGTGGAGCGGCAGCTCATTTCGGACGTTCCGGTGTGCACCTTGCTATCTGGCGGTCTGGATTCAAGCGCACTGTCCGCATTAGCCGTCAATTATTACAAGCGTACCGGGCAGGGACAAGTTGATACGTATTCGGTCGATTATGTAGATAACGACAAACATTTTAAAGCCCATGCGTTCCAGCCCGGAGCCGATGCCCCCTGGATTCAGCGCATGGTGGATGAATTAGGCACTAACCATCACTGGATCGAATTCGATACCCCCGAAGTCGTAGCAGCTCTGAACAACTCCACACTAACACGGGATTTACCCGGCATGGCGGACGTGGATTCGTCGCTGTATCTCTTCTGCCGGGAGATTAAAAAAGGAGCAACGGTTGCCATTTCCGGCGAGGCGGCGGATGAAGTGTTCGGCGGGTATCCGTGGTTCCATCGTGAGGATATGCTGAACTCAGGCACGTTCCCGTGGGCGGTCGCTCCCGATATGAGAGCCAGTCTGCTGTCTCCCGAAGTGCGGGACTGGATCAAGCCGCTGGAGTATTTGAATGACCGATACTCAGAGGCCATAGGAGAAGTGCCGAAGCTGTCGGGGGAAACAGGTAAAGCTGCGCAAATGCGCGTAATGTCCTATTTGAACATCACACGCTTTATGCCTACGCTACTGGATCGCAAGGATCGAATGAGTATGGGAGCCGGACTCGAAGTACGTGTGCCATACTGCGATCATCGGCTGGTGCAATATGTATGGAACATCCCGTGGAGCATTAAGATGACAGGCGGACGTGAAAAAGGTATCTTACGAAAGGCGCTGGAGGGTGTATTGCCGGATGATGTGCTGTACCGTAAAAAAAGCCCATACCCCAAAACACATAACCCTTCCTATCTTGCCGCTGTGAAAAAGCAGGCGCTGGAGCTGCTGGATGATTCCTCTTCCCCGCTGCTTAAGCTGATTGATGCGCAAAAGGTGCGTGATATCGCGGCCTCGCCAGAGGCTTCCAGCAATCTGCCCTGGTTTGGTCAGCTGATGTCAGGTCCCCAATTGTTTGCATACCTGACTCAGGTGGATAACTGGCTGCGCACCTACAAAGTAGCGATTCGATAGGATTAGCTAACAGCTACAGCAGTTCACAACAGGAACGACGGGTAATTTGGAGTGGATGAATAACAGAAAAAGTCTACCCGCAATTGATGAGCTGCGGATAGACTTTTATTGTTTTAGGCCTAATCTGATAGTTGAACCCTGCTGAGATTTAATTCTGCGGATTCCCCAGTTTGGTCGCCAAATTACGCAGGGCTATCCCTCGATGGCTGATAGACTGCTTTTGTTCCAACGTCAGCTCGGCCATCGTCTTCTCAAACTCAGGCAAATAAAACAACGGATCATAACCAAATCCGCCGCCGCCTGCGGTTTCCGTTGTAATCCAGCCATCCACCGAGCCGGTCGATTCCAATGTCTCCCCGGTCTGAGGATTATACAGAATTAAGGTACAGACGAATTGAGCCGGACTTAGCAAAGGCTGTTCTGTATCATCACCAAGCTGCTTCGATTCCAAAACATCGAGCAGCTTAATATTGTTTTCGTGATCGCTGGCACCTTCTCCAGCATAACGGGCCGAGTATACGCCCGGTGCACCGTCCAGCAAGTCCACGCACAGACCGGAATCATCGGCCAGCACGGGCAGTCCCAGCGCATCTCCAACCGCTTTGGCCTTTTTCAGCGCATTCTCGGCAAAGGTCTTGCCATCCTCAACGACATCAGGAATGTCGGGGTAATCGTACATGCTTTTGACTTCCTTGCCCAGCGGAGCAAAGGCATGTGCAAATTCACGTATCTTCCCTTTATTCTTGGTAGCGACAATGACAATCGGGCCATCCAGTCGCATCAGACTCCAGCCCCTGTGCGTCCGGCTCCGATCTTATCAGCAATCGGTCCGAGCACTTCCTTTTGACGCTCGATCATTTGTAAGATTCCTTGTTCGCCCAAGCTAAGCAGCTGATCCAATTCGTTACGGTCGAATGGACTTTCTTCTCCGGTGCCTTGCAGCTCAACATATTTGCCGCTGCCGGTCATCACCAGATTCATATCGACTTTGGCCTTGGAATCCTCTTCATAGTTCAGATCGAGCAATGCTTTCTCACCAACAACCCCTACGCTGACAGATGCCAGAAAATCCGTAATGGGAAAAACAGGTAGCTTGTGCTGGGTGGCAATTTTATTGACCGCAATCGCTAACGCTACGAATGAACCGGTAATTGAGGTTGTGCGCGTTCCGCCGTCCGCCTGAATAACGTCACAGTCCAGCGTAATGGTCCGTTCACCCAGCGCCTGCAAATTTACAACCGAACGCAACGCTCTTCCGATCAGACGCTGAATTTCCATCGTACGGCCCGTCAGCTTGCCACGCGCGGCTTCGCGCTGGTTACGGCTATGAGTCGCCCGCGGAAGCATGGAATACTCTGCAGTCACCCAGCCCTTTCCTTGTCCCTTCATGAAGGGTGGAACGCGTTCTTCCACAGTAGCCGTGCAAATGACTTTCGTCTCGCCAACCTCTATAAAAACAGAGCCCTCCGCGTATTTGTTTACTCCTGCTGTCAATTTCATCGGGCGCAGCTCATCACCGTTTCGTCCGTTAGATCTACTCATGCTTTTTCCTCCTACGTCGTATGCAACCTGTTCTTATATGTTTATTTTACCAAAGTGTGCAGGCAAAAGCACCCCAAAGGACGATTCTCCGCCCTTAAAGAGGAATTTCGTTAATGTGCTGCGGCTTGGCTACAGGTTCTCCATAATTCTGATTATTTTGTCCAATAACACTTTTCTCGCCATTCAGTTCAATCCGAATTTTCGTTTTGGCCGCATCCCCCGAATTGTCTGCTGCTGTCAGTACGACCGATTCCAGAAATTCCGCAGGTACAGCTTCACCCTTGGCGAACATATCATCCGAGAGCGACACCGTAATTACGTTGTCTTTGGAACGTTCTATTGATTTTAGCGCCGTCTCCCCTGTCATCACTTCCTGTAATCCGTCCTTCGTCTGCGGCCCTTGAATCAATTGATGCAGCGCGGACTGGATACGATCTTTCTCCGGGTTGACCAGCCGTGTGACAGGCACATAATATTGAACTCCGGCAGGAGATGACGATGAAAAATATACCGTGACCGGACTGGAATCCAGCGGTGTCGCACCCTGACCGACCTCCAGATTAATGCCCACTGCGCGTGTCAACGGATGATCCAGCGGCGTACCGTCAACGGGCATTTCGTTCAGTCTTTTGCCATCCATCCAAATCTGTACGTTTTTAATGTCGGGGCGGTCGGTCAGGGTCCAGGTCAAGCTTTCCATTAATTTGCGTTCTTCCTGCGGCTTATAGTTGGCAAAAGATTTGTTGAATTCGACGACAGCCAGTTTGTTGTTCTTGTCCACTGTCACGCTCTTCACTTCTGTACCTTGAGGTAATACGCCTTTGAAACCCTCTGGCAATAATCCGGCATACGGCCCCCCCTCAACCAGGGTTTCCAGCGCCGACTTGGCATCTGCCTGTACATCACCTGTGGCAATCGGCAAAGATACCGGAGCCAGCAAACCGTTATGATCTTGCAAAAAGACAGCCCTCAGCTGCCCGGTGCTCACAGGTGCTTTTCCGCTTACGGCCTTGATCATGGACTGCTCTAACGTGGACGGCGGGGGGTCAATAGATGCTGACTCATTGCCGAAAAGACTGCATCCGGACAACAACAGGGGTAGCGACAGCAGCCCTGCTACAGAGGTCATACGCCATGGGTGTTTTAGGTTCATAAGTAAA
Organism: Paenibacillus peoriae KCTC 3763; assembly: GCF_000236805.1. Lineage (GTDB taxonomy): Bacteria > Bacillota > Bacilli > Paenibacillales > Paenibacillaceae > Paenibacillus > Paenibacillus peoriae. The sequence goes on along the minus strand of NZ_AGFX01000030.1, from coordinate 156,654 downwards.
GTTCCTCCCTAACAATTTTGTACAGATTGTACTAATATGTATACGAGCCCCGCGTAAAAAATAACTACTTTTTCAGCAGACTGGACACACTGTCATAATCGCAACTAAAATCAGAATGTATACGAGGAGGGGAACTACAACTTTATGGATAAGAAAAAAGCACCTTATAGCCTGAATAGTAAAAAGGTAGCTGATGCCACCCGTGAATTGCTGCACAAGCGTGGTGTAAGCATGACTGAAATCGCAGAGCTGGTCATGCTGCTACAGAATAAATATTACCCAAACCTGACGATGGAAGAATGCATGGAAAATGTAGACAAAGTCCTGATGAAGCGTGAGGTTCAAAATGCAGTGCTCACCGGCATCCAGCTGGATATCCTTGCCGAACAGGGTGCCCTTCTTCCCCCATTGCAGGATATGATTGAGAATGATGAGGGTCTATATGGGGTGGATGAAATTCTGGCCTTCTCCATCGTGAATGTGTACGGCAGCATTGGATTTACCAATTACGGGTATGTTGATAAACTCAAACCGGGTGTGCTGGAACGCCTGAATAATAAAAGCCTCGGGCCAATCCATACGTTTTTGGACGATATTGTAGGCGCTATCGCAGCATCAGCCAGCAGCCGTATCGCCCATCGCAAACAGGCAGAGCGTGAACAGGAGCTTGGGGAAGAAAGCGCACCGAATACTACACGCTAAAAAACAACAGAGATATGCAGGGTAAGAGGAGAACAGGACATGGCAAACGTAGCTGAAAAAGTAAATGAAAAATATGCGACCCGCATCATGAAAGCTGAGGATTACGAGCAGGCTTTTGCACTGTGGAACAGCTTGGAAGGATTGGGATTAAGCGAAGCCGACTCGCCGGAGCGAATTGCACGCTTTTTGCAGCGGAATGAAGGACTTAGCTTTGTTTGTGAGTATGAAGGCAGCATCATAGGTACGATTATGGCAGGACATGATAGTCGTAGAGGATTTCTGTATCATCTGGGCGTAGCCGCAACGCATCGCGGTCAAGGAATTGCCCCGTTGCTGGTGAATGAAGCATTGTCTGCTTTGCTGCGAGAGGGCATTGATAAATGTCATCTTTTTGTGATGGGGCATAATGAAGCAGGGCAACGCTTCTGGTCAGCCAACGGCTGGGAGAAACGGGATGGAATTTTACTATATTCCCGAGGACTGGAGTCCAGAGGGCTGGAGTAGCAAGCGCTTATTCATGTAAACAGGAATACCAGGTCTGATATAGTTTGGAACCGATCAGACCTGGCACATGAAGTGTGTCTGATGCATTGCTATTACTTACAGTCCTATTATTTTTGCGGTCGAAGCGTACGTTCTACAATTCCCAATGTGGCTTGGCGGGAAAAAAATCTGGAAACCTGGGCGACCCAATAATTTTGGCGACCGGATATCAGGTGACTCTTTCCCCTTTCAAATGCTTTCAGCGCGTTCTGTACTACTTTTTGCGGGGTTTCTCTGGAGCCCACGGAAGCTTCATTGGAGCCTACCACATCAAAAAATGCGGTTTCAGTGGCACCCGGACAGAGGGCAAGCACTTTTAGCCCCCGTTTCTGATTTTCGGCCCAAAGCGCTTCACTAAAGGAAAGCACAAATGCCTTGGTTGCTCCATACACGGCCATATACGGATCAGGCTGAAATGCGGCTGTGGAAGAGACGTTGATGATTCCTCCATCCCGGTTACGTAATAAATCAGGCATAAAAGCATGTGTAATATCTACTAAAGCAGCGACATTAAGCATGATTTCCTCATGCTGACGTTCTCCTGAAACCTGTTCAAAGTAACCATAGGTAGCGAAGCCTGCATTGTTGATTAAAAGATCCACCTTCAATTGATGTTTTTGAACCTCCTGATGCAATGTTTGTGGCGCACCTGCTGCCGAAAGATCAAGCGCGATCACGGTTGCCCTTACGTTATATTTCACAGAAAGCTCTTCGGCCAGCGCCTTTAATTTCGTTTCATTGCGTGCCACCAAAATAAGATTACATTTCTTAGCTGCGAGCGAATAGGCGAACGCCTCGCCAATACCGGATGAAGCTCCCGTGATCAGAGCCGTTTTGTTTGTATACATAAACATGATAATGACCTCCATAGTATCGTTGTTTTGTTTTAGAAACGCCGTTACCGTTGCTGTATAATGAACTGAAGTCATCCACTATGACGACCTCAGTACATTTTAAATCCTATGATTACAATGAAGGGGCCTTACATGCAGCCAGCGTCTGCTTCATCGTAAATGCATAAATCTCATGGGCTACAGCTGCATCCGAAAAATGACCTGCAAAATGCAGGTGTATAACCCCATGTAAGGCAGACCACAGCATTCGGACGACCAGCAACGGATCTTGCTCTGCCAATTGCCCCTGCTCCATAGCGTGTACAACGGTCTGCAGAATTCGGGACAGGGCTGTTGTCGTACCTTCCAGACTCTGTTCATCCGGTTTGAAATCAGATAAGGCCCCGCCAAACATCATTTTGTAATAGGCTGAATGAAGCTGTGCAAATTCCCAGTACGCCCAGCTTAAAGCTTCCAGGTCAGCGAGTACGTCTTCGGTAACAGGTACGTGCTGAAAGGTCTCCGCCAGCAGCCGACATCCATCCAGGTACATTTCATTGGCCAGACCATCTTTGCTGCCGAAGATACTGTAAATAATTTTGGTTGAACAGCTTAATTTCTGCGCAATCCGTCGCACGGTCACGGACTCAGGCCCTTCCTCTACAAGAAGGATGCATGCGGCATCAATAACGTTTTTACGGAGCAAATGCTGCTGCTGAAGCTTCACTTCCGAATAGGTTTTATAGGGCTGCGATGACTCGGCCATGGTTCAATACACTTCCTTTTGCTTATTAAAAGACGATTACTACTTTGAAGATCATACCGTACTCAATGTAAAACCTTACTCACTTTTTGGAAACAGTGTTTCCCACAAGAATCATAGTATTCTAATCCTGATGGTTTGTCAAATAAAAGGCCAGAAATAATCATGGCCTGACCAAGCTAGAACTTAGTATTCTAGCATGAGGATGTCATGGTTCACGGTAGGTGCTCGCCAGCCCCCGTACGGGACTTTCACCTTAGAGATGACGCCTATGCTGGGGGTACACAAAAAAAGCTCTGTCAACTATAAGGTTAGCAGAGCTTTTTACTAATGATATTGTGAAAGGAAGCTTCAGCATTTAAGGACACGCTAAAAATCCCTTAAGATTCACCTAATATAAATCTAACCCATAAAGAATCAGGTTTATATTAGGTGACTTCATTATTCATAATTATTAATAAGTACTAGTTGAGAGCTTTTTCCATGAACTACTATATTAGCTTCAGTTACTACCCCTATCATTGATTTCAAAAGCCCTTTCTGCCCCAATGCAACTGGTTTCCAACCATATTTTAATGTGTGATCAAAAGTACCAGGACCAGCGCCTAAAGCAAAACCTTGCGATTGAGAACTGATAGGACCATTTCTCATCATACCATTTTGTCCAAGTCTAAATTTTTTTGCAGTTATTGAAACTGGAGTGGAATAGTCATTTATTCTCCAGCCTCCATTTGCGCTTACTAGACTACCATAAACCACACCATTTTCATCAGTAGATTTTGCCATATAAAAAGTCGAATAAGTAGTTACTGATATACTTTCATCTGATTTTGATTCAGATCTTGAACTATCATACACTGCAGCGGCAGAAATAGCGTAGATGTTCAACTCATTACTATCATTTACATTGGAAATCCTTAACGATTGGTTAACTTCTCTACCTACCAGCTTAGCAGTTCTGTATGTTTTGACATCAAACTCTTTCCCATCAATATTGTAAGTAGACTCTGTTACAGTACTCCCAATATCCAAGTCGCTGATTCCTTTTTTAGCGCGATCAATGACTTCTTCTACATTTAAAGCTTTATCCACCTGGTATGTAGCTTTTCCTTCTAGGTCGACTACATTAGAACTTGAGTCTGCGAAAACAAAAGTTGGTGCTAGTAAAAGAGCTCCTACAACTGATAAAATAATTAGTTTTTTCTTCATTAATTTTCCTTTTTTTGTATGTTATGATACTATTATTAAGAAATTGCGTGAATAAAACAACCTTTTTGGAGGATAAATAATGAAAAAAATATTAGTTTTTATCTTGTTTATAGGATTTATGTTATTTTTGAGATTAATCAATCTATTTGATGAATATTTCCAAAATAAAATGTCAATTACTTTCAAATATCAACCGTATTTAACTTATGAGTGGATTTTATATCTATTACTAGGAATATACTTTTCGTTAATTTTCACTGGAGGTTTGAAATTTGTATTCAAAAAAAATATTTTTATCTTGGCCTTCATCCCCTCCCTTTTAGTCATAATTTATTATTTAGCAGGAAATTATCTATCTTCAAATCTTAACTTAATATTTATGTTGTCTGGCTCCTTATTATCGTACAGCTTGTTAGGGGAAAAGAAATAACTTTCAAAAAAAGGACTCATACCAGTTCAAGAAGCTGGGTTGAGTCCTTATCTTTATTTCACTATGAATCTTACCTTTGTACCATCAGCATATTTATCTAATTGATGACTTACTCATGATCCAGCTCCTCTATTATCTTTAGGGCTTATGTATCGAATATCAGCACCCGCGCCACCTTCAGAGCACATTGCCATCGGCCATTCGTCACGATCATATCCTTTTTTAGTCGGATAGCCCTTCAAAGACTCCCTGTTTCTGGCTGACCTAATAATACAAAAAAGAACGCAAATAAGTAGATACACTTACCGCGCTCTGACTGAATGTTAAAAATGAAGCTATGTTTGGCGTTTTACGTTCAATAGGCAATGCCTACACGTGCATGTATAAATTCGTAACTCTTCCATTGACGATAGGTAAAATCAGCCGTATCAGCGGTGGAAATTTGTGAGCCGCCTTCGGGCAAAAAGTCTTTTTCCACACGATAAATGCCTGTCCGCGCACCGTCCGGCAGATAGGTTGGGCAGACAATGGTCCAGTCCAGCGCCGAAGCACGCAGCAATTCGTACACCCGCCGATGCTCCTCTGCCGCACGAGTACTGCGTCGCCGGGTCTCGGAGGACTCGTACCGATACAAGCCCGGTTCGGTGCGGCTTTGCAAAATCCCTGCTGTCCCTACCGTAATAAGACGGGCAACAGATTGCTTCTGCATGTGCCGGATCAGCAGGTCGATATTCACGGATAAGGTAGTGGTTCCATCCGTATTCAGTGCGCTGATGACAACCGACACCCCGCCCGCCAGCGCTCGCGCTACATCCTCGGCACGGGTAGCATCCCCTTGTACCATGCGGAGCTGCGTCCCGTATTTTAATACGTATTCCTCCAGTTTGCCCGGTGAACGGACAAGGGCCGTAACGGTATGACCGTCCGCCAAAGCATATTCCAATATAAACCGCCCTACGCGTCCGGTAGCTCCCAGCAGCAGCAGATTCATAAAAGCCTCTTTCCCGGCATGCATGCCGCTTGATCATGTTGCTTTGTCTTGTTGGCTATATTCGGTAACTAGTCCCGGCCAAGGGCATAGAAGTGTATAATCTGCTCCGCATTGCTCATCCAAACCCAACCACGGCGCACCAGCTCCACCAGATGAGCCAGCGTCTCCGACATAGCAAATCGCAGTTGGTGAATACCCAGCTTGCCACCGAAAACGGCTATACATAGCTCGTAGGCGGTGCTCCCTTCCGGCTGAATCAACTGCTGGAACTTCTCCAGCCGTTCTTCATGGTGTGCCAGCAACGCTTGCGTCCGTTCATAAAAAGTATCAAACGGATTGCGGTGCCCCGGATACGCCCAAGCCACCTCCAGCTCGCTCAGACGCCGCAAACCGTCTGTATAAGACTGCAAGGGCTGGGCATCACCTCCCGGCAGCAGGCTGATATTGGGCGAAATCTGCGGCAAGACTGCATCGCCGCATAGGATCACGCCGCTATTCGGCATATACAGGGATATATGCCCGGCTGCATGTCCTCCTGTCTCAATAGGCAGCCAGCTGCGTCCGCCCAGTTCCAAACAGGCATTCTCCCTAACAGGAATGACCGTAATTTCAGGCTGTGGATTCACTTGCGCATACGCCTGCAGCATATGGGCTACCAGGTCGGGCACCTGTTCCAAAGGGAAGCCATGTCGGACAAAAAAAGCGGGAAGCGTATGCTCCATAGCAGCAGTTGATGCCTGGCCACCCCACATCATCATCGCTTCCTGATGGCTTCGAGCTGACATATGTACACGTGCCTGGCTTTGCTGCTGCATCCAGCCAGCCAATCCGTAATGATCCGGGTGATGATGGGTCACCATAATGTCCGAAATATCCTTAAAGGACATCCCCAGTTGCTGGAAGACATGCGCCCATTCTGCCTCTGTGTCCAGATTGCGCGGACCAGGGTCTACAATTGTAAAGCCGTGCTGTCCCTTGAGCACATAGCTATTCACCCAGCGCAGCGGAAAGGACATCGAGATTTTGACCTGAAAGCCTCCTTCGATCCCTTCACACGGGGTAAGCTCTGGCCATTTCATGGCTTTCCATCCGCCTTTCCGGTTCAAGCCCGCATGCCGACAAAAATCATTCGGGGCGAAGCATCCTCGATATATTGATCTTCATTATAGCTTCCGTGCACCTGTTCTACAGACAGCCCGGCTTGCTCCAGCAAGGCGCGGAACTTTTCATATGGATACAGCTTTACACGCTCGTGATACACACGTGCCGATTCCTCTCCTGCGGCGGTATCCAAACCAGCATCGGCTTCAGCAGCCGCAGCCGATGCGGATGAACGAATCGCGATCTGTTTTTTCACAAATCCATCTTCAATCACCCGATGCTCCTCAATGCAATTTCCTTCATCCTCGCGTGACGAATGCGGCACCAGATGAAGGGCTACGTAGGCCGGATTCAAATAATCTATGATAAAGCGTCCTCCCGGCTTCAACAGGCGATAAATCTCCTTTAATACTTTAAGCTGCTCCCCATCCTCCTCAAAATAGCCGAAGGAAGTGAACAAATTCACCACCGCGTCAAAGCTTTCATCCAGCGGCACCGCTCTCATATCGCCTTGATGCCAGCTTACCCGTCCTTCGGGATCAGCAGCATGCGCCTCTCTCAGCAGCACTTCGGACAGATCCACGCCTGTCACCTTATAGCCCGCATCGGCAAGTGCCAGCGAATGACGTCCCATACCGCAGCATAAATCCAATACACTGGAGCCTTGCGCTAAATTGAGCCAAGAGATCATTTTCTGCACTTCCTGATAGGCTCCCTGAAAGTCGCGATGCTTATATACCAATAAATAATCTTCCCCAAAACTCTGCTCGTACCATTCTGACATATCGTTTCTCCTCCATGAGCTCATTTCACTCTATTACATATTATATTAGCTTTTTCAAACTGGAAACTCCAAAGCATTACGAATAAGGAACATGTTACAATAATCGTAATTAAACTTAAATGTTCATAGGAACTTCATACCAGCTTCATGCGGTTCACCCTATTTTATCATTAAAATGTATCGTGGGAACGCCTTTTGAGCGTATTCATGAAGGAAAGGAGCAGCAAAGCCATGATTCAAATTGGACTGACAGGTTGGGGCGATCACGATGACCTGTATCCGATCGGCACCAAAGCTAATCAAAAATTAAGCATCTATGGAAGTCATTTTCCTGTGGTGGAGATGGATAGTTCTTTTTATGCGGTGCAGCCTACGGATCGCATGGCACGCTGGGCGGCCGAAACCCCTGACTCCTTTTCATTTCTCGTCAAAGCCTACCAAGGCATGACTGGACATACACGCGGCAAACAGCCTTATTTTAAAACAACCGATGAAATGTATAAGGCCTTGCATGCATCCATACAGCCTCTCCGCGAAGCGGGCAAGCTCAAGGCGGTGCTGTTTCAGTATCCCCCATGGTTCGACTGTACACGCGAGAATGTAGCCGTATTGCGAGACACGAAAAAAAGGATGGGCGAGGTCCCATCCGTACTTGAATTCAGACATCAAAGCTGGTTTACACCCGATTTTCGGAAACGAACGCTGGCATTCATGCACGAGGAAGGCTGGATACACAGCGTATGCGACATGTATTAGGTGTTATGGGGAAAAAAACAATGCAGGTTGCATTACAATAAAAACACTTTATAAATCAATGCTTTATGAGGGGGGTTATTTCAAACAATCCCTTCTTTTTTTGTGTAGAAAAAATGGTAAGCATATATTAAGATACTTGGTATAAAGTATTCAGTATTCATTTATTCAATAGGGGGAGGTGATCCCGTGTTAGGGAGCTTATGTTCTACGTGCCTGATATGGGAGAACTGAATGAGCTATAAGTATGTGGTAAGACAGATGAAGATTAATGATAGGAGACATGGAAAGCTCGTAGAAGAAGAAAAGATATTTCTGTGTCTGGAAGACAAAGAGACGGGGTTAGTGTTACCACACCCATTGTCTAATTTCATAAAGAGTACATTTGAAAGAAAATCATTAGCTTTAAAAACGCAGAAGAATTATGCTGAGGAAATTAAAAAATTTTTAAACTATATCTTAGATGCTATTGCAGATGAAGAAGAAGCATTCGTTGAACTACAATATAAGGGTTTAAAGGGGCTACAACTAAAGCATGGTGGAATCTATATTACACATTTGACTGAAAGAGTACGAGCAAAGGAAATTATCGCACAACAAGTAAGAGATGCTGATCGTATACTTACGAAATTTTACTTTTGGCTGACTGAGCAAGATCTAATCATAGAGAAAGTTTATTATAGAGAAGAAATACGAAGCATAAATGGTCAAAAGGCGGTCGTGATTCGTAGCCCCTTTGACAATTTTGAATTAGGAACTGAATACCCCAACACAAGAGATACGAGAAAAGAGAACGATACGCTACACGATTTTGGAAACGGGAGATTAGACCTTGTAAACTTTTTTCTCAGGGTTGCGGAAATAGAGGCTCCTGATATTGCATTGGGAATAGCCTTTCAATTTTACGGAGGTCTAAGAAAAGGTGAAGTAGTCAATCTTTTGCGTAGTAGTGTGAAGGAACCAATGAGAAACGGTTCAGGCGAACTTACATTGAACATAAAAGATAACTGGAATATCTTGTTCTCGGAGAAGAAACTAACAGTTGCAGAACAAGTAAAGAAGCCAAGAATACAGGCAGTGTTCAAAGCTCCTATCGTATTAGAAATGTACAAAAAACATAAAGAACTACTTTCAAGGATGGACAAGAATGGAAAGGCGCAAAATGAATATGCCCTATTTTGCTCAATTCATAACGGAAAGCCAGTTTCGGGGACAGCTTATTGGGAACGTTTCACAAAGATAAAAAACAAATTTTTGAGTATTCTCCTCGAGAGCGATAAAGAAGCATATAGAATGCTGACTTCAAAAAATTGGTCTACTCATATTGGTAGAGGGATTTTTACCAATATGCTTGTATTCTTGTTGGGGTGGTCGGCAAGCGAAGTAATGATTGCAAGGGGCGATAGTAACATTCAATCTTCTAACAGCTACATTGAAGAACAGAACGTTAAAAACAAAACAGAGGAAGCTATCGAGATAATAGCAAAAGCTTCTACCCACGTAGAAAAAACATACTCAAAAATTCAAGAGTTAAGGGGCTAATAAATGGAAGGATACGCAGTCTATTCGGAGTTAGACGGCAAGTTTGATTTTAAACGTTATGGGATGAATGAAACCAAAATAAAAATGTTAATAGATCATGGAGAAATTGAGGCGAAAGTGATAAGTGACCGATATCAACGTACGTACATTTCTATAGATTCTGTACAAAAATACATTCAAAAGGTAAACACGCTTCGTAGTAATTATTATACGGTGGAAGAAGCCTTTATGAAGATTGCGGGAAAACAAATTCGAACAGATACGCCTGGGTGGCGTAAGTTCACAGAGCAGGCAGGATTAGAATTGTTGAAGCTTGATATTCCTATAACAAGACAAGAAAGTTTATTAATGGAAAAGAGCAGTTGCGATAAGTTTTTGAAGGAATACTTTTCTCTCACTGAGGCATATCAAATATTAGGGCTGAACATTGATATCAGCTCTTTTAAGAATGTTTTGGTGAAACAGGGTGTTCCGATTTTGGAATTACAAAACCTGTACGATTGCAAATTTGTTAAGAAACAGGATGTATACAGAAAATACCGAGATGTTATAACTGTTCAAGAATGTCGGGAGATATTATCAATTACGTTTGAAAATCTTCGTGAAGTCTTCAAAAAATATAAAATTGAACCATTCTTCACCAGTGGACCAAATCTACATATTAGCAATAATGATTTTAACCTTCTCAGAGACTTACAGGAAAAGTCATTGAAGGAGCTTTCGGAAAATACTTATACCTTCGATGAAGTTGCGGCTCTTCACAATGAAATAGGTACTGTCAAGCCAGATGACGATGCATTAAAAAGGTATGAAATTCAGGGAGCAATCGCCCCACTATTTAGAGTTGAAAAATACAAATTCAAACGGGTGTTATATAACAAGAAAGGTATTGACGATTTTATTGAACGACTGAGGCTGGAAAGAAAAATTTCTTGTTTGTATGACAGTATTATGGATTATCCCCTTCTCTTACAGCAAGTTCTTAAGGTGGAGAATGTGGAGTTTTCCCAAAAGGCACAAATCACAAAAGAGATTTGGCTTCGATATGCTAATCAAACATTAAGGAAAATGACTGGAAATAGAGAATCTTGTTTGAATAAAGTAACCAGTCTTAGAAACGCAACAAAGGTGATAGCGAATTTTGCAAAGGATAGGGACCTTCTTTCGTTTTCTGAGAAGGAAATGAACCTGGGTATATTCAACAATAATATTCCGATAAAACATCAAATTCATATATATACTTTCTTGTGTGAAGTTGTGTATAGCATAGAACATAGCAAAGGGAAGAGGGTTCTCGATCTTTCAAAATTAAATTTTAGTCGCCAGAGTGCCAAGGAAATCAAAAGAAAATCTAAGGAGACGTATAAGCTTGAAGAGTACATGGCTCTGTATTCCTTTGTAAAAGACTATAAACTCCATAAAGAATTGGCTTTACAGGATGTTAAGAGCATAAGAAATCACAGTGATTTGAAGAACACTAAAATATACAAGAAGTATGATTCTATGTGGTTGTATGTTCTTTTGCATATCAATAATGGTTGGAGAAAAGGAACTGTAGTCGAGTTTCCCAGGTATCCATCCCATCATTTCAAGAAGTTGGATTATACATCAATTGAGTCATTAGAAGAATTGGAATTGACAATGGATGACGCTGAACAAATTATTAAGTTTTATCAAGCCCAATGGTTTGAACATAATAAGACGCATGAAAAGGCTACATTTTATTGTTCCAGTGAATTAAAAATACCAATGGCTTACGCCATCTTGATTTGTGAATATAGGATAAGGAAATTCCATATCGATGACGAAAGTAATTTAATACACTTCTATAATAAAAAGAACGAAGTTAATTCGGGAACCCACGACCATTTCTTCAAAAATTACGAGGGTTCATTTAAGTTTGAATCAAGAAAAATGAACAGAACTGTTTTGAGCATTACAAGCTCCGTAATTGAATCGGTATTGGATGGAGATCCGTTATTGATTGCACAGCATCTTAGAGGTCATACAAAAGCGGAGACAACAAACGTTTATATACAAGTACCGCAAGAACATTTGGATTCTATTACAGAACAGCTATTTGATACGGGTTACTTTGGATATGTGTACCAAAAGGTTAATACCCTATTGTTTGGAAAAATTCATATAAACAAACTGGATACAAAACAACAATCGCTCAAATTAAAGAAACTTCTTGGAGACGTTGTGAAATTGGAGGACATGGCTTCATATCTGAATGTATTGTCAAACCGACAGGAGGAAGTAGGGGCGTATTTAGAGGGATTTCCAAAAGAGGAACTGAAAAGCAAATTGAATCTTATAAACTTAGGTCTCTCCCCTGCCAGGGAAGAAACATATCAATGCTTCTTTTCAACGTGTATCGCTCCAAAGATAGAGTGTAACAAATGCCCTTTTTCAATCCCTCACTTCTATTCTCTAAGTACCATCTGTAAAAGAATGAAGCGTATTTTTGCGATTTATAAAGAGACCTCATATAGAGAAGATGTACCGATTGGAGAAAAAACAAAGCTGTATAATTTATTACTTTTGGACTTTTCTAAAATCGCCGATGCTAAACGAAAGTTTGGGTCAGAAATCATTGAGATGTTGATGGATTTAGACTACAGCGGGTTTATAGAGGGCTTAGAGGGGCTTCCTGACCCACAGGAGGACTTACACCTTATCCAGTAAAGGAGAGGCTTCATGATTGATACAGCAGTATTAGAGAAGGTATTAGATACAATAAGCGAATATAACGAGAATCACTTTAATTTGGCGGATTCTATTGAAGAAGCAAAGGTAATTCTTCAGTCGGAGATGAAAACCAATAAACTTAGCTCTTGCCATTTTGAAGAAATGAAGTGGTTCCTTGAGGTTCCATACGAATCGAGAAGAGAATCTATTGGATTTGAAGAAATAAAAAGTACGGTACAGTTCAACAAACATATCCGTACAAAACAATTTATCGATATTGTAAAATGTTGGACTACCACTCTTATTGATGAACGGCTCAGCTCTCAAACAATTTCTGCAATGGTAAACGAAGGGGTTCTCATATTCTTAAAAATATCAAAAGGGCTTACAGAAACGAATTATGACGAACTTGCCGATATATTATTAAGTATGACTGACAGAATGAGGAGGCACTTGTGCATATCAACGTTAAATTTCTTTGATTATTACAACGAATTTGATTTTAGCGTTGATGAATACATCTCTCTCCTATACTCACTGAAGCCAAAGACGGAAAAAAGTGCTGTAAGAATAATTCCGCCCTCGAAGGATATACTTGTCTTTTCCAAAGTATTAGAGAACTATTTTTCAACGAAACTATCGGAGATTGAATACTTGAAATGGTTTTCTGTTTGGCTTTGGTGGAATTTGACGAACCTAATTCCAATGAGAGCAAGTGAGTATTGTAATATACAACGTGACTGTCTCTTCGAAAGAAATGGGAAGCTCTACATCAAATTACCGAGACATAAGATAAAAATTGTAAACGCAAGACGAATTCAAGTATTGGACGAAATTTGTATTCCTGATTGGCTTTACCAAGAGATAGATAAGTATAGGAAGAAGACTAATAGATTTGGAAGGTCAGATACACTCATTTCTTATTTATCTATACCGAAAACTTATGAAGGGCAATATTGGATGCCTACTGAGGGGACACAAGGAAAAAAACTAAACCCATACAGGTTTGCGAATGGGATATTTAGAGAAGAATTGAGGTCTTTCTATAAGCATGTAGTGTATGATCGTTATAAAATCACGCTAAATAGAAATGCGTCTGATTTGGATAATATATCCATTTCACAGCAATTAAGACCTGGTGACACAAGACACATTGCTTTTTTAAACCTGAATCGACAGGGATACCACCCTGTAGAGATTGCTCGACTTGGAGGGCATATAGCATTAGAATCACAAAATCACTATTTCAATCATATTCAGAACTACGTTGACCTTGAGATTTTAGAATTAGTTTCAAAAGTTGATATGGGTAGTGATAGCAATAAAATGGATACCGCACATAGACAGCAGATTACGGCAATCGGAACCTCATTTATAGAAAAGTTTGTAATAAGACCATCGGGAACTAACGTTAAGATTAAATTAACAGATGGATACTGTACAGATCCGATGCAGAATTGTAGTGTCGAAGACTGTTGGGAATGCGATTCTTGGAGAATATCGAGTGAGGAATTATCGGAGAAACAGCATATTTTGTCTGCCAAATTGAATACCCGGAAGTCTGAAATACATGAGGTTGTGGAAAGCTTGAAGGATATATATATGAGTATATATAATAGCGTAACCGATGACTTTTACTCCTCCGATAATCCTGAAATGCGAAAAGAATTGCTTAAAAGGTCAAGACGTATAGATAACGCAATTAGAAGATACGTTAATCTGGCAGGTATGAAGGAAAGGATTGATTTAATTGGAAACGAGGGGTAGAAAAGCCACAGTATATAACGAAGAAGAAATTAGAAATATTGTATATAAATACATTCAAGAAGAAAAGATTTCAGGTGTACTAACCTACTCGGAAATGTTTCGCTTTGCGAAAAAACTGTATGAAAACGGAGAGATACCGTATCAACTGAGTGATGAATTCTGGAGACGCTCTAATCGTCAAGGAAGAAAGATAGTAGATGAAACAAACGAATCTTATAAAGTGACTATCCAAGGGAATACAACGGATCATACAGAAGTGTTTGTAGACACTGAGGAATGCATTAATAAATTCTTCTCTGGAAAAGGGACTGATAAAAAAAGGTTGATACAAGCCTTGAAACTAAACGAGAAAAAGGCAAGAGAATCCACTAAATATCTCAAAAAAATTGAACAAATGTCCGACGAGATAGAGTTTCAAAAAAACAAGGTCAAAGAGCTGGAGAAATTAGTTGAGCAACAACAAACAATTTTATTCTCATGGTTCAGTGCGAGTCACAAATCAGATGCTCCTCTTATTAACTTAGTGACCACTGGTAAGTCTCGACATCCAATCATTGATTTATTCTTCAACACTGCATTTTCAAATTTGGATGAAGGCTATAAGCGGTTCGAGGAATATAATAAAAATGTTGCCCGTAACAATCATCCTTCAAGTCAAGAGGAACATCGTGACGTAGTTACTCCAATGAGAAAAAGCAGGCTAAAACAATTATCTGAACAACTTAACGCAAAAGACTGAGACCTAAGAGATGTTATGAATCACTTTATGTACATTGAAAAAATATCCAAAATCTTACCTTATCTCGGCATCTCCCATTTTTCTTGATGGTAATGTTGAACGGCATCGTAATAATTCTAAATGCGGAATTGTCCCATTCCCAGCTTTGTCGAAAGATTTCTCGGAGTTCCTCTTACGCCTATGAGAAAGATTTGTAAGTAATTCGAGTTCTACATGCAATTTTTGTTGAAAGTGTCGTTCGAACTCCATATCCTCTTTACTCATTTTGATATCACCTCACTTCAATTATTATATATCAACTTTAAACCTAACAAGAACCAATTAAAAGACGACACTTGGCATATTGAACTGCCCCCTATCAATTAGACAGTAATAAAAAGCAGCACTAAGTAGCCTGAGTCCGATATTCATACGGGCTTAGGTTGTTTAATTTTT
Organism: Paenibacillus peoriae KCTC 3763; assembly: GCF_000236805.1. GTDB lineage: Bacteria > Bacillota > Bacilli > Paenibacillales > Paenibacillaceae > Paenibacillus > Paenibacillus peoriae. Next base: position 141,368 of record NZ_AGFX01000030.1, on the reverse strand, counting down.
GTTGAAAACGTTGGTGGTTGTAGAAATGGATATAACTTTGGACAGCATGTTTCACTTCTCATCTGTTCGAAAAGTGTAGCAATCAAAACATTCCGATTTGAAATGGCTAAAGAAGTTCTCTATACCTGCGTTATCCCAACAGTTTCCCTTTCTGGACATACTGGCGATCATTTTGTATCTTTTAAGACGCTTGTTATATTAGCGAGATCTATACTGAAACCCTTGGTCACTATGCATGAGGACTCTCTGAACCTTCCGTTTCCTTCTTGCCTTTTTGAGGAGATCCATCACAAGCTTTTAATGGCGGACAGGTACAGTTTCTGTCAATTGAATATTAGGTAGGTAATGTCGGTGACCCATTTCTCGTTTGGTTTTGCAGCGTAGAAGTCCCTGTTCAAAAGTTTACTTGAAATGACGTATGCTTCTTTTTTGCCGTAAAAAGGCTTTTTCTTTCGGATGACAGCTTGGATCCCCATCTCGTTCATCAAGCGTTGGATTCGTTTGTGATTTAGGAACTGTCCGTATTTCTTCTCGATCCATACTTTGACCCGTCGATATCCGTAAATTCCTCTTACCTCATTACAGCACTCCATTATCTTCATTTTGGTCTGTTCGTCCTCAAGCTGCTTGGAAGAAGTAAACTGCTGCCTTTTCATCCACATATAGTCCCCACTCCTGGAGACTTGGGAGAGTCGGCATAAAAGGAAGACACTATGTCCTTTCTTGGCTAACTCCTCAATCGCTGCAAATTTTTTGTTGCAAAGTACCGAATCCATTCCACCTTTCACATCTTTAAGAGCTTTTTTAGCCATTCATTCTCCGCTTCAAGTCGTTTGATTTTGGCCTCCGGATCTTCATGTCTCGTTCGTGGTCTGCCCATCCCAGGTCCGTTTGCTTTTCCGCATTTTTCTTCCAGACCCGTCATTCCTTCTGCCTGAAAATGTCCTCCCCCCCGGCGTACCATAAGTAATCGATTCCTAACTTCTTCGCTACAGTTTTGTAACCCATCCCCTCTTTTAAGTATAAATCTACAGCTTTTTTCTTGAACGCTATATCGTACGTTTATCTAATTTTCTCCATAAGAAATCCCCCCATAATAGACAGAAGTGTTTGTTTTTTTCTGTCTATTATGGGGGGATCAGATCATATCCAGTGTTATCTTTTATTTACTGAAGTTTTCAAATCTATAGAAATAACAAAATTATGAATTAAATTTTATAAGATCATCATTTATTAATTAGTTTTCTGATTAGAAGATCTCGAGTTTCTATTAGATGGTTATTTTCTTCTTCAAGAATCTTAATTTTATTCGAAATAGGCCTTATAATATCATCATATTTTAATAGGATAGGTTTTTCAGGTATTATTACTTTCAATTTCGACATCATTTCTTTAGATACCTCTTTGAATGTGGAACCAGAAGCTATTCGTTTAATCTTAGGCATCAACGATTGCAATGTATAGTAAATGAATTCTGAGCTAATACCGGATTTAGGAGTTATTGATTTGAATCCTTGATTAGTGGTTAATGAGTTTTTTGCTATACTTAAATATCCAATTGGTGCACGAGAACTCATTAAAACGGTTCCTTTAGGTACAATCCTTGCCGAACTATTCCTTAGGCCATCATCTGTTATGTCAAGGTTTCCTCTTGATATATGCATGCATTTATTTACAGACAGATCCTTTGGAGTTATCCATGGAATCCCACATTTACAAAAGAATTTTTCGTTTTCAGTTGGAGGAGTACCTCCCAAAACAATTTCACCTAATTTTGTTATACTATCAAAATCCCAATCAATTGGAATTTCCTTTTCACCTGTATTCTTCATCTGACCATCAAAGTCTTTATACGGATCTCCATTTTCATTAGGGAAATTAAAATCAACAAACCATTTATGATATATCAATTGAGCATACTCTTTAATTGCATTAATAAGATCAATGTTTAATTGAATCTTATCATCGTAAGGTTTAATTTGAGAGACTATCATTTTTTGAGTATCAAGCTGTGGTATGTTTACATTTAATGATCGTAACTCAGAAAGTAGTAAATTCTTTTGACTACTCCCATATGCACGCCGTACCAATATATCAACACTTCTATATAGATAATAATATAAGTAATTAGGTATAACTTTTTCTGGATTAGGTTTAATTATTGCTACACTTTTTTGAAATACCGTATAACCAATCTTTACGGACTCATCCACAAAACACATTCTTCCGATTGTTCCACTGTTAGTTATGAGAACATCATCCAATTCCAATCGTGTTCTTCGGTGAACATCAATAAAATCCTCATAAGTAATCTGTCTTGCTCCGTTATAGTTTATTCGACCATTACTTACATCTTTACAACTAATAAAATAATATCCTGATCCCTCTTGTGAATTACAGTCACCGTGCTTACCATCTGTAATATTAAGGGTAATATCTCTTAGTTTCAAAATATTACACCCCCATCAGCTTTAAAATATGTTCATCAAGTTTACTCGATTTATCAATCATCCTTCTAATCTCATTTTGAAGTTCATTAAGTCTGGAATCAATGTCATAATCCAGATTTTCCTCTTTTAACTCTACATATTGTCCTGCTTGGATTGAAAAAGAGTTATTAATAATTTGGTCATTTGTAACAAGAACGGAAAACTCAGGTTCTTCTTTTCTACTTTTAAAGAAAGTGACTATCTTATTTCTTTCAATTTCTGATAAGACAGTTCTTTGTCCATCTTCAAGCGATACCTTCTCTCCTAAATTAGAAGCGTCTAATAACATTACTTTATCATCAGTTTTAGTTTTATCAATAAAAATAATACTAACTGATGTTCCCGTGGTTGCAAATATATTTGAAGGCATGTGTATAACTCCACGAAGAATATTTTCCCTTATTAGTTTTTCACGAATTTTCTTTGGAATTCCTGAAGCTGCTGTTGTAAATCCAGTTGGAACTACAACCGAAGCCTTACCTTTTTCAGAAAGCGAAGCAATTACATGTTGTAAAAACGTCTCATATATTGCCATTCCATTCTTATCTTTTTTAGGTATATTTGGTAATCCCGCAAAGAATCGATTGTACTTATCCGCCTTTAATGTTTCGATCATATTGCTAAAATCCATCTTAAAAGGGGGATTACTTACAATGAAATCAAACTCTAAAAGTTCCTCCCCATTTTTATGCTCGGGATTAGTTAACGTATTTCCTTCAATTACACTATGCAGGGAGTGAGCTAACTTATTTAAAATCAAATTAATTCGTAAAAATTGAGTGGATTTTTGTGAAATGTCTTGGGAATAAATTGAACACCTATCTGTACCGATTTTATTAGCTAATGCAAGCAATAATGTACCCGATCCTGCTGATGGGTCGTATAAAGAGACATTTGTTACTGGAGTATCATTATAAAGAATTTCTGCCATTATGTTTCCAGCAAATAACGGTGTGAAGTATTCTGCATATTTTCCAGAGTCCTTGTTATAGTCTTTAATAAGATACTCAAATACACTTGAAAAATAATCAAATCCACCCTTATAAATATCCTTAAAAGAATAGCGGGCTAAGATATTAATTGCTCTTTTAGCAAGCTCAAGCTCTTTATTTTCATCACGAATATAAGCTGATAGCGGTTCAAATAAAGGTTTTTTCTTTCCAGAAGCAGTCTCAATATTGTAAATTTCTTTATTGAGTTCATTGACTTCTATAAAAGCCAGGTCAAATATCTCATGAAAATTATCTTCGTTTTGTTGATGATATAAATGATCAATCAAATGTTTTTTTCTCATTTTAGCTATTTCGATACCTGCTAAATCAACAAAATCATCGAACTGTTCATCTTTATCACTGCGATTTTCGAATTCAAATAGAAGCTTGTCATTCAGAAATTTGTAAGTAAATAGTTCTGAAATAATTTTATACTCATCACCTGTATTACTTAATCCCAGTGATGTACTCATAGCTTTTAATTCATCAATCATCTTTTTCATTTGGCCCAAATACTCTTCGAAGCTCATGTTGCAGATTGCCTCCTATTTAGCACGATATACGTAAGTGTACCATCAAATACATCAATTTTGCTATGAATACCACATGAAAATCTACACGGAAAAATCCCCCTCGAGACATATGAGGGGGAGAGACTCTATTTATTTATAAATTGATCTTCAACGAAATATTCACCTATGGCTTCTACTTGTCGTATAGATAATGTAATTCCATGCTTTTTAAACGCACGATGAATGGGTCTTTTAATTTGGTGTAGCACAACAACTTTTGTCGGTCGGTGTATATGTCCGACAAGCGTTTCCATTTCTAAAATTACATCTTTGATTACTTGGTAAACAATGCTGTCCGTAAGACTCACATTATAATTGCGTAGAATTTTTTTATGAATTCTCATACAAGAATCATTACCGTTATATCTGGATGTAAGTCCGTTATTTTGAACGTTAAGTATAAGGATATCATTTAACAATAAATCGAGCTTTTCCAAAATTCCCCTTGTCTTTTCTGTCGTATCTTTTTGGTCACGGAAAGATCGTATAATATTCTTATATCTCATTTTTAGTTCATGAAACTGTGGATCATCTTGATCATTATTTGATGAGAAAGCATTTCGAATTCCATTAACTCTTTCGAGAATATCATTCTCGCTTGTAAATTCTAAATCAATCTCACCAGTTTTAAAAAATTCGACGATAAGATTTGTAAAGTCAATCTCACTAATATCATCATCATTATCATCATCGAGATATCTTTCAACGACTTTCAAATTGATCCGATTCGTTACTTCGTAATATGCTTTATTTATCCTATCAATTGGGATATTTGAAACATCTTCGTGACTCATTCTTAACTCATTATAACACTCTCTATAATCTAAAAGATCCGATTTAACTTCCCGTAACTGTTTTTCACTTAAAGGCTGTAATTGAATTTGGAATGCTTCTAAGTTGTTTTCGATATTACCCATATAATTGAACAAACTATTCTCTAATTGTTGAATTTTCTTCCTTACTTTTTCTACATCGATAAACATATCGTCTATATCATCACTATCGGCTTCAATCATGTCAGACTTTAATTCTTGAATATATCTACGATTAGTTTCTTCATATTCTTCGGTAATATCAACAAAATCAACAATGTAACCGTATTTCATATTCTTGTATGGACGGTTCACCCGTGCCAAAGTTTGTAATAATGAATGCTCTTTAATTTCTCTAAGCAAATATAATCTTTTTAATCGAGGTGCATCAAAGCCTGTAAGAAGCATATTAAAGACTATTATACCATCATATTCACTCTCTACATTGTTGCCATCTTGTTGATCTCGTTTCCCTCTAAATTCCTCCTGTTTGTCTTTATTGTTCTCTTCATCATAAAGAACAAGTGCAGTCTTTAAGGTGCTACTCTGGCTAAACCAGTCCTGAATTGCTCTTGCCTGATCAGATGATGAAGTAACAATCATAAAACCAAGAGTTTTATCTTTATGAATATCTTTCCTAAAAATTTGGAAATCATCTTCTATATATTTGCTAAGCTTCTGAATGAAAACAGGCTTCTTCGTTATAGACTCCCAATCCTTAACAGGAATTCTCTCTTCATCTTTAATTCCTAATAACTTTTTTACATCCTGTTTAAAGTGCGTCGCAATGTTTTCTTTCTTTATTTTTAGGGTATATCCATCAGCGATTGATTTGTTGTAATAGTATTTATGAATGTAATCGCTGAAAATGTCTGTTGTTTTAAACTCTTCTTTTAAGATTGGAGTTCCAGTTAATCCGATAAAAATGCCGTTTGCATCAGAACCCAGCAAGTTTGCCAAGAAAGTCCCTTTTGGTTTATATCCTCGATGCACCTCGTCCAGAAAATATATTCTCTGGATATTTTTGTTGATTTCAATTGATGCTGTAGAATCTTCCGAGAACTTCTGAATATTCACTACATTTATTGTTTCAACATATTTACCTTCTTGAGATCCAAGTGACACAATCATTGGGGACTTAATATTGTTTCTAAAATCCTCACGTGAATTAATATTTGCAATCGTTAGACCACGACTTGCAAATTCAGTTGAGGCTTGATGAAGCAAATCTAATCTATCTACCACAAAGTAAAACTTAGTAATAATTTTTTTTTGCTGATAGTAATCCCTTAATACATTACTCATAAAGTACGCAAGTGCAGTCTTACCTGATCCCTGAGTATGCCACGTGACTCCTCTTTTTAGGCCGCTTTCTAATTTTGTTATTAGTTCATCAATAGCAAATAATTGAGGATAGCGGATAATGTGCTTGTGTAGTCCATCTCTGGGGGAATCAACATAGAGAGTCCCATATCTAACAAAGAAAATTAATCTTTCCTTCGAAAAAATTGAAGTAATAAATTTATTTATATGCGTGTCTGGTTTTAAATTTGTTGCAAACTCAGAAGTGTCTCTAATTGACATGAGATTATTATCTCTAAGCACAAAATCAATTATTGCCTCATCAATATATTCAATAACAGCTATTTCTTTTTCTTCCCTAAAATTATTAAACGTAGTTTTCGTTCCATTAGGTGTAGTATAAAAACTTCCCTGCAATTTTATTCGAGCATTATCATCATATGGCATATTATTAGAGAAACCAAGGACTTGAAATTGATTAAAAAACGGAACAAACTCCTCAATGTTTGTCCTATATTTCATACGGCCAAATTCAGCTTGAATACCATTCTGATTATTGGGCTTCTTAACCTCTACAAACCCCAATGGAATTCCATTTATAAGAATAGTGATGTCAGGTCTAAATTCTTCACGATCACCTTTAAATGTTAATTCAGAGACAACTCGAAAATCATTATTTAAAGGCTCTTTTAAATCAATTAATTTCACAGACTGAAAACCGACTAATCTTTCAAAAAAAGATTTTCCCTTGTCTTTAAGGTTTGCTGTTAAATCAGCGATTTCCTTTATCAGATCTATGATAGTGGTATCGTCAAATTCTTTATTATTTATTTTGCTAATAGAGTTTTTAAAGATCTCAATAAAAATATTGTTTTTAGGGTCGATATGAACATTTTTTTTGCTCTGATATGTATAACCGAGTCTCAAGAAGTGTAATATCGCTGGTATCTTAACTCGTGAGTTCTCATTATGCTTCATCTTTTTTCTCCTGACTGAAATTATATTGTTTTTGATCTATTGAAGTAAAAATAGAATGTGAATAGCATATTTATTGAATCATATTGGTCACGAATTTCCAATGACCAAATGGTTATCCATTGGTTTATCAATAAGGGAATTGGGACATTTTGAGTTTTACTGTTTATTTCTGATTTCGTTTATCGAACGCCTTCAAAACATCAGACACCAGATTTTGTATTATTTCAATTTCATCAAAGTTGCGTTCAGATAGCTTAAGCGAAATCATGTCAATTCGTTTTTCAACCTCATAATTGTTCATGTCCTTCATCGGTTTAAAAACATCTTCATAGCTAATATTTAGTGCATTTACAATTCGTTCTAATGTATCTATAGAAATGTTTTTTTCTCCTCTTTCAATCCCACCAATATACGATTGCGGAAGTCCAACTTTTTCACCGAGCTGTTCTTGAGTTAATCCACGGTTTTTTCTTAGATATCGGATTCGTTCACCGACTATAGTCAACACACTTTCCAAATATTTCACCCCTCTTATAAGAGTAGGCAAATTATGCGTTCGCTAAAATACCCATATAGAATATATTTCCGATTGAGAATAGATCTTAAAAGATCTAAAATGACTTTGAACTTAACCAATGAAAGGAGTATCAATGTAATGAACGGAAATCAAGGCGTAATTGAGAATGTCGTGATGGGGAAATTACGTGGAAAAGTGTTTTATCAAAGTTCATTTCCTGCAACATTACGGTCCCAAATCATCTATGTAAAACCGTATGATATGACTTCAGGTAAGGGATATCAAAGGCCAGTAAATGTAAAGAGAGCGAAAGATTTTGCGAATTATTTGTCAGTGGGTGAAGAATCTTTGTTTACCCCTATACTATTAAACGCAGCTTCGAACTGGGAGTTTATTTGCTATGACAGACAACGGCCAAGCTTCGGAAGATTGTTATGTAAAGGGAAAGCATCATTAATGGATGGTCAGCATCGAATGGATGGAATCGATATGTATGTAGATGAAACGAGCGCTGATATATCAATCCCATTCATGGCATTCCATTATCTGGATGAAGATGAAGAAATAAAACTTTTTGATACTATTAATACGAAGGCTAAAACTATAGGCTCATCTTTGAATAAGTATTTGAATAGGAATTCTGATGTAAATAGTTGGGTTGCTACAGAACTTGTTATTAGAAGAGATAGCCCTTTCCATCAAATTGGCAGTATTATCGGAAAACGTACCAAGGGGCGTCATGTTACTTTGCAGAATTTATACCGCATTGTTAAGTTGTTTTCATCGTCCCCGAAGGCATCATCACTACCAAAAGAAGTAGTTCTTGAAACAACATTAATGTATTATAAAGCAATCGAAGAGATGTTTCCGAAAGAATGGAATAACTACAATGAATTTAGACTTACTCATATTGTTGTATTGGATGCATTTGCAATGGTAGGAAGCATTGTTTTGGAACAAGCCATTAAAGATAAACATAAGCCTATCGATCAATCTGTTATTGTTAAATCAGTAAAGTGCTTATCAGGCATAGATTTGTCATCAACAGGCCCATTGAAATATTTGAAAGGGATAGCTGGTTCTAAATCATTAGCTTCTGATCTAAAATCGATTATGATATCAATCTGATTATTGTAGAACATTAATGGAACGATTAATTTTTTTGTTGATAATGGTTTGAAGGTCGGTCAATTTACCATTATAAAGGAAGGTGCTTTTCGTTTTTAGATTTAGATAGTGATTTCAATGATGTATGAGGTTCACCAAAGTGATGATCGTTTTTTAGCTGATTTACGGCTAACCATAGTTCGGAATTAACCGCCTAATGAATGAATTGCACCCCAATTGTTAGACATCATCTAATAGTTGGAGGTGCAGTTTTTTATGGCCAAATTAACAGCACAACAAAAATTACTTAGTGAGGGCTTAAAAGCCCGTATTATAGCTATTTACCATGAACATCAAGGTCGTTGGATATCGTTGAATTCGCGATCAATTACACAATGAAGGGCTTAGAGTCAATCACAAAAAAGTGCAACGAATCTTGGACGAACTTGGATTAATAACAATCAGGTATAATCGAGCCATAATTTAAAGATTTTCTTTATTCATGATTTATTTCAACCAATATGCATTTGGGGGGAATTGAATCCAATGTAGAGTATACGTACAATAAATGAATTTCACACAAGGTTATAACGAATCCTTTTTTCGGAGCCGCAGGCCGGACCGGGCTCTGTTCCTATTGTGCCGCAGGCTACAGACAGCAGCCTGACGATCGTGCGCCTCCACGGGCGAAATGCATCCGGCTGGAATCAAAGCTCTGCGCCCAACTGGCGGGAGGTTCGTTATCTGTATCGGTACAATGAACAGGAATTGATCGAATGGAGAGACAGATTGCTGGAGCTGGAGCAGCAGAGCCGTGAGATTTGCGTTATTTTCAATAACAATTCGGGAGGAGATGCCGCCGCTAACGCCAAACAGTTGATGACGCTGCTCGGCATGGACCCCAAGCCTTTTCCACCCCGCACCCCCCCTCAGGAGAACGAGGGACCGGAACAGCTTGAATTATTTTAAAGGCCCGCGCTGACCTGCCACGCCTGTCTGAATAGGTTTTTGGCCGTGACACCTGCATTCTGGGACATGCTGAAAGATCGACGGGTTCTGCTGGTCACCCGGACGGCCGCTGAAGTCAAGCCCGTTCTTGAGGCTGAGCCCTATCGGCTGCATATCTCGCACACACTTGCATTTCATCAATATGAACAGATGCCCGAAACGCTCCAATGGATTACATCACACAAAGATGACTTTGATATTGCGCGGTTCTCTTGCTTAAAAATAGACTTTAAGATTTTCTGTCACTCATTTTACAATATTATAGAAACTAGAGTTAAATTTTGGAGACTATAAGGAGGATATAGGCAATGACACATAACAAGAGACTGAAGACATATCCACTTACAAAAGCAAAGCATGTCAAGGTTCATGGTCGAACTACGCAAACACTTACACCACTGACTCTGTTTTGGACAGGCAGCGGCATTGAATTAAATATTAAAGGCTCGGAGCTGTGGATTGAAATTGAAGCCGATTATCAGGTGTACGAGCAATGGATCAGTATTGTCATCAACGGTGCCCCAATGAGTCGCCTGATGGTGACCGCAGGACGGTATTGGGTTTGTATTTTGAGAGGTATGAACCCTGACACGGTCAAAAATATTCGTGTGATCAAGGATGTCCAGCCAATGAGTTCGGACTCGCGCTGCTTGTTGCAAATTCATGCCCTGAGGGTTGACGGAGAATTGCTGCCGGTTACAGATAAGCCCCACAAGGTGGAATTTATCGGTGACAGCATTACCTCAGGAGAAGGAACGATTGGAGCGAAGCAGGAGGAAGACTGGGTTCCCATGTTGTTCACGGCACTACATAATTATACAGCCATCACTGCCGAAGCACTGAATGCGGATTACCGAGTACTGTCACAAAGCGGATGGGGTGTCCTAACGGGCTGGGATAATAATCCGCATACGAACATACCGGCATATTATGAGCAGGTATGTGGTGTGCTGACCGGAGAGAGAAATGAAGCATTAGGGGCATTTTCCGAACATGATTTCACCTCATGGCAGCCGGATGTGGTCGTGGTGAATTTGGGGACTAATGACGGGGGAGCCTTTTATTCACCTGCATGGACGGACCCAACAAGCGGGAAAGTGTACAAGCAGCGCTTGAACGAGGACGGCACATTCAATGAAGAAGATCTGCAAGCTTTTGAATACGCTATCGAAAATTTCCTTGCCAAGCTCCGTATCTGTAATCCCGCCGCCCATATTGTGTGGGCCTATGGGATGCTAGGTACTCCGATGATGCCAGCGATCTACCGGGCGGTAGACGCGTATAAGAAAAGAACGAGCGATCGGAATGTGTCCGTGTTCCAACTGCCTAACACGACGGAAGAAACGATAGGATCTCGCAGCCATCCCGGGCTCCTCGCCCATACCAAAGCAGCAGATGAGCTGACAGGGTATTTGCGAGAGATTTTAAAGAATTAGAATTCGGGAGGCAGAATCAGCTCTGGCATAGAATGCGAGATATACGGCAAACGATCGTATATCCGCATTCTACATAAAGGAAATACCTCATCCCTCCAGATTGCAAGATACTCCATGCTATGCAAGAAATAGTTCAGCGTGTTGAACAAATTAGTATTAAATCTATCAATTCGGCTTTAAATATCCGATAGTAAATACATATGAGATAAATATTAGAAATTGAATACGCACATAGAAAGCAGGGGGTTTGATGAAACAACTGAAACGATTGAAGAATTTAACATTGCGTAAAAAATTGACAGTAGCATTCCTGCTGGTCATGCTCGTACCTAGCATTATTGTCAGCTCGTTTTCCTATAAGGCAGCATATGACCAAACGGACCGTCAATTACTCGACAGTGCGACATCCAGCGTTACTGCATCTGATCGCGCAATTACCCAAACCATTCAAGCCAAAATCGCGGATATCGAATATTATTCTACTACGATGACCATAGGTGATAGCAATGCAGAAGCAGATCAAGACATTCTGAATAGACTGCAAGTGTATTTGAAAATGCATGCAGAAGCCACCGATATGTTTGTAGGAACTCCTGGAGGAAAGCTCATCATTGGCAAATCCACAGGACGTACAACCGATCCTCGTGAGCGTCCATGGTACAAACAAGCCATTGAAAAACCTGGGCAAACCGTAATCAGCCCTGTCGAACTCAATTCGAGTAAGGTTCCCGTTGTGTATATTTCACGTACATTTCCCGACAACAGCGGTGTTCTCGGTCTTTCTCTGAATTTGAATAATTTAAAAGAAATCACAAACTTAAAAATCGGGCAAAATGGTTATATCATGATATTGGATGGTGCCAAACGTGTCGTTACCCACCCGACAGAAGTCAGCGGAAGTACGAAAATGGGAGAAACGCTGCCACAACTGTTTACCTCCAAGGAAGGCAGCTTTAGTTACGAACTGGATGGCGTGGGCAAAAACCTGATTTTTAAAACCAATGCGCTGACAGGCTGGAAAATTACCGGAACGATGGACCAATCGGAAACCAGTGACTCCGCCAAACCGATTCTTGTCACGACGATCGTTGTGCTGGTGATTTCAGCCCTCATCATCGGTATGCTCGCACTATGGCTGATCAGCAGTATTCTCAAGCCGATCCAAAGATTGCGTAATTCCATGGATGCAATCAGCCAAGGCAATCTTTCCATCGATGTGGCGACTTCAAGCTCCGATGAAATTGGCGATTTATCAAGGTATTTTCAACAAATGGTGGATAATCTGCGTAACATGATTCGAGAAATCCAAGCGATGACAGGCAATTTGTCAGCCTCCTCGCAAGAGCTTGCTGCAGGGGCAGAACAAACGACCCGTGCCATCGAGCATGTGACCGTAGCTATTCAAGATGTAGCCGCAGGTAGTGAACGTCAAGTCCACAGCGCAAAAGATAATCAGGAACGGGTTAGCAGCATGTCCACTGACATTACAGCCATGACTGCCACCATGGCCGAAATGACTACTTATTCTTCACAGGCCATTGAGGCGTCGGATGTAGGCAGTGAGCATATCGGCAATAGTGTCGTCTCCATTGACGGCATTCGCACGACGGTGGAAGAACTCGATTCGATTGTCAGCGCTTTGAGTGACCGATCCGGACGAATCGGAACGATTGTCACCGTCATTACCGAAATCGCCAGCCAGACCAATCTGCTCGCACTGAACGCTTCTATTGAAGCAGCACGCGCAGGAGAGCACGGCAAGGGTTTTGCTGTCGTAGCGACGGAGGTCCGCAAGCTGGCTGAAAATTCGGCTCATTCAGCACAGCAAATTCGTGAACAAATTCAAGGAATACAGAGCGGTGTATCTGAGGCCCTAATCGCAATGGAATCTGCCAAAGAACGTGTAAGCGAAGGCATCAATTCCATTGACCTGTCCGGTCGTTCCTTTGCCCGCATTCGTAGAGCGGTAGCCAAATCGGCGAAGCAGCTCAATAACGTTGCTGCTTCTACCGCCGGGGTCGCAGAAGGTACAAGTACAGTCGTTGGCAGTATGGAGGAAATTACGCGCATCGCTGAGGAAGCGGCATCCCATACGGAGACCGTATCCGCCGCCGCCGAGGAACAGCTCGCCTCGATGGAAGAGATCGGTTCTTCCGCTGCAGATTTGACCCGTCTGGCCGAACAGCTTCAAGATTTGCTGCACCAATTCCAATTGGATGAAACAAAATAACCGTTCCAACCGATAAATACAGAGAAAGAATCTTTATCATGAAGGAGGATTGGAATATGGATATCGCAGCATTATCGACAGGTATGAGTCAGGCCAGCTTGGCTCAAGCCGCAAGTATCAAGGTTGCTGTTCTGGCCAAGGATCAAGCCAATGAGCAAGGACAAGCGCTGATACAGATGATGGAAAAAAGCGCGCAGCCTCATCTCGGAGGTCAACTGGACATCCGGGTGTAAGTGTAACTAAATTCATGCTGAAGGGCGATTCTACTCAGGTCTGGACAGACAGACCCGGGTAGAATCGCTTTTTTGATCTGTTATTTTTCGTTCAGCGCAAAACGTAGTACACTAGACATATCGTCCACGACCTCGGTTCGGGGGATAAAGCAAAATTCGTACAATTACAAGTACAAAGGAGGATACATACTTTATGAGTTATTCCGCTTATTTTGAACAAGCCAGAGAGCAACAGCTAAATGAGCTGAAGGAATGGTTGTCCATTCCGAGTATTTCCGCATTATCAGAGCACAAAAAGGACATTAACCAGGCAGCCGAATGGCTCGCTGCCAAACTGACTGCTGCCGGTCTGGAAAACATTGAGATTATTCCAACCAAAGGTCATCCACTGGTGTACGCTGATCATTTACACGCACCCGGTAAACCGACCATCCTCGTATACGGCCACTATGATGTACAGCCCGTTGATCCGCTTCACCTGTGGGAAACCCCGCCGTTCGAGCCATCTATCCGCGACGGAAAATTGTATGCACGCGGAGCGACAGACGACAAAGGTCAGGTGTTCTTGCACATAAAGGCGGTTGAGGCCATTTTGAAACAAGAGGGCAAGCTGCCGCTGAACATCAAATTCTGCATTGAAGGCGAGGAAGAAGTATCCAGCCCGAGCCTGCTTGAGTTTTTGCACACTGGAGCTGATCGTCTGGCTGCCGACGCTGTGCTGGTGTCCGACACCTCCCTGATCGAAAAAGGCAAGCCTGCGATTTGTACAGGTCTGCGTGGACTGTGCTCACTGGAAGTGGCCATTCACACCGCGAATACGGATCTGCACTCCGGCTCCTTTGGTGGCGGCGTACCGAATGCTCTGCATGCTATGGTGTCCTTGCTGGCAACCCTGCATGACGACAAAGGCCGTGTTAGCGTCGAAGGCTTCTACGACGATGTTGCACCGTTATCGGCAGAGATGAGAGAAGAATTTGTGAAGCAAGGCTTCAATGAGAGCAAGCTGCAACAGGAGCTTGCGCTTGATTCTCTGTATGGCGAAGAAGGTTTCAGCTTCGTTGAGCGTGTTGGAGCGCGTCCTACTCTGGAGCTGAACGGCGTATATGGCGGATTCCAGGGTGAGGGCACGAAAACGGTCATTCCGAAGGAAGCTCATGCGAAAATTACGTGCCGTCTGGTGGCAAACCAGAATCCACAGGACGTTCTGGATAAAATCGAGCGGCATTTGCGCGCCCATGTTCAGCCAGGAGCCACTCTGGAAATCCAACAGGGTGAGAAAGCAAATGCTTTTAACATTGACCCGTCACATGCTTTTTTGCAAGCGGCAGCGGATGCTTTTGCAAAAGTGTACGGTGTGCGTGCTCTGTTTACCAAAGATGGCGGCTCCATTCCGATCGTGGAAACCTTCTCCCGTGTGCTGACTGCTCCGGTTGTATTGATGGGCTTCGGCTTGCCGGATGAAAATCTGCATGCGCCGAACGAGCATTTTAATTTGGAGAATTTCGACAAAGGTTTGTTAACTATTGTGGAGTTCTTGAAGTCGGTGTAAGCTCACGAGCTTCTATAAATATATATTACAGTAGACTTGCTCATCTTATGCGGTAGAAAATAAGATGCAAACAAGCATTCACAGTATGTGATTCCACATGCTTCGTGAATGCTTGTTTTCGGTTATTCTTGTTTTCAATCACAGCGACTTATGTAAAACGGGTATAGCGCAGCAAACGCACCAGTTGATCCAGCCGCTCTATTTCCCGATCCCATTCGTGAAGCGGCTGCCCGGCCAAAGCAGCATTCGCTCTCAGATCACGCAGCGGGTTCATCCTGCGACCAATCAGCTTTAGCACCGTCGCCTTGCCCATATTATTGATTACCGCATATTGCGTTAAGGGATCTACCTCGATCCACAATATATGATGCTGTTGAAAAAACGACAGAAGCTGCTGTTTCAACTCCTCCAGTTCATCAGACTCGCCTGCGATTTGCGGATGATGATGAAAAGCCACGTAGCCCATCACCCGCAGGTCACTGATGATTTGCTCCAACTGAAGCGTTTCGTTGATGTGCATACGGTTTATACGATTCCATGCATTGTTCGAATGATTTTCTGTAATGAAATTCACCCCCAATTATAAAAAAACAACCGGCTTACACGCCAGTTGTTTCCCGTTCCACAAAATACTTATTTGTCATATAATGAGCCTTGCCTCTGGATGTGTCAACCATTCCCTTTTTACTGTCAAGAAAGACAATCTCCCGGCATTTGGTGCAGTACCACTTGGTCCGCTTAATGGGGGATTCAGTTACATACGATGTACCACATTTACAATCTACTTTGATCAAGGTTTCTGTTGATTTGTAAGCCTGGGACAACTCTTTTAAGCCAGTATCCGGCTGTTGAATCGGGATAATGACCTCCTGATAACTTGAATACTGATTATGCACTTTAAAATCTGCCACCAGTTCCGCATGCAGTCCAAAGTACTCTTTGCCAATCTCGGTTACAAATTTTTTGCCAATTCTGTAACACTCAAGCCATTCCTGTATCTGCTGATTAGACAAAGGCACTGTGCCCTTGATACCGCTATTTAATGTGTAAGTCATGATGTATAAAGTATCATCTTGTCTATGTCCGTACATGAGAAGCCTCCTTATAATACACTTGATAATGTACTACAAAGCGCAAAAAACATCAATTTTATTATTTGGCAAAAGGCTATAGAGATTAAAAAATTCAGGGAATGGACATATAGAATAAAAGCAACTAACCTAGGTCAGTTGCTTTGTCTTTCCACATAATACCTGTTCGTCATATACCACGCCTTGCCTTTTTCCGTATCCACCATGCCCTTTTTACGATCCAGAAACACAATGTTATTGCATTCCTTGCAGGACCACTTGGTTCTTTTGTGCGGGGACTCCTCTATATAGGAAGCTCCACATTTACATTCAACCTGAATTAACGTTTTATGCTGATTATATGCATCTGCCAGCGGGTCCAAATCTATAGCCTTGCGTTCTATCACAGGCTGTATCATGGATATGTGCTCTCTCTGCTCCGAGTATTCATTATGTACCTTAAAATCTGCTACCAGCTCAGGGTTTAAACCAAAATACTGTTTGCCTACTACCGTTACAAACTTGCTGCCAATTCGATATGCTTTGATCCATTCCTGAACCTGCTTACTGGATAGGTCGACAGTTCCCTTTATGCCGCTGTTTAGCGTATAAGTCATCAAGTGTTGGTTGGGTGTCATATGTCGCCTGTTCACCTCCAATCAAGAATATACCACAGGTAGCTCTATGGAAAAGCTACTTCCTGCTACCTGAAGCAACGAGCTTTTCTGCCTTGTGATTCTTCTTCAACACCTTTATATAAGTATAACTTAAAACCTGAAATATTGGCATTTACATTCTTAGACTACCACCGAATGCATTTCTATCCATGTATAACTTTGTGGTACAGCCTTCTGTATTGATTATTCATGTGAGTTGCCACATGACCTAATGGTAGTTTCTTCCTTCCCTCTATAATACAACATTTGAACACAAATTCCTACATATTTCAGCGGTTTAATCGTTTTTTGGGATAAAAAATGTTTATACTATATAGTAGGCCTTTTATTTTATTGTGAATGAACTGACAAAAATGACTACTCAAATAGTCATTGACAATAATTCACTACTGTTGTAGTATTTGTGATGTCGACGAACAACTATTGCAGTAGTCATCAAGGAGAACTGATATGCATATCAAACTGTTTGACTCGGAATTGAAAATCATGGAGGTATTATGGAATAGGGGGGATCTGACCGCTGGCATAATTGCTAAAATTCTAAAAGATGAAATTGGCTGGAACAGGAACACCACCTACACTATAATCAAGAAATGCATTGAAAAAGGTGCGATTGAGAGATTAGAGCCGAATTTCACATGCCATGCATTGATTACAAAAGAAGAAATACAGGAACTAGAAACGATGGGACTCATCAGCAAACTGTTTAATGGTTCAACCGAAATGTTCTTCTCTTCTTTTTTTAATAGCAAGAATCTTACAAAAGAGGAGATTGACAAACTGAAACAGATTGTGGATGACCTGAGTTGAGGAAACCAGGATGATATTCCTAATGAGTGTTTCAGCAAGTATTCTTATTTTTTTCATTATTGTTACAAGAATACTTGCTCTTAACAGGCTACCCAAAACAATGTTCCTCTTATTGTGGGGGATTGCTATATGCAAGTTGATGCTTCCCTTTACTGTTCCTTCAAGACTAAGCATCTATAACATATTCCCCGCTATTAGTTTATTTCTCACACAAGGTAGGGAAAAGTCAGGGATAGGGAAGTTCACGAGCGATAGCCAATTTGAGTATAGCAATTCTACTATCAACCAATTGTCGACACGAACCCCCTTTTCGGGAACCTCATTAATGCTACTTTGGATCACAGGAGTGGCTCTGCTGGTTATTTTTTTTGCGGTCATTTTTTATAAAAACCTCAAAGAAATGAGAACAGCCGTGCCAGTAAAAGGGAACGATCAAATTGACAAGTGGTTAACTAAAGAAAATGCATCCCGGCCTATTCAAATACTTGTGTCGGATAGAATCAGCTCCCCTCTTGTTTATGGCATCTTCTTCCCTAAAATTATCCTGCCAAAGTCGTTGGATTTTAATAATAAAATCCAGATGAAGCATATCCTTACTCATGAATTGGTTCACATCAAGCGTTTTGACAACCTAAAGAAATTTATGCTTGTTCTTGTTTTATGTTTTCATTGGTTTAATCCAGTCGTATGGGTACTTTATGTATTGGCTAACAGGGATATAGAACTTGCTTGTGATGAAAAAGTCCTTAAACTACTGGGAAACGATGTAAGGTCTGCTTATGCTCTGTCTTTAATCAACATGGCTGAACAAAGAAAAAAATTTATCCCATTTTATAACGGCTTTAGCAGAAATGCGGCCGAGGAGAGGATTGTGTCTATTATGAAATTCAAAAAGACGTCTATGATTTCAATGGCAACAGCACTTATCTTGGTTTTTGGTGGAACATCTGTATTTGCAACATCAGCAGATGTAGTAGAGGTTGATCCGAGCAATGTCACAGTTATAGATACATCAGATGTAAGTACCAACTTCGCCGGCAGCTATAGCATTAACCCATCTAAAGCAAATAACGTTACCGCAAATCTTGGCTCAGACGAAACTGAGTTTGCTACAGTTACTGGCGAGTCCGTTGTCGATAAGACTCCAGCTGTCACAATAAGTGAAGCTAACATCGTTAAGGACTCCACTTCTGTAAAAGCTGCGGTTGCATCTATTACGATAAAAGGGTATCAATATACCAGCTACGGCTCAATTCCTTTAGCTTTGAATGCAACAGCCACCTACCAAGGTTATACTTATACTGGCACCCTGTATCTGGAAAGCTTTACCTATGATAAAACAACCGATAAATATGTTGGCTCCTACTCAGGAACGCTTTATCGTTAAGAACTCATTGGATATCCCCACGCTATAACAGCAACCGCAAGTACAGTTCTTCTGTGCTTGCGGTTGTTTGTTTTTATTTGTTACCGATATGCATCATCACTTCCCTTGATTTTCAAGAACAAAACAAAAGCCTTCCCGACCCTCCCTCACGGTTGAAGGACCATCGAGAAGACTTTGTACCCCGCAAGGAACAAGAGGTCAGATTTTTAATTCGCCAAGCCTAATTAATTCCACGACCGCCTGTGAACGACCTTTTACGTTCAATTTTTGCATCACATTAGAAATATGGTTTCGGACCGTCTTTTCGCTAATAAATAGCTGTCCGGCGATGTCACGCGTCGTTTTGTCCTGCACCAGCAGTTCAAATACTTCACGTTCACGGTGAGTTAACAAAAACTTGTTTTTGTGGTCGTTACCCTTCGTCAATTTCACCCCTCCTTGCTCGGGTTTTGTGTGGTGTAACAAGGTTCAGGGATACAGTCAACACATTTTATGTCATGTGCTCAGGTATGGT
Source organism: Paenibacillus peoriae KCTC 3763 (assembly GCF_000236805.1). Taxonomy (GTDB): domain Bacteria; phylum Bacillota; class Bacilli; order Paenibacillales; family Paenibacillaceae; genus Paenibacillus; species Paenibacillus peoriae. Next base: position 121,685 of record NZ_AGFX01000030.1, on the reverse strand, counting down.
TCAATATGCGAATAAAAATGGGCATAGGCACCTTGCTTACTGCTTTAATGATAGGTTGGACTTTGTGTCTAAATTATGTATTGACAGGCATATAGGCCAGCCTTATGATAAGAAAAACCGCGACTGATAATCATTATCAAATAAAATTTGATATAGATATCGCGCAACAGACTATGGTTCAGGGGCCAGTGTGGCCAGAAAGGGTGTCATTGATTATGAAACTACGTTATGCCGTACCGGCCGGAGTGCTGGTCTCTTCTATTCTGTTTGCAGGCTGCGGACAAACCGGAACTGCTACTCAGCAGTCCGCTGCAGCGACCAAAGACGCAGGTGCAGCAACACAGACAACGACTCCTGCAGCTTCTGCCCCCAATTTTGATCAAGCGGTAGCTGCTTATCGCACCTATGCCACCCAGCAATGCGATACGTTTGTGAAGAAGACGGAAGAATTCACAAATGCGGTCAAAGCTGGCGAGCTCGACAAGGCCAAGGCGCTGTATGCTCCTGCGCGCATGTATTATGAACGGATTGAACCGATTGCAGAAGCGCTGGGCGATCTGGACCCGAATATTGATGCTCGCGACGGTGATGTGGATGCGGCGGATTGGCGCGGCTTCCACCGTATTGAAAAAACATTGTGGGAAGAGAACTCGACCAAAGGATTGGACGAGTTTGCCGACCGCCTGTTGAGTGATGCCAAGCTGCTGCGTGCCAAGGTAGAAACGGTCAACATTGACGCCAGCCTGATGGTAACGGGTGCAGTCGAGCTGCTGAATGAAGTATCTACCTCCAAGGTGATGGGTGAAGAGGAACGGTATTCGCATACGGATCTGTACGACTTCGCAGCCAATGTGGAGGGCGCCCAAAAGATATATGACATCCTGAAAACAGACCTGAACCAAAAAGATGCGGCGTTGGAAAAACAAATTGGTGGGCGCTTTGCAGCCTTGCAGCAGGAGTTGGCTCCTTTCAAGGAAGGTGAAGGCTACGTATCGTATACAAAACTCAAGCCGGAAGAAATTAAAAAGCTGAGCCAGAACCTTGATGCCTTGGCAGAACCGCTGTCCCAAATGGGTAAATTGTTAGGAGTGTAATGATATGAAGGGCTTTAAGCGGCAAAAGGAGCAGGGAACTCCGCAGCATGCGCAATCCCACAAAGAACAGGCTGAGCTGGAAAAAAAAGATACGCTGCCAGCGGATGATGAGCTGTCAGGAAAGAGCAAAAGCGTATCACGCCGAGAGCTCTTAAAGCTGGCGGGGGTAGGTGGACTGGGTCTCCTGCTTGGCGGCGGTGGTGTAGGAGCTATGCTGTCAGCTGGTCAACGCCTCGAAAGCATGATGACCGAGGCAGATACCCAGGATGTCGTCCCTTTTTACGGCAAACATCAGGCCGGTATTGTGACTCCGGCACAGGATTTCATCTGCTTTGCGGCCTTTGATCTGACGACAAGCGACAAGGCACAGGTGCGCAGCCTGTTCAAAGCCTGGACGGAAGCAAGCGCTACGATGACTTCTGGTACGCTGATCGGCACTGATAATGAAAACCTCAACCTGCCTCCTTCCGATACGGGCGAGGCGGCGGGGTTGTCGCCGTCCCGGACGACGATCACCTTTGGGATAGGCCCATCCTTTTTTGATGGCCGCTATGGTCTGGCAGGGCTTAAGCCTGCCGGTTTCCGCGAGCTGCCCCGCTTCCAAGGGGATGCGCTGGATGAGCAATGGTGCGGCGGCGATATCGGGGTACAGGTATGCGCCAATGACTTGCAGGTTGCTTTTCATGCCTTGCGTAATTTGGCGCGTATCGCCCGAGGAACGGCAGTGCTTCGCTGGACGCAGGAGGGCTTTCAGCGAACAGCACAGGCCGATCTGGCAGGAAGCACACCTCGCAATTTGCTCGGCTTCAAGGACGGTACGGGGAACCCGGACACGTCCAAGGCAGACGAGATGCAACGGCTGGTGTGGACACAGTCCAGTGACGGACCTGCATGGATGGGCAACGGCAGCTATATGGCTGTACGCCGTGTACGCATGCGGATAGAGGTATGGGATCGCTCCACCCTGGGCGATCAAGAGGATACCTTCGGACGCCATCGCAGCAGCGGTGCCCCACTGGGCAAGGCCAAGGAGTTTGACAAGCTCGATCTGGCGGCTACAAGTCCGAAAGGCAAGCCGCTCACGCCTCCCACCTCTCATGTTGCATTGGCTCATGGAGACGGGAGCATGAATATTTTGCGGCGGTCTTATTCATATTCCAGCGGATTGGACAAGCAAACAGGACAGCTGGATGCCGGGCTGCTGTTCATCAGCTACCAGCGTGATCTGTTCAAGCAGTTCGTTCATATTCAGGAGAAGCTTGCACGCAATGACAAGCTGAACGAGTATATTGTACACAAAGGCAGTGCGGTGTTCGCCTGCTTCCCGGGTGTATCGCAAGGCGGCTACATCGGGGATACGTTATTTTAATAGCAGGCAAGGAAGGGGATTTATGATGAAGCGGCGCAATAAAAGCTTGGGATGGGTGTTGCTGCTGGCAGCTCTGCTACTGACAGTGACTCCGTTCATATCCGGTTCCGGAGCGGTCGCTTTTGCACAAACAGATGCCAAAGCTGTCTCCAACGATCAGCTAATGCCTGTGGTGGGCGGAGCGCTGGTGGAAGCGGGACAAGCCCAATGGACGGAAGCCTCCAAGGATCTTAAACAATTCCGTACCCTGTGGGAGACTGCCAGAACAAATGGCGGGGAGTCGGCCCACATCGCGGCTATAGATCAAGCGCTCACCGACGCGGAGCAGGCGCTTGCCAGTGGCGGCGGGGAGTCGGCGAAAGCTGCGCTATCCGTGCTGGCCCGCTCGGTCAATGAGTATGTGACTGCTGCCGAAGGAGATCAACCAGCCCCGGCTGGAGCCACAGCAGCAGAAAAGCTGCTGCCCATAGCGAAGGGCAGTCTGGCTGCCATGCAAAAAGGCGACTGGACGGCTGCCCGGGTCGATTACGACCGAATCGTAAAAGCCTGGTATCAGGTGGAAACCCCGATTCGTTCGGACAATTTTCCGGTATACAGTGCGCTGGAAACCAAAATCAGTCTCATTCGCATTTCCATGCAAGCCGAGCCGATTCGTCAAGAGCAGGCTCTTAAGGAAATGCAAGAACTGACGACCCTGCTATCCGATTATAGTCAGGGCAAATCCGTGAACACAGGACAGGGAGCAGGTGCAGGCAATGCGGCACCCGGAATGGCGAATGGTTCGACGGCTTCTCTGAGCGATGCAGTCCAATTGCTCGAATCCGCACGCCAGGCTGCGGCAGCCAATCAGCCAGAGCAAGCGGCTGACAAAATAGGGCAGTTTATCGTTATGTGGCCTTCTGTGGAAGGGCATGTGCAAATTTCCGATCCAGCTTCGTATACTGCGATTGAAAATGAAATGACTGAGACGTCCGGTCATCTGCTGTCTTCTCCGCCAGACACGAGCAAGGCAATCCAGACGATGGATCAAATGCTGGACAGGCTCCGCCCGTTGACGGAAAATCGTTCCTATACCGCCTGGGACGCCGCTCTGATCTTGCTGCGAGAGGGCTTGGAGGCCATTCTCGTGCTCGCAGCTTTGCTGGCCTATGCCAAAAAAAGCGGCGAGGCCGTGGCTGGCCGCTGGATATGGGCAGGTGCCGGCACGGGGCTGGTGCTGAGCGGAGCCTTGGCGGTGCTGTTCACCACGCTGGTGGCTGCCGCCGCCTCAGGCAGCATGCGTGAGCTGCTGGAAGGCGTCACCGGGCTGGTGGCGGTTGTGCTCATGCTGACTGTGGGCAGCTGGCTGCACAGCAAATCCAACGCTGCCGCGTGGAACCGCTTTGTTGAAAACAGCGTCGGCCATGCACTGGCGCGTGGCAGCCTGTGGTCGCTATTTGCCGTGTCAGCGCTCGCGATTATGCGTGAAGGAGCCGAGACAGCTATCTTTTATATCGGTATGGCTCCAGCCATCGAAACCTCGCAATTGCTGATCGGCATTGGCTCAGCAATGGCTATATTGGTCATCCTGGCATTTGCGATTATCAAATTTAGCGTAAGGTTGCCGATTCGCGCCTTTTTCCTGACTGCCACTGTACTGATTTACTATCTCGTATTCCGATTTCTGGGCGAAAGTATTCATTCACTTCAGGTGGCTGGCAAGCTTCCGGGGCATACTGCCTCCACGCTCCCTTCCATTAGCTGGTTGGGAATGTATCCGACTTGGGAAACGTTTGTCCCACAAGTGGCTGTGCTGATCTTCATGGTGTGGCAGCTTGTGCGTCAGGAAATACGCAGCTCCAAGCAACACTAATCCAATCTACGTTATTCATAATATAAAACGCCAAAACACGGGGCCGATGTGTATCGACTCCAATGATTTTGGCGTTTTTGCATACTTACAGCACATCCTCCGGTAACGGAATCATGCGCTGATGATGCAGCAAATCCGTGCGGTCACCGTGTTCACGAATTACATGCACCTCCCCGCGAAAATCGAGCAACTCTGCCGGGGTAGCATGTCCCAGAAAATGCACTGGACTATAGCTTAGTCCATAAGCCCCCGCGTTGGGAAAGACGATGTAGTCGCCCTCCTGAATCGGGGGAAGCTGTGCTTTTTTCACCATACAATCCTCGGGTGTACAGAGCGGGCCTACAATGCTTACCGTTTCCAGCTCCAGCGATGCCTCTATCGAATGCTCCTCTATCCGGCTTGCAGCCTCCCCCGACAACGGCAGCTCAACAGCAATCTCCTCCTGAACAGGAGCGTTTCGCTGCCCCATACGCATGTTAGCTCCCATTTCCCGTCCTGCCTGTTCCGTCACTTGCCTGCGCATAATTCGCACCGGGTAGTTGTCCCGAAGGCGGCGGCCCCGAAAGGTAGCCGAGACATAATGATTCATACCGCCATCAGCCACCACAAACTTCTCTCCCTTGGACTCCTTGGTATACAATGCCCGGCAAACATACAACCCTGCTTGAGCGACCAGATACCTGCCGCTTTCGATAATTAGCGTAACTCCCGGCATACGGGATCGGGTCTGCTCCGCAAGCGCGTTCAGTCCGTCGATGACTTGCTCCATATCCAATGGCTGCTCATGAGCAAAATAAGGGACACCAAACCCACCGCCCAAATTTACCGTATGCATTGCAACACCATACCGGGCCTGTACCCGTTCCGCCAACTGCAGCGTATTTGCAAACGAAGCCAGAATCTGATCCGCTTTTAGCATTTGCGTGCCTGTATATACCTGGATGCCTTGAAAATAAACATGTGGGCAATCTTCCAGCGTCTCAAAAAAATGATCCAGCTGCCCTTCATCGACTCCAAAGGGACGGGGAACACCGCCCATTTTAATCGTCGCCCCCGACAGATCGTTATCGGGATTGATACGAACCGCAGCCCTGACAAATAAACCCGCTTGCGCAGCAATGTCCTCCAGTAGGCGCAGCTCCCGCACCGATTCGACATGAATACAACCGATTCCGCAGGCTACCGCCTCGCTCAATTCGGCTGCCGTTTTGCCCGGTCCGGCGTACAACACGTCTTCCGCGGCATATCCTGCCTCCATGGCCACGAACAATTCCCCGGCCGAAGCGATCTCGACGCCGCAGCCTAACGAGCGCAGCAATCCCGCCAAGGCTACGTTGCCGTTAGCCTTAAGCGCGTAATGTACACGCACAGCAGGGTGTAACCTGGCCAATAGCGAGCTGACATGAGCATACATCGAGTCTCCGTCGTAATAGTAAAATGGTGTCGGGTGCTTACCGAAACGCTCCAGCAAAAACTCGTCCTTTTCAACCATCTGCTGAATCCCCCTCTCTTCGCTTTTCTATCCTCAGCATTTTGCACATACTCATACGGCATAGATCGTCTCGCCCGAATGTGCTGCCTCATGAATGGCTGCCAGCAGTCTGACTCGCTCAGCGGCCTCACGGAACAGGATCGGCTCAGCTTCCCCCCGGATGATGCTGCAGAAGGCCTCCAGCTGATTGACATAATAGTTCATAGGCTCGAAAACAGTTTTCATTTTGGATTGTGGCTGTGGCTGAAATGGTGAGTGAGAGGTCATTTCCTTCATTTCTGTCTTGAGTGTTATTTTATAAAAACCTAAATTTGCCCGAAAGCAGTCCTGCAAGGTGACCACCGCCGAATCAAAAGTCAGTACATGAGCGCAGCGATAAGGCCGCTCGAATGAAAAGAGGGCTGACACCTCCAAGCCGCTCGGATAACGGGCCTGTGCGTGAAATGTCCAGTCACAGCCATGGGGACCATTGAAATCCGATTGGCTGCGAAATTCCGCCTGCTCTAATCCAACGACAGCCTGAAGCAGCTGAAGCCAGTACACGCCCAAATCCCAAAAGCATCCCCCGCCCTGCTCCGGCCGGGATCTGTAATTGTTCGCATGCCCATCCTTGGCGGGAATGCACAGACTCGTTGCTATAGAGCGTAAACGACCATAGCAACCTGATTCCACGATCCTACGCAGCTCGCGCTGCCAGGGATGATGCTGCACCATGACTCCCTCCAGCAGGTAAGCACGGCTCTGCTCAACAGTCGCGGCCAAGGGAATCAGATCCGCTGTATTCAAGCATAACGGCTTTTCTACCAGCACGTGCTTGTGAGCCTGCAGTGCTTTGCCAATCCACTCGGCATGCAGGTCGTTGCTAAGTGCAATATATACAGCGTCGATCTCCGGGTCCTTCAGCAAATCCTCGGCATGCCGATAAACGACACGGACCCCAAAACGCTCCGCCAGTTCTTCCGCCTTGGCAACCGTGCGATTGGCAAGCGCGGTCACACGGGCCCCTGCAACGTGCCTGATCGGCTCCAGCAATGCACGCGGGGCAATGGCGGAACAGCCGATGATCCCAAAGCGGATATCTCCTACCGCAGGTTCATGTGCAGCAGCGGCGGCGTTCATGACCCTTTCTCCATTCCGGATGCGCTTGCCTGCATTTGGATGCTATTCACATACGACTCCACATAGCGCGGCGTCTGACTGCGCAGTTCCACGATTTTCCGATGCATATTTTCCAGTACCTCAGCACTGCCGCCATAGGTTTCCATCCATGTCTCGTAGCGCATACCTAGTCCCAGACGTTCCCACAGGTCCGCATTATGCTTCTCATGCACACCAAACGGCTCTAGCATAATAAGCGGAGTAGCTGTAGCGAACGAATCGGTCATGCTGCCTCCACCGGGCTTACTGACAATGGCTTGAACATGACATGTTCGGTCCAGCAAGCTATGGTAATCTGCCCCAACCTGATACACTGTTCCTTCGCCCGGTTTTACCTCTCCGAAAGGTGGAAAGGTATGCTCTCCAGCTTTATTTCGCTGCCATGTTCTCCACTGCGGGTCCATCCGAAAATAGCGTATACTGTCGCGCTGTTCATCCGGCTGATCCTGATCATACAACAGCAAATCCAGTTCCCATCCAGCCTCTTCCAGCTGCCCAACCTTGTCACGGTATGTGCCCATGCCCCAGCCACCGCCATGTACGAATAAGCGGGATTGCCGTGCTTCAAAAGGGATATGCTTTACAGCCTGGACATCAATATAGTGGCTGACTCTATTCTTGTCATTTTCAAATAAAGTCGTTTCTCCACAGCCATCAGCAAAAAGCGGATTATGCTTGGCCAGATTTTTCCAGGAAGGCGAAGGTGTCGAATCCATATAGATGATGTCTACCTGCACCGACTCCGGCTCTCTCCGTTTGCGATACTCCTCCAGTACATACATCCAATGACCGGATAAGCATATAAAATACCGCCGATCCTCCGCCATCCATTGGTTCAGCAGTACTTCCATTGCAGCAGGGTCCAATGAATTTCGCATATCCTGCGGCACCTTCTGTGACATTAAGGCTACAGCAAAATTGTCGTGATAAGCTTTACGGCTTTTGTCGACCTGGAGACGGGCCGATGCCGGCAGCACATTTTCAAACACATGAATTGACGTATCGAAGCCAAGTCTGCGAAAACCCGCTTGCAACAACAAGCCAGGGGTATAAAAACCCAGTCCGAAACCGGAACACAAAATCGTTATCTTCGTCTGTTGTTCTATATTTGCACACATGCTCATACGCCTCCCGTTTAATTCAGCACTGTAAAATGATGCTCCGCCAAAAAACGCTCCAGCTTTGTAGTCAAACGCATTTTGTCTTCGTCCCCTGCAGCAACCAGTTCCAAATAAAGACGACCCTTTCCTCGGGCCCGTTCGCTTCCGGCAGCTTCTTTTTTACCACTTAAGTCCGGCTTAGCCACGCCATTCCCTTCTGATCCGCCATTACCAGCACTTATCCCACTCACGCGAGCCTGCTTGGCAGATGATCTGCCATCGCACCCGGTTGCATTGCTGCTTGTTGTGCTTGATATGCTTGTATGGCCTTCAATCCTGTTTTCCCCATCTCTTCCACCTGTGTTCACATATAACGTATTGGCGCCCAGCGGCATTATGCCTTCCTCACGTTCCCCTGTGAACAGCAGTCCTTCACATTTCAGCCCTTCCAGCAGTTCCTCATAGGTCAGACTGCCGTCATGGGATAGCGAATAATTCGTCAGCGTGCCGCGCATGTTTTTCGCGGCGAGAAAATTATCGAGCTGATGTTTGATCAGACTCATCGACTTGCGGGCGTTAATTTCAATAATCGGCTCCAGCTTGCCGCCACGGAGTGTCATGGAGTCAATGCAAACATCACCGTAATATCCATCCTGATACAACTGCCGTCCCACGTCCTGCATTAAGCTAAAATAGCCCTCGCGCTCCAGCCGTTCCATAAAAGCCTCGTCCGGCGACAAAGATTCCCGATAGGCAAATTGAGTGTTGGACAGCCATTGCACGGATAGGATATCCACCCTTCCATCATCACCAATCGAAAATTGGCATGAAAAATCCTGCTCTTTTTCCAAAAAAGGCTCCAGAAGGAATAGCACCTGTTTGCCTTTGCGCTCCTGTCCACGCAAATACGATACGATCCGGTCCAGCATTTGTGTCGAAGTAATGTGCAGGTTTCCTTTGCCCGATACGCCAAAATCATCCTTGATTAAAAAGCTTCCATCCCGCAGCAGCTTGCGCCCCGCCTCAGCTACATCCGCAAACGAAGTCACGATATGGCCCGGATTACGCAGGCCGAGACTGCGTTTGAGATCAGAGGAATAGGTTTTGGCATTTACCTTGCGAATCGTCTCCAGCGGTGGCTGATGCAATGTGATTCCCCAGGCACGGGCAGCCTCTTCCACATGCGGCAAACCCGCAAACGGGCTGAGCACACAGCCCTCCAGCTGAGGGAAGCCCTCTCCGGGATTGGCCTTGCGGCTGCCCAGCAGTTCAAAAACGGAAGCCGCTGATACGTTGCCGCCAGCTTGCTCCATTCCATCCGTCAAATCCCGTTCATTGACAGCCGGATGAAAGCCCAGCTCTGCGATATACTGACGATGCACAGGCGAAATCGCATAACGGGTCAATAACGCGTCCCCTGGCTGGCAAAAGCTGAACAGCAGTTCATCCATCGCCGCTACAATCGCTGAAGATGCCCGGTCAGGCAGAGCGGGCAGGGAAGCCAACTGGGCATCCCGCCAGTATGCCTCCGCTTCGAACGTTCCCATATACAAATGACGCTGGCTCGGTATCGCATTCATGTCATTCGCTTCCTTTCTTGCTTCGTTATTAGCCTACTATGACTAGCCCACTAAGACGGTAGCGCTACTGGCTTGCACTCGTATAATCACGCAGCGCAAACTGCCATATCAAACGGATGATCGCCAGCAGCCAGAGAGGTGCAAGAAATGCCCAAACAATCAAACCGATATCCATTTTGCCGAGAATAAACATAGGCGGAAAGTTGCAAATGACAAACACCGGAAGCACGAACAAGCCAATACGCTGAATCAGGTTGCTATACACAGCCATCGGCACATAGTTTGTCTCGAAAATGCTGTTCGACAGCTCCGTTACGCCATTCGTGCGAATAATCCAGAAGGCCAGCAATTGTGGCAGCAAAAACACGGAATAGGCCGTAAGCACCCCGCATCCGAGCAGCACAGCGAAGCCGCCCACGGTTTCCAAATCAAATGGCAGCCCGAGTCGAACCCAGCCAATGCCCGTCATGATTCCGCCGCCCACTACATTCGGCACGGTGTAGCCCAGCTCAAATTGACGCAGCGTCACCATAAATTGCAGCGACACCGGCTTGGTGATAAGCACATCCAGTGAGCCAGTACGGATTTTGTCAGGCAGACTTGTAAAATTACTGTAGAACAAGCCGCTGTAAAATCCGCTCATCATCGTAAATACGCCGATATATAGCAGCACCGCATCGGGAGTCCAGCCGTTAATGTCCGTTCCGGCCCGGTATGGAACCGAAGCGTACAGCAGCTTGATGAGCAAATAAGCCGTTTCAACCAGAAACGCAGTAATAAAATTAATGCGGTATTCCAGCTGCGACATGACGGAAAACTGGACAAACTTCCAGTACAGCCTAAAATAACGCCCAACGTTTCGGAAAACATTTTTCATGTTAGCCTCCTACCGAGACAAAGCGTTTGAGCCCGGCTTGCCACACCCGGCGTGATACGGCCGCCAGCACTGCAATCCAGAGCCATTGTACGCCAATGCCTTTGGCGGCTTCCAACACAGTCAGCTTACCTGTTAGCGCGTTTACCGGAAAAAATACGGTGTAGCTGAACGGTAGCAAGCTGAACAGACGGGCCAAAGCATCTCCAAAAATCGTCAGCGGGAACACGGTACCGCTAGCTACATAAATGACAAGCGACAGCGTGTAAAATAATCCTGCTGATTCCGTTATCCAAAAGGCTATGCCGCTCAGCGTGTAATAGACCACAAAATTGAGTACAAGCGCTCCCGGCAACGCCAATATGTAAAGCAGAATATACGACAGCTCGAAGCCGATATGTCCCTCCAGACTGAGACATAGCAGCAAAATAGCAGCCGCCAACAGTACGACTGCGGATTGTACCGCTTTGCCACCGATAAATCGGCAAAAACGGTAAGCAAAATAATGCACAGGCTGCACCATGAATTTGGCCAATCCGCCTTCCTTGATATCTGTAGCAATTTCATATTCAAAGCCCGTGGCGATCAGTTTTCCGGTCACGCCCGCCATAACGACATAAACCAGCATTTCCGGCAGAGAATAGCCCAGCACTCTTGCCTGTCCCGAAGAGCCGAATACCGCAAGCCAGAGAAAAATTTGCGTCATGATCGGCAGCATAAACCCTGCCATCTGCAGCCAATAATTGGCCCGGTATTCCATTTCGTTTTGCATGCCAAGCTGGAGCACCTTCACATATTTGTTAGTTCGCATCAGCCAGCCTGCCCCCATCGTACAAATTGGCTATCCCCTCTTCCAGCGGGACATCCTCAATCGTAAAATCAACGACAGGCAGTGCGTCCAGAATCTTTTTGGACCAGGTCAGCGTATCTTCTGCATCCAGTTCAAATACCGCCTCCAGCTCGGAGTTGGAGCGCAGCTTGCCGAGTCCTGCCAGCGTCAGGTTAGGCACGGGAGTCTCCAGTCGAACCTTGAGCAGTTTACGAGCACCGATGACCTCGTTCACCTTGTGCAAGTCTCCGTCATAAACCAACTGGCCACCGCTAATAATGATGGATCTGCTGCATAAATCCTCAATATCCTTCATATAATGGCTTGTCAGCAGGATGGTCGTCCGATGCGCGCGGTTATAGGCTTTGAAAAACTCACGAATCCGCCGCTGAGAAACTAGGTCCAGTCCGATCGTCGGCTCGTCTAGTAAAATAACCCGTGGACGATGCAGCAGCGCGGCAATCAGCTCCATTTTCATACGCTCGCCGAGAGATAGCCGCCGCACCTGTACATGAAGCTGCTCCTCCACACCTAGCAGGGTGACCAGCTCGTCCAGCGCCTCCTTATAACGTCTTTCATCTATTTCGTAAATAAGCTTGTTCAGCTCGAACGACTCGCTTGCAGGCAGATCCCACCAGAGCTGGTTTTTCTGTCCCATCACGATGGAAAACTGACGTTTAAACTCTTTTTGTCGCTTCCACGGGGTAAAACCGAGTACCGACGCTTCCCCCTCACTGGGATGGAGAATGCCGGACAGCATTTTGAGCGTCGTTGTTTTGCCCGCCCCGTTCGGACCGAGAAACCCGACAATTTCCCCTTCCTCAATGCTGAAGCTGACATTTTTCACGGCCTTCTTGGTCAGCTTTTCCCGCCTGAACAGGTTTTGTAACGATTTGCGCACGCCCGGCTCCTTTTTGTAGTACGTAAACGTTTTCGACAATTGATTCAATGTAATGGACGGCAATGAATTTCCCTCCTCTTCCGACTGACCCAAACGATTTAACCGAACGCTCAACCTGAGCTAATCGGCTGCCTGCTCCGTTAAAACCATTAATTCCTCCAGCATATGCCGCTGTCTTTCAATCAGGCTCAGAGCGCGTTCCCTAATCTCAGGTATCCGCTGCTTGCGCAGTTGGAGACCTGTTTTGTAAATATACAGATTGAGCTTGTGCCAATCTGCGTACAGCGATTGCGCCAATTCAATCACATGCTGTGTATGTGGTCCCAGCGAAGCTTGATGCAGCAGGCAATAATCAGCGGTGTAATCCGTCAAATGAAGGGCACTACCCAATCGTAGATTGTAATAGATTTCATGACAGTACGCCCGAAAATCCTGATCCTCCATTTCTGCCAACAAGCGAAAATCGTCGACAAATGCCCGGTATCCCGCATCCCCTCGCTTGACATGCTTGCCTGTTGCAGCCTTTCCAGTCTGATTTGCCGACTCATCTGGCGAAAGCACGCCTCTCCAGACCGCTTCGTGCCCAGTCACATACTGACGAATATGGTATGCACACGCAGCATGCAACTCGCCTGGCGAAAGCCGGACAGGCTGCTCCACCAGCCATGCATACTCAATAATACCCTGCATCAAATCATCGAGACGGGCCGGTCCCACATAAGTCATAGCCTGTCCCGAGGAGTCCAGCAGGAAGCTATCATTTACCTGTGCCGTCCGCTCCCCCAGGTCCAATCCGCACAGCTCAATCACATGACCCCTTGGGTAATTTTTCACATATACATCGTGATAAGTTAAGGCCGTGCTTGACGTATGCAGCATCGTACCGTAGCCAGATGTGAGCACCCGCAGCAAGTCGGTTTCATCGTTTACGCCAGCGATCCACGGCTCCACCCGAATCACAGGTCCGCCGCTGGCTGCCATTTCTTGCAGCTGTTCCGGGTATTTCTCAGGTCCGAAGCGCTTCAAATCTCCGCTATATTCCGCACACATGCTTCCACACAGCATGAACAGCTCGGACTCTGCCATGTTCACCCCATAGCGTCGCAATGACGTGCGCAGAGATGAATATACACAATGTTTCCCCGGAAGAGCGTTGGCTACTTCTTCAACAGCGTGGTCAACAATGGAATCATGACGACTATCCATGCCCGATTCCTGCACAGGTCTGGTCTTCGCCGCGCCCTTATGCATATTTGCCCAGCAGACGTTCAATGCCTTGCAGTGTAGATAGATGCTCCAGCACCAGATCGTCATCCTCCATCGTAATATCAAGCTCATTTTCCAGCTCCACAATCAATTCAACAGCAGACAGAGAATTAAGCCCCAAGGTTCGCAGGTCCTGATCAGGAGCCAGCTGTTCAAGCTCGCCCGGAGCCAGCTTTAATACCTTTTCCAGCAAGGGTACTACATGGTATACATTTGTTTTCATCTTGAATTCCTCCCGAATTATAAGCATCCCAATCCAGCGATGATCCCTTCCAACTTGTGCGCATAAGCTTCCGCTTCCTGCCAGCTGTCTGCCAAAATAAGTGTGAATATTCGGTTTACGTAGCCCCGTTTTACAGGAATATCCGATAGCGTGCCCGCCGTATAAACAAACACCCCTTGAGCGCGTTCCGGTGTATAGAGCAAGCCCTCCTCCGCGAGCAACTCGCACAAGCGGCTATAGGTAAGGGGTGAAGCGGTAACGTTGCGATAGTAACGGGACAATGTTTTATGCTGCTCTCCCAAGACAGAGGACAGGAACGAGATGTACGTAGACAGGGTAAATCTGCCGTTAATCTCGATCACCGGAACCAGCACCCCGTCTTCATCCACAAAACCGTCAATGGAGGCCATACCTGTATATCCGATGGAATACAGATAGGTTCCCAGTTGATAGGCGCAGCGTCTCACTTCCTCCTCTAGTGCAGGGCCAATATCAGCCGGAACCTGAGACCCGATATACACGGTGCCGTCCACGTTTTGTCTTTTTAGCGAAAACATGGTCACACCACCGCTCTCGTCGATACAGAGCTGATAATTCAGATCCATCTGTTTGGTGTGCCAGCGCTCCACCAGCCAACCGCCGGAAGATGGCGATGAGCCGCCGAAGCGCCGCATCACACTCAGCAGTGTGTCCAGCTTGGACAGCTCGTCCAGCATATACATGCCTTGTCCCGAGGCACCATGCGGCTGCTTGATAATCAGCTTCACAGGCCCGTCCGCCAACTCAGCCAGTCTGACACATTCCCTGCGGATCGCCGCTTCGTCTTCGCATACAGCACCTTCACTGACAGCAAAACCAAGCTTTTGCGCAGTCAGGCGACTGAATATTTTATCATTCACCCGAGCGCTGATTGAGGACGGAGCGCCGATCAGCTCCAGTCCGCAGCACTCCGCAATCGCTTCCTCCTGCGGTGTGACCGCATACGGAACGAGCCACGCTTTGGCTCCGCCGCTGCTGTGGCCTGCGTCCGCAACCGCGCGCAGTCGTGCCAAAAGCGCCTTGTCCGCCAGCACCAGCTCCGAAATCGGCGTTAGCGGGTCAGACGGCTCCGGCACCTCAATACGCGGCAGACTAAAGCCCAGCCGCCGAAGCATGTCCAGAAAAGCCTCATCCGGCTTTTCGCGAAGTACAATAACATCCTGACTCCGGCACAGCAGGAGATTCATTTCCTCCATCCGGTTTACGACCTGCTGTTCATCCCGGTCCACCATCCCCCCTTTGCGGGGGGACGGATGCCATACCTGCTCTGCCCCGATATTGAACAACCAAATCAGTACTCCATGATCTCGTTCATGAGCAAGCGCTTCCACCAGATTGATCGTTTTCGTCGTCACGTCCTGTCATCCCTCTCTTCCATCCTGTAACAAACAACATTCACAGGACACTATATATATTTCAAAGAGCCTGCTCCATGCAGGTATAAGACGCTGCATTTGGAACATACAGGCGTTAAGCCTTCGTGATTAATCTTTTGACGGGTTTTCTCATACGCATCCGAATTCCATATCTCATCCAGACTCTGCTCACGCAAGCTTCCAATCGTGAACTCACTGAAAAATTTGCAAGGCATAACCTTCCCATCCGGCAAAATATCCGTTCTGGAGGTGAGTGCCAGGCAATGATTGGAGCAGCGGCTGACCATTTCCTCGCCATGTATAAATTTATCGATCTCCCCAAAGTCCAAACCGGGCTGATAGCGTACGCGAATGTTCCACACCCGCTCATTGATTCGCTGCAGTTCCTGCATCAGAGGGTCGATGTTACTCGGGTTGATTTTATATTTGAAAGCATGCCAGCTGCTGATATTATTTTCTTCAAGCTGCCTTAGCCAGGAGAAGTTACGTGTAAAATATTCATCCATTTTGAGGGAGGTTTCTTTGGAAATGTACCAGGGGAACGTCAGCAGCACCAGATCCAGCCTTTTGTCCTCCAGCATTTGCAGAAATTCGTACATTCGTCCGATCATATTATCGTTAATGACCGCATGGACGGTTACCCGCCCTTTGTACAATCCCTGGTCACGCAGTTCAATCAGCTTATCCATCTGCCGCATCGTTTTTTGAAAGGTGCCTTTACCGCGAATCAGATCGTGTTCTCTTTCAAAACCTTCAATCGCTATTAACAGCTCCAGATTTTCAGATAAATCCAAAATCCGGTCCAAATAGTTGTCAATCAGTAATCCATTCGTACAAAATGTCATTTCGCGCCGATCTTCCGCCAGCACGTCCAAAATTTCGTTAAAACGCCGGTGAAACATCGGTTCACCGCCCCACATGTATAGCCGGGATTTGGCTTCCCTGGTCTCGCTCAAAATTTGCCGAAGCATGTCCGGGGCAAGATCCAAGTTTTGCTCTTCTTTATCCATTTGATGATGATAACCTTCCTCGTTCCATTCAAAACAGTGGGTACATCTCAGGTTGCAGCGGTTGGTCAGCTTAATACCGATGGTCTGGGGCATGTCCGTTTTGAAAGCAGGGTTCTGTGTTGCATTACGATAAGACACGGAAGCATTTTTCAGATTACGCTTGATGAGCTTGAACGCCTTCTCATCAATCAGCACATTGCTTTTGGGCTGCATGCTACCACCTCGTTTAATGGATTTTCAGGCAGAGTGTACCCTAAATCAAAGCCGCCTCTTAGACCGTCTCCATTCCCTCCGGGTGCGGCGCTTGTTCCGCCTCGCTGATCCCCTGTATGTAGCTGCAAAAGGCATCTACCGAGCGCAAATGCTCCAGCTCAAAGGAATCAAAATCAATTTCCACATCAAACGCATCCTCCACTTGCAGCATGAAATGAACCAATTGCAACGAATCCAGCCCAGCATCATGAATAATGTCCGAATGTCCATCCAGCTTACCGACCAGTTCAGGATCTTCCTTGACCGCGCTGATCATTTCAATCACTCGGCTTTGCATAGCAAACTCCTCCTTGTGAATGAGATTCTATTCGTTACGCACAACAATGCCCACTGTAAGCTCCTTGAAAAATCCCTTCACTGGAACTTTATTCAATTATACTCCTCCAATGAAGAGACAAGTCAATAGGTTGTTTTGTAAATAAAACTCGAAATATGTGAATTAATGTATGCTTGTTTCTACAATTTTTGCAACCCATTTTTTCGTAAAATCTAGCAGATATTCACCTCACATCTCTTGCATGAAGAGCATAATTATTTTACAATATACACGAAAATATTTTTCCTAAATCAACTAAATATAACGATACTTTTTTTCATCAAAGCATTTTACAGCCAAAGGAGCACAGCTCATGTCCCCTATCCTTCATACATTAGCCCATAGACTGGAGCAGCTCCCCGTACAAGAGCGCAGGCTTGGGGAATCCATTCTGCAATCCCCGGAAGACGTGCTGCATCTGGGTATTCGGGAACTGTCAGAGCGTTGTGGTGTGAGTGCGGCGACCGTTACGCGGTTTTGCAAATCACTGCATTTTAAAGGCTATCCTGATTTCAAAATGAAGCTGGCCGCCGAGTTATCCCATTCAAACCGTAATGGTGAAGAATCCTACCAGGACATTGTTGCCGGGAATTCACTCTTCCGTATTGTGCAGGCTATTCAGGCGAACCATACGGCATCTATTGCGGACACGACTCGGCTGCTGGATTTCGACAAGCTGGAGCAAGCCATTACGTGGCTGTCAGCCACAAACCGCATTGATTTGTACGGGATGGCGACCTCCTCGATTGTGGCGCAGGATTTTTACCAGAAGCTCATTCGTATTGGCAAAAATAGCACCGCCTTCGCGGATTCGCATATGCAGATCACCTCTGCCTCTTCGCTCGGGCCGGGAGATGTCGCCTTTGCTGTCTCCTACTCGGGGGAAACCCAGGAGACGATCGCAGCTCTGCGCTGCGCGAAGGAGCAGGGAGCCAGGACACTATCCCTGACCTCCTTTGGCAACAATACGCTGGCGGGGATATCGGATATTGCTCTGTTTTCCTCTTCGCTGGAGGAAGGAATGCGACGAGGAGATATGGCGTCCCGTATCGCCCAGCTTCATATCATAGATATCCTGTTTACAGGTATGGTGAGCGCGGATTTTGACAAATATATTCCGAGATTGGAAGGTTCATATCAACAAGTGAGCAAGCTCAAAAAACAACCAGGGGGCCACTAAGATGAACATACGCATTTTTAACAGCAGTGAAGACCTGAACGCTACTGCCGCCGCTGTAATCGCCGGCTTACTGCTAACCAAACCGCAGGCCATGCTTGGCCTAGCAACCGGTAGTACGCCTATTGGTATTTACCAACGTCTTGCAGATATGTACCGCAAGGGACAGGTCAGCTTTGCACGAGCCTTTGCTGTCAATCTTGATGAATATGTCGGCCTCTCCCAGGAGCACCCGCAGAGCTATCGCAGATTTATGAATGAGCACCTGTTCCAGCATATCGACATTCCCATCGCCCATACGCGCGTACCTGACGGGAATGCAGTCGATTTGGCAGCAGAATGTGCAGCACACGAGCAAGCCATTCTGGATCATGGGCACGTGGATCTCCAATTGCTCGGCATTGGTCATAATGGTCATATTGGCTTTAACGAACCCGGTCACAGCTTGACTGGGTCCACACATGTTGTCGATTTGGAAGAAAGAACGCGTACGGCAAATGCCCGATTTTTTGGCCATATAGATGCTGTACCCAAGCAAGCAATTACGATGGGAGTAGGCACGATTTTAAAGGCGAAGCAAATTGTTTTGGTGGCTTTTGGTGCGGATAAGGCTGACATTATAAAGCAGGCTTTAACTGGACCCGTCACGACAGAATGTCCGGCATCCCTGCTGCAATGCCATCCCAACGTGCTTATATTACTGGATCAGGAAGCAGGAGGTTGGATTAATTGAACTCAGATGAATCGAGTGGCAGCATAACTCAGCTGCTGTATGGACAGGTCGTCATCGGGAACGACATGATTGAAAAAGGGGTTGTCGTCATTCAGGGACAATCCATTGTATATGCGGGTTCAGAGGAGGATTTGCCTGCGGATTGGTCATCCGCAGACAAGGCAAGTCATACAGATGGTACAGCTGAAGCGGCAAGCATGGTTCGTCTGGAAGGCGGCTATCTGCTGCCGGGCTTTATTGACATTCATGTTCACGGCGGTAACGGTGAGGATTTTATGGACTCCAATCCAAGAGTACTGGATACGATCACCTCCTTTCACGGCTCGCAAGGAACGACCGCCATGCTGGCTACTACGATGACCGCACCTAAGGAGCGAATTGACCGGGTGCTGGGTGAGGTTCACGCCTATATGGCACAGCCTATGCCTCATGCGCAGTTGGAGGGCGTGCATCTGGAAGGCCCATTCATTAGTCCGAACTGGCCGGGAGCACAAAACCCGCAACACATCGTGCCTCCGAATCTCGCGTGGATGGCAGAATGGGAGCAGCGCTACCCGGGCCTTGTTCGCCAGCTGACGCTTGCACCCGAACGGGAAGGCGCGCTGGAACTGATACCATGGCTGCGCAGCCATGGTATCACTGCCGCTCTGGGTCATACGGATGCCACATATGAAGAGGTGGAGCAGGCAGCGGCGGCGGGCCTGAACCATGCCGTGCATGCGTTCAATGCCATGACTCCGCTGCATCACCGCAAGCCGGGAGCCGCTGGAGCGGTACTTGCTGATCCGCGCATTGAAGCAGAGGTCATCGCGGACGGCATTCACGTGCATCCTGCCGCCATTTCTCTACTCGCCAAGTTAAAGCAGAATCATAATCTTATTTTAATTACCGATGCCATGTCTGCCACCGGGCTGGAGGATGGACACTACACGCTCGGTGATTTGCCAGTAATCGTGCAGGATGGTGTGGCACGACTGGAGGATGGAGTCACCTTGGCGGGAAGCACACTGACCATGATTGAAGGCTTTCGTTTTCTGGTTCAACAGGTGGGCTTGAGTATCCCCGAAGCATCACAAATGGCCAGTCTGAATCCGGCTCGATCCCTGGATATTCATGATCGGACAGGATCGCTAGAAGCAGGCAAGCAAGCAGACATCCTGTTGCTGGATGCCGACCTAAATTTGCAGGGCGTATGGATTAAAGGAATGCGCCAATCATTTATATCATTCCACTAAACCAAAAAGCTATCCGTCGGCGCATTCGCCGAAATGGATAGCTCTTTTTTTGGCATTATACATATGTTGTGAATTAACGATAATTCATAGGTGCAGGTGTATGATTTTGTGGACGTGTTGGTGATGTAGTTGGACGGTTCGTTCCAGCCGCAGGGGTTGGAAAAACACGTTGAATGATATCACCTAATTGGGTACTCATTCCTTTGATCGGATGACCACTTTGTACACTGCGTGCAAAGTCGGTGCTATGCTTGATAAAATCAGGGTTCGCTGATACATACACCTGTTGAATCGACGGCGCAAATTGCTTAACCTTATTGGCAATTTTACTTTTGACCGCTTCGGTCAGCGTGCTAGGTTCATACGCAGTTCGTGCACCCTGAACTGTGGTACCATCCGTGCGGGTACCATCCGTCAAGCCACGAATCATACCATAAGAACCTGTACCCATTGTGCCGTATAATCCGTCACCACGACGCGCAGGTGTTCCGTATCCGGTAACCCCATCTGTCACTCCGGGCGTAGTGGTGCCCGTTGTATAGCCCCCGCGCGTACCATTAACGCCACTCACGCTCGGTGCATTTCTGTAATGCTGAGTACTAGTGGCGCTTGGAGTGCCCACACCCGTTGCATTGGCATGGTCCTTCAAGGAAACCGCTACATAAGCATTACGATCACCAACCAGTACGGTCGCAGATTTTACATCCGGCAACTCGGCTAAACGTTTGGACAAATTGCGATCGACTTGCAAATTACGAACTGGGTGTCCGGTAACATTAGTTTTCGGGTTCAATGGCGCCCCGCCTACACCGTTGGACTTAACCCCATAACGGTTCACACCATCAATACGGTTGACACCATCCACACCATAACGATTTACACCGTCAATACGGTTCACACCATCCATACCATAACGGTTCACACCATCCAAAGGACGTGTGCTTTGCACATTATAGCGGGTAGCGTTCGTACGGACGTTATGATTCGCAGTCCCACACCCTGTCAAAGTAGCCATGCTGGCAAGTAAAGCAGCAGAAATCGTCAAGCTGATGATCTTCTTAGTTCCTGGCATGAACTCATCCTCCATACATATAAAATGTGTGACGAGGTTAGCATGTGCCATGAATCGAAGGGATATCCTGACTAAAAAATGACTGAAAAAATAAAATTTTAATGTAAATATGAAATAGAATTGATGTTATACCACAATATGGCACGTATAATAGGTTGGGAAAAATACTTTATTTTACAAAAGGAGGATTCCAAGCTTGAGAAAGATCACTGTTTCAATGCTTATTTTTTTATTATCTGTCACTCTTGTCCCCGTTGGTGCTTTTGCAGGCTCCACTACACCTGAACCCCCGAAAGAAGCCGCCGGAAGCTGGGCAGAAGGCCCGCCACCTAATCGCGTTGATCCTGCCAAGCCCGCACTATTGTTTGTACATGGATTGAACAGTAGCGCTGAAGTCTGGACCAAGAATAACAACGATATGCTTCAGCGCGCACGTGACGCCGGATACCAGACGGCCACCATTAATCTTTACGATGCCAACGGCACCTCACAGGATATGTGGGACAATGGCAAGCTTCTAGCCGACAAAATCAAGGTCATTAGTAATCACTTTGGAAAAAAGCTCATCGTCATCGCTCACAGCAAAGGTGGAGTAGATACTCAAACCGCTCTCGTATATAACGGAGCCGCCCCTTATGTCCAACGTGTCATCACCCTCGGCAGTCCTCATCATGGCTCACAACTTGCAGATCTCGCCTACAGCAGCTGGGCCGGATGGCTAGCAGATATCATCGGCTCCCAGAATCCCGGCACCTCAACTTTACAAACATCTTATATGAAGTATTTCCGATCCAAGACCGATGCACTCAGCAATGCGACTACAATTCCATTCTTCACGTTTGCTGGTGATAACTGGTCCGACGGCACCGCTTCCTACATACTGGGTGGACTTTATCTCTCATCCTTTGGCAAGAATGATGGAATGGTCACTGTCGACAATGCCAAGCTTCCCGGTGGACGTGTAGTCAAAGTCGGACCCTGGGATCATGCCAAGGTTCGTACCGGCTCCTATGTCTTCTCCCTGATCCAACCCTACCTCCAAGCGAACACTCCAACATTGAATCAGGAAGCTGAGGCAGTTTCAGCAGCATCTTCCCTGACTGCTTCTGCTTTACAATCCACCTATAGCGAGATCGACAATTCATACTTTATCCGCGGCGGAGACTATAATGGAAAAGCCTCCGAAATCCTCATTGTTGAAAATGGTGTCAAATCTGTTGATCTGGACTGGATCAGCGATAAACGTGTAAATCAGCTTGAGCTGACCAAGCCTGACGGTACCAGCGAGATCATCAGTCTGAAAGCAGGTTATGATGATGAAATTTTTGCTGGTGCCTGGCATCATAACGCCGTCATTCAAAATCCAAAACCGGGTATCTATAAACTGAACGCCACGCTTGCTGATCAAGGAGCGTATCTCCTGATCGCCCGCTACCATGCCGTTCAGGTGCCTGAACTAAAATACAAGCTCAATGCAGTCGGTCCGAAGCTGAATCTGGAACCACAAGATTCTAAAGACAGCACAGACAGCGTTACACAAGTCACCTACCAGGTTCAATACTACGGTGACCCGCAGCAAGGAACCACGTTAGCGCCCAAGGGTTTGACGTTACAGCAAAAAAACGTTAACCCTACAGGACAAATCGAGCTTTCCAAAGCGGACAAGCCCGGCCTTTATTCCGTAACCTATGAAATTAACGGCACGACGGAGGCTGGCTATCCTTACCGCCGCACGGCAGTTCAATCCATCTATATTGATGCTGACGGAAATAAGTATGTAAATTAATTTATTCTAAAATATTAAAAGCCTGAGAACACTCTTTATCCTATGGGGCTGCGCCTGTTCATGACAGGAAGCAGTCCCATTTGAGCGATTTCAGGCTTTTTAACATATGTCTAATCGTCAGATTTTGCAAGCTTATCATATCCATTGTCCACCTTTTTTCTATCTGTAATTATTGCCGTAATTCTTCGATAAAATCAGTCACAATACTTTGAACGGCATCCTCACGGGACATGCGGATATACCGGCTGGTTTTCTGAATGTCTTCCTCGAACAATTGAAGTATCCTGAACATGGCCTCCTGATCCCCACTTCGTGCTAATTTGAGCAGTTGGATGAACTCAGCATCCGGGATAGTTCCTTGAGCATTTTCTTTTTCCATTTATTCACCGCCTGTTGGGATAGCTTTAACTCTCCTGCAATCTGTGCTTCGGTTTTGTCTAGTATGTAAAGGTCAAAGATGATGGTTTTGCCGATCTCGGATGGCAGAGAGTTGATGAGCTGTAGCGTAAACATCTTAGAGTTTACAGAGTCTGAAAAAGATGGAGTGCCGATGGCTTCGTTCTTTTCCATTACAAATTCATGATTGGTTTGTACACGCGCACGATATTGAATCCTCCATGCAATGCGATACAACTTCTTACGGTATTGTTCAACCAATGTTAGCTGAGATTCATTTATGATAAATCACCCTTTCTCTTTGGATCTTGCCTTTCGAAATCCTCATATTATAGGGTAATTTGAGAACACATTTTACAACCAAGAACAGAACGTTTGTTCTTATTTATTATACTATTTTTTCATGCAGTTGTATATGGTTCTGTTAATTTACCTTCATTATATACGGCTAAAAAAGGAGGGAATACATTGCAGATGGATGATGCTCTTTCTTTGGTAACCAACAGCTCTTCTTCCAAAAGCAGTAAACCTGATGAATAACAAGCACAAAGAAGCTCCAGCCGACGATTATTTCGCCCGTTGGAGCCTCTTTGTTCACGTATATAAATCAAAAATCATCAATTATTATTTTTTCTCAGCCTGGTCGTGCCCATTTTGTTCGATACGGTTCACGTCAGACACTGGCAGGCCATAAGCCCAGTTGCTTTGTGGAGGTACGACCCATACAGTATCTGGATCATCGGCAAGCGTCCAGCCCTGATAAACCCATTGGGAATCATCCTGATCCAGCGATACGCTCAGCGTAAAGCGATGAACAGGCTTACTCAGCTCGGAGGCTTTGCGCAGGGACTGATTGCTGGCCAGGTTTTTGATTTGCTGCGACAAGGAGGTCGCCGTATCACTGGCTATTGACTTTCCGTTCAGCGTCCAGGAAGTAGAAGCACTGTCTCCGGCTTTGCTGTTACCGGAGGACTTAAGCATCCATGAGGCCTTCTGGCCCTCCCACTCTATTCCGCTTAGCTTGGTATCATCCCAGTCGAACGGTGTTGTATCTGTAAAATCAGCAGTACCCAGCAGCAATCCCGAAAGTGTATCTATAGGTACGGAGGCTACTTCTTTTTTATCTGATAAAACATAAGCAGCATCTCCCGAAGGTAGTGCTTCACCGAAGGCAAAGGTATGCACATCGCCCTTTTTGGTCTTGATCTCTATCCAGTCATCGGTAGCGCTGATTCCGTACTTGGCTACATCCTTGGGGGAAGATTCCACCGTTTCACCCAGCTTCACATCCAGAACCGCGGTCAACCAATTGTCTATGGTATATCCGTTTAACGGGTAAGACTGTGGCTTGCTCATGCTCCATTGGCCATCACGTTGTGTAAGCTCCACCGTTGTGCCGTCCTTCCCTGCGATAGCAAAAGATGTAATATCTTCCCGAGTAAGCTGAACCAGCTGGCGAGCCGCCGGTGCTTGTTCACGAAAAAAGTTTTGGCTTTTGGCATAGATTATACCCGCTCCCAATACAACTAACAGCAGCACTGTGGGTATCCATTTTCTCATGCTCTTCTTCGCCTCCACCATAATAAGATTCCGATTACCGCGAACAGCAACGGCAATCCGATGACGGATATGGTCAATATCGTTTTCGCTTGTGCGGGAGTCAAATAGGCTACCTTGTAATTCTGCTCCTGACGAGGCCGGATGGTAAGTCCATCCGAGTGTTCCTGCACATAATTCAGACTGTTCAGCACAAAATCCCGATTTCCTCCCGTGCTGATCTCGGTGTCGCTTAGAAGCGCAGACGTTCCGAGAATCACCGCTTTGGGCTTGCTATCTTTCCCAGATACCGCGTAACCTAGATCAAGCGGTCCCTGCGGGTCCTTGGCATCCTTCTGCGTTTCGTTGTTCAGCAGTCCCTGAATATTCGTTTCACCATAGCTGGCAGAAGAAGATTTTAGCAAAGACGTAGTCTGCCAATTCTTTTGCTCTCCCGCCTGTAAAGCAATAGACAGCGAAAGAACCGGGTACAGATTGGAGGCTGCCAGCTTATCGGTGATCGCATGACTGCCGAAGGTAGGAACCGTCCAGAGAGGACCAAGCGTATTGGTCTGCTCCTGATCCACCACAATCGCATGTGTATCCTTCACTCCATAATCAGCCGCCAGGGCGTCAAGGTTTTTCCAGTCGGATTCCATGTTCGGATGAAAGCCCAACGCCATAAAAAGCTTTCCACCGCCGTTCAGATACGTACGGATACTCTTCAGCTCTGTTGCGCTAATATCCCTTTGTGGCCCCACAATAGCCAACACAGATGCATCTTTAGGCACACTGCCAGCCCGATTGAGCTGTACTTCTTCTGTTTTTACATTATCCTGTGCCAATGAGCCGCTTAGTTCGGTCATTTGAGATAAAGGAATTTCCTCATGTCCGGTCAGAAAAACCACTTTTCCCTGACGAGTAGAGGACAGCCCCAACAGTCCACTGGTCAGCTTTTCTTCACCTGTAAACTGGTATGCTCCCTCACCACTTCCCTGCGCTTGCGTAAATAGACTCCCAATATCTATTACCCGTTTCTTTTCACCCTGCACCAACACAATAGATGCTGCGTTAACACCATATTGCTTGGCCAGCACCGGTTCCTGATTCAGATCATATTGCTCGACCTTGAGCTTGCTGTTACGTTTCCCGTATTCACTCAGCATATCTGTAACATCCCGGTTCAGCTTCTGATTTTGTGAAGTGGATACGGTAAAGGCAATCATTCGTACCTCTTCCTTCACTCCCTGAATAGCACTTAACGTCTGATCAGACAGCGTATACTGCTTGCCTGCCGTCAAATCCAGCTGAAAGCCTCCCAGCGAACGCAGAAATAACGTCAGCAAAATAAAAATACCTGCAGCTGCAACCGATAGCACCACACTGTTTGTATGACCCAGCCATTTTTTCATCCTGATCACCTCCACCGTTTTCGTTCGACGACCTGGATGCTGAACAACAAAAAGAGTGCCGCCACCGTCACGTAATACAACACATCGGCTCCGTTCAGCAATCCTTTGGTGAAACTGTCAAACCGTGCGGTTAGTGAAAAAGGCTCCAGCCATTGCTGTACCGTCGCAGCTGCGCCCGTTTGTCCACCAAACGAATCCAGCATCCAAAACACAAGTAAAATAATAAAGCTGACGACCGCCGACATCATCTGATGCTGTGAAAGCGTCGAAGCGAACAAGCCGATCGCCATCATGGCTGCGCCCAGCATAAACAGACCGATCACAGATGTAAACACCAGCGTCCAGTCCAGCGACCCATAAAAGGACATCACCACCGGATACGCCAGACTGCATAGCACTAAAATGAACAGCATACCCAGCGACGCCAAAAATTTACCTATAATTATTTCCGTCACACTTACAGGTGAGGTTAGCAGCAGTTCATCTGTCCCCTGCCTGAATTCCTCTGCAACCAGCCGCATCGTGAGCAGCGGAACGACAAACACCAGCATGGACAGCGTATCACCAAGCACTAACCGATAGTCCAGAATACTCGGCTGATACATAACAAAGTTCGTATAAAAAAGCAACCCCGTCAGCAGCATGTACACTGCCAGCGCAAAATACGTCGTGGGTGTCCACAAATAGGCCTGCAGCTCTTTTTGACAGACCGCGAACAAACGCCTCATGACTGATTACCTCCTGTATCCTTGTCTCCTCCGACCTTGTCACCGCTGGACGCGGACTCTTCATGTTCTATCTTAACGTCTGTGGATGCTGCATTCTCCGTCGAAGGTAAGCCATGAACCACTTGATCGCCGACCTGACCTGTCCCCGTCTCGCGGGTCGTCAACTGTTGGAAAATATTTTCCAAGCTAAGCATTTCTTTTTTCATCTCCAAAATCGGAAGCTTCGCCTCAGATAGCACATAAAACAGCTCTTCGCGGAAATCCTCATTGGAAGCGCCTGTTAGTAGCACCTCCGTCAAATCCTGCTCTCTTGCAGTCTGCTTTGTATCGTCTTGAGACAATGCGGACGCTAAAGGCTCGATCTCTACTTTTCCCCAGGCCTGCAGGACATCCAGCACTTGCCCACGGTTTCCTTTGACTTCTACCTTTACCTTAAATCCATCCTCCATCGAATCGCCGAGTGCATCAGGCCGTCCATCCAGCACCAATTCACCCTCATGGATGATGAGAACCCGATTACATAAAGCATCCACCTCAGGCAAAATATGCGTGCTGAGCAGCACCGTATGATTTTCACCAATCTCCTGAATAAGCTGACGAATCTCCAAAATCTGATTAGGGTCCAAACCTGAGGTCGGTTCATCCAGCACGAGCAAATCCGGGTTATGAATAATCGCCCCCGCCAGTCCCAAGCGTTGTTTATATCCTTTGGACAAACTGCGTACCAGTTGTTTTTCACGCCCGTTCAGCCCCAGACGGGAAATCATTTCTGAAATACGCAGCTTCTGCTCTCGCGCAGGTACGTCCCGAATACTGGCTACAAATTTTAAATAGGATTGAACGGACATATCTCCATACAAGGGTGGCGTCTCCGGCAAATAACCGATTTTGGAACGAGCCTGTCTACCCTTATCCTGAATCGGGATGCCATCAATTGTAATCACTCCCTCGCTGGGTTGGAGATACCCCGTAATCATGCGCATCGTCGTCGTTTTTCCCGCACCATTCGGCCCCAAAAAACCGACAATTTCACCGCGCTGCATTTCAAAATCCAGCTTATGTACGCCCCGGTTGCCCTCATACCACTTGCTCACCTGTTGCACCTTGAGCACACGTTTCACCCTTTCTTTTATCGTATTATAAAATCTTACTCCCCTACTGCTCCCCACCAAAATGTTGCTTGAGTGGTGGGTAGCAGCGGAGCGGAGGTTTTGGAGCTGGAGAAGCGCCAGCGGTCGCCTTTGCTGGGGGATTCCTACCTCTATATCTCTTATTTAATCAAAAAAGAATCCCGCAGCAACAGCGATCGGAAGCCCAAAGCCTTCGCGCAGCGGTCTCCCCCTACTGCTCCCCACCTCATGCCACACTTTTAAACTCTAATGATAAGCCCACATATATAACTCTAGCTTAACGTCACTTAAATAAAAGCTTAAAATAATATGTCTAAAATGTGAACCTCGACTGCCATAAATGCCCCCACCCCGCCCTGCGGGTTGGATAACTTGGTATAGGGGAATGCATATACCCATTCTCTATTATCAGCAGGGTACGGGAATAAAAAACCTCCACCAGTTTTGAATTTCTTCTGAAGAAAAAATTCAAAAACGGGTGGAGGTTCATCACTACGATGCAATTATCGTCTTCGTATCTTGTTAATCTATTTAATTTTCAACAAGCGTTCTCCAGCACGAATATCCGCCCCATTTTCCACTATGATATCCGTGTATACGGCTGTATTGGTTACAATGACGGATGTGGTGATATCATATCCCTCATCTGCTATAGCCTGATGATCGAATTCAACCAGCTTGTCTCCTTTTTGAATAGTATCCCCTTCAGACACAAAAGAAGTGAAATGTTTTCCTTTCAAGCTGACCGTATTAATTCCAATGTGAATGAGCAGTTCAACCCCATCCTCAGAGATAAGTCCGATTGCATGCTTTGTTTTGAAAACAGTAACAACCGTTCCGTTAAACGGCGCATAGGCTACCCCTTCTTTCGGAATAACAGCCGCTCCCTGACCCATCGCACCACTGGAGAAAGCCTCATCATTTACAGCGGTTAAAGGGATCAATTCACCGTTAAGAGGACTGAATACCACTTTTTCCTCCGCTTTGCTTTCATCTGCAACCTTAATCTCAGGCGCAGGTTTAACATTTTTATAGCCGAAAAGATAGGTCAGGACAAATGCGAGTACAAAAGCCACAACCAAAGATATGATAAAGCCCGTGAACCCTGCATCTATTCCTTTTGGATTAATGAACAGCGGAATACCGAACACACCGCCTGAGGCAAAACCGTATGCCGTTGATCCCAGTAAACCTGCTGCGGCTCCCCCTATACCTGCGGCAATGGAAGCCAAAATAAACGGTTTTTTGGCAGGCAGCGTAACCCCGTAAATTGCTGGTTCCGTAACTCCCATCAAACCTGCAATGGAAGCAGAAGTGGCAATCGGTTTTAATTTAGGGTCACGTGATTTCAAAGCAATGGCAAAGGCTGCACCGGTTTGAGCAAAAGTCGTACAGAACAACATCCCGTTAATCGGATCAAACCCGTTCGTAACTACATTATTCAGGAGAATTGGAATGAACGCCCAATGCAAACCAAAGATAATAATGGCCTGCCAGAACCCGGCCAGAACGAGACCAGCTACAGCCGGACTTAACTGGTAAATCCACATAGAGCCTTTGGCTAATCCATCACTGATTATAGTTGATACTGGTCCGACAACCAGAAAAACAATCGGTGATATGATGGCCAAAGTCAGCAAAGGCACAATGAACATTTTGATAGACGCAGGTGCATACTTGCTTATCAATTTTTCGACCTTAGCTGCCAAAAATGCTCCAATAATGATAGGTATAACAGAAGACGTATAATTAATCAGAACGACAGGTATGGTCAAAAAGGTCAGCGCCGTTTTATCTGTAAAGGCGGCAGTCATGGTCGGATACACCAAGGCGGCCCCCAAAACAGCAGACAGGTACGGGTTGCCTCCAAATTTTTTACCTGCTGAAAATCCTAGAATAATCGGGAAGAAATAAAACATAGCGTCTGCTGTCGCGTATAAAATTTTATACGTGCCCATCTGATCCGTCATCCAGCCCATAGATGTGCACAAGGCCAGTAGTCCTTTTAGAATCCCCACAGCGGCGAGCACACCAACAACGGGCATGAACACGCCTGAGATCACATCGACAAATCGGCTGAATAAACTGGATTTCTCATTGCTTTGCTCTTCCTGATTCACTTGATCCGGCTTTACTCCCATCGTATCTAAAAGAGCTTCATATACCTTAGGGACCTCATTACCGATAACTACCTGGAATTGACCGCCGCTTTCTACAACGGTAATCACACCGTCAATCTGCTTGATTTGTTCCTTATCAGGTAATTGATTATCCTTCAGTTTGAATCTCAGCCGAGTCACACAGTGAATGACACTGTTTACATTTTCGTTTCCCCCAACCGCGCCTAACACTTCTCTAGCAGTCTTTTTGTAATCCATCATGGTCACTCCTTCTTGGATGCGTTTTCTATTTTCACAGCAAAAGCAATGCACGTGCAAATGACTTCTCGCACATGATATGCTTTTCGGCCGTAGCCGCCAGTCCAACCAGTTCCAGATGGGTCTCTGGAGATGTAATAATGTCCACGACATCAATGTCAATTTCTTTTAGCATCGTTTACATGTCGAGTTTTATTTCGTTCCGATGATCACAACATCACTTTCAAAACTATGCATGTCTATGACGGATTGATTAGCCTCGACATCCACCTCTGTCTGTGCAAATCGTCTCTCTGCCAAATCAATGGTTGTAAACTTGTAGTCCTGTACGTTGATGCTTAGTCGCACCTTCGTGTTAACCGGGATATACAAGACGATGGTATTCTCGTTCCCCGCAGCTCTGATCTCCCCTGTATTGTTTAAAACAATATCCAGCGGCTTCATGCCGATCAGGTTATACATTTCAAACAAATATTTAATAAAGGAATAATCCCATGCGCCCTCAAAACGCAAGGCCGTTCTCCAATCATAGGGGCTATCAAAGCCCTCGCCTTCTACAATGCCGAACTTCTTGCCTTTTTTATGCCAACTCCAAATCCCATGCGCTCCGTAGGTGATTCCCGCTCCCCCACCTGCAAGAAGACTTTGCCATGCCGCTTTTCGGGCATCCAGCGCAGTATATCTGCCGTACACATTGCGGCTGTAACTGATCTGTTCATAGCAGGGTTCTCCATTAATTACAGGTCGTATTTCCGGCTTGTGATAGAAATGCTGGGCAATCTCGTAGGCTACATGCTGAAACTGGGAGTTATGCCCTGATTGATACATATAAAATCCAAGACCATCGTGTTTCTCAAAGATTTCAGGAATTTCCCTCAATCTTCCCTGGATATGCAGTACAGTTAAGCTTGTCGGGCTTAATTGCTGTACCGTTTCCAGCGCCTTCAAATAGTACGCATTAGCACGTTCTGTAGGAAAATCTGTGTCCCCGCTGATTAAATAGACAGGCTCGAATCGGGAATAGCGGTTCACAACATAAGCTACATAGTTTTCAACGCAATCCAGCGGCATTTTATTGTCCTTTTGGAACATTTCAGCCCATGTATCCGGTACATAGTTGCACCACAACAGAACCAACGCTGGAACAAATCCGCGCTCTACAGCCATCTTTATCATGACTTCTGCCCGGTCGAAATAGGCTTCGTTTAATGTGCGGTAGTCAAAATCTCCATTTTCCAGTACTGCAAACGGTTGCAGATTCAAATCCGATTCACTTGCATCCCATTGCCGGAGCATATTAATTTGTAAAACGTTGAAGCCCTGCATTTTTCGATAGTCCAGGTATTCGCTCCACTCTTCAATCGTCGCGTTGGTAAATGCGCTCCAGACGGTATCCGCCAAATAAAAGAAAGGCTTGCCCGCTTGTGTAAAATTTCTTTGATTTTCAGCAATGTTAAAGCTCAAATCAATCACCTTTCCTTTCTTGCCCTGCTCGAAACAACTTAATAAACAAAACAAAGTAATATATTTTATATAATAATACATAAAATAAACTAAAATAAAGCGTTTTACACTTGGATTTTAACATCACAAGTGATATGCGGTCAATATATTTTATTTTTCATTTTCACTCCATTTAGTTTAATTTAGTTTAGTTTATAAATCGAATTTTCTCACATAATAATGATATAATTTATGTAGTTTAGTTCAATAGGAGGTTCCACGTTGAAAATTGATGATATTGCAAGGCTTGCCGGTGTATCGAAATCTGCCGTCTCCCTTGCTTTTAATAACAAACCCGGAGTTAGCGAAGAAACCAAGGAGCACATTTTAAGAATTGCCCAAGAGCACGGATATAAACCGCGAACCATGAAGTCAAATAAAGAAGTCATCAAAAATCACCATGTCATTCGTTTTGTTGCATGTAAAAATACAGACATCGTTATAGAGCATTATGACTCTCTTCCATTTTTTAATGAATTAATTCATCACATTACCAATCAGGTAAAAGAACATGGAAACACGCTTATTTTTTCGTCCTTTGATAGCCATAACCTCGAAGAGGAATTGTCTGCCTTGGAAAAGGACCAGCCCTCCTCAGGAGTGCTTCTACTGGGCACCAATTTAACTTCCGAGATTATTCATTCTATACAATCCATTCATGCCAATATCGTTATTTTGGATACTTGTTTTGAACACATCGACGCCAGTTTTGTATCCATTAATAACTACCTTGGTGGCTATCAGGCAGGCCAATATTTAATTCAGTCTGGGCACAGACAAATAGGATACGTGCAATCCAGTACCAGAATCCTCAACTTTAAAAAACGAAAGGAAGGATTCATGGCGGCTTTAGAGGAACAGGATCTCTCCATAGATGATAGTCTAACCTTTAATATGCATCCCATGCTGGTCATGTCGCAGGATTCTTTTAAAGCAGCTATCCAAGAATTGGACGAGCTTCCTTCGGCCCTGTTTTGCGAAAATGATTACATGGCGATCAGTGCGATTAAAACGTTTCAGGAAATGAATATTCGAGTACCTGAGCAAATCTCCGTAATGGGGTTTGATAATATTCATGAGGCCAAGGTCATCAGCCCTGAACTAACTACCATTCATGTGAAAAAGGATGTTTTGGCTCAGACAGCTGTTAACTTGCTTATGGAGAAACTCAATCAAAACCAGGAGCATCATACGCAGGTGCTGGTGAATACCGAGGTCATTGAACGAAAATCTTGTTTAGCCTCTCAATGAGGCTTTTATCAGGAGGGTTCGTTATGATTCATGATTATGTAAGGAATTCGTCCCCTCATTGGCTCCGGAAATCGATTCGATCATCTCCGGTTGTCGCCGCTCCCACTAAAGAGTAACCATCAAAAAAGAGGCTGATGCTCATCGCTCAGCCCTTTCCTGAATCCCGCACGCAATCACTACGCGCCTTCTTTGCCTGAATCCATACTGCTGATATATGTTTCCTTTAAGCCAGCAGAGATGCCATATAGCGGTTCCCAGCGAAGCCAATGTCTGGCTACTACGTTGCTAAGGCAGCTATGGTGAATGTCTCCCGGACGCGCGGCTGAATATACGGGGCGAACGGACGAACCGTGCAGCTTTAGCAAATCATAAGCCAATCGATTGATGGATGTCGTTCGTCCCGTACTTACATGTACCGTCCGTTGATCCGCTGCACGTATCGCCGCTATATTCGCTCTGACTACGTCCTTGACGTACACAAAGTCGCGGGTCTGCGTTCCGTCGCCGTGAATGAGCAAGGGACTTCCTTTTTTTAACCGCTCCATAAACAGAGCGACTACGCCGCCCTCTCCCTTCGCCGTCTGGCCGGGACCATACACATTTCCGTAACGCAAAATCGTGTAGTTCATACCGTATAACCGATGAAAAAGCCGAATATACGACTCTGCGGTTAGCTTAGACAGCCCGTAGCCCGAGATCGGCTCTGCGGGATCATCTTCCTGAATACATTGCTTTTGCAGTTCTCCGTATACGCCGGATGTAGACGCAAATATAAATTTGGCAACCCCGGCTTCATGACAAGCCTGTAACAGACGGATTGTCCCCAACACATTCACATCAGCATCCTCATCCGGTTGATGAATGGAATGCTGCTCATCAGCCTGTGCCGCCAAGTGAAACACAATATCCGGGCTTTCCCGAATCAGCAGCGTCCGGGTTTCAGAGCTGCGAATATCCGCCATATGCAAGACCGCGCGCGGGTCCACATTTGCGGCATTCCCAGTCGTCAGATTATCCAGTACATGCACTCTGATGCCCGAATCAGCAAGCGCACGCACCAGATGGGAACCGATAAATCCGGCCCCTCCGGTGACCAAAGCCTTCACGAGCGCACCCTCCTTTTATACCTGAATGGGTCGGCGCTTGAACCTTACCAGCAACTATGGAGACAGATGTATCTCACACGTTGTTATGCCAGTACGACAGGTCCATATGCTGCTATCCCCTCTCGCACATTTTATGCGTTGCCGCACAGCTTGGCGCAGGCGAAAGCACAAGCTATACAATGAATCATACATAGGTGAATGGTCGTGTCGACAGATAGACATTGCTCATATAGTAAACTACCTATCCAAAGGAGGTGACAATCATACCCGAGAAGTGTCACAGGGTATGAAGCCCGTGAGCGGAAAATCCAAGGTCATGTTATTCTCACATATTTGCCATCCGGCTCGAATGTCGGGTGCCGAGAAATGGCTGCTTTTTTTAGCCAAAACCCTAGCCGGAAAATATGAGGTTGTGTTGGTTGTTCCCGGTTCCGGCATACTGTCCAAAGAAGCAGAAAATGCAGGTATAAGCGTAGCCATTCAAGATTCACCACTGCTATGGTCCTTGTATGAATCATCAGCGGCCATGCATCAGGAATTTGCCAATCAAAAGGCCTCCAATTCCTACCACTCCCTATTAACTCTTTTGCACATGCACAGGCCAGATTGGGTCATGGTCAACACGTCGGTAAACGCGCTACCTGCAGCTGTGGCAAAAAAAGCGGGCATTCCCGTTGTCTGGGTCATCAACGAAATCTTATATCAGGGTACACATAAGATGGATGCCGTGCGGATGATCAATCGTTATGCAGACTGGATTATCGGTATATCGGAAGCAGTGCTGGC
Source organism: Paenibacillus peoriae KCTC 3763 (assembly GCF_000236805.1). Taxonomy (GTDB): domain Bacteria; phylum Bacillota; class Bacilli; order Paenibacillales; family Paenibacillaceae; genus Paenibacillus; species Paenibacillus peoriae. Next base: position 86,704 of record NZ_AGFX01000030.1, on the reverse strand, counting down.
ACCCTTTAAGGATTCAATCGTCAACAATAAAAAATGGCTTATATCCCCTTCCTGGAATGATGCTGAATTGCATCCTAAAAGGTGGGAGGACAATCGCCGTTCTCTGAGAGCAGCCCATCATATTGGCGACCATGAGACGCTAATAGGGCTCATATCCGGGATGATCTCCGCCCATAAAGGAATTGATCAATTTATCTATATGGCCGGCATGCTGATGCCACGCTTTCCTCAAGCGAAATTTCTGATTGCTGGAAGCCCGGAAATAACAGAATACTTCAATAAATGCCAAGCATTAGCAAACGGCACATTAGATCCGTCACGCATTATATTTCATCCGTTTGAAAGCCACATTGACCATTTATACCCTGCGCTTGATCTCGTTGTTGTACCCAGCATGATTGATGAAGGTTTTGGATTGACGGCGCTTGAAGGGATGGCTTTCGCCAAGCCAGTGGTTGCTTATGACTCAGCAGGACTTGGCGAATTGCTCAAACACACCGGTAATGAGAGATTTTTAGTACCTAAAGGTGATGTGGATGGACTTTCGCACATCATTGCCGATCTCCTGCAAAATCAGGACCTCATGCTGGAAACGGGAACTAGAAATCGCAAAGCATGCACAGAATCGTTCGGCGTGGATATATTCCAGAACAAGTTTAATAACTTGCTACAGGAAGTTGATGGCGTCGTTCATAACTTGAATAAGTGATCTAAAGCTCGCGCCTGGATTCGTTATCTTAAACGGCGTTCACATTCACATCTGACAAAACGGATTAAGAAAAGCTAGAACACACCCAAATAATGCAACATACCGATAAAATGAGCGACGTAGCTTTCTGAACTGAAGTTTAACTCTATATTTTCTCTGCCGTTGTTGCGAATTGCATGCCGCAGCGGACCGTTTCTCATCAATTCCAGCCCTTGTTGAACCGCGGTTTCAATACTGCCTCTCGGATAAAATTTACCTGTGATGTCATGTTTAATAAAAGCGCGCACTCCGTCAGAATCGGTGGTGAGAATAGGACAACGGCAACTCATGGCTTCCCCTACCGCATAACCGAACCCTTCCAGTACAGAAGTAGACAATAAGTATCCTCCGGAATCTCCGATAGCAGAATAATAATACGGCATTTCGCTATGCGGGATGTTAGAAAATAGTTTCAAACGACGTTTTAGATGAAAATGAGAAACCATTTCCAGGAAGTCTTCTCGTTCAGAATGGGTACTCAAATTGGCATCTTCAAACACCCATAACCGCAAGCTTGGCTCGCAGGCCACAGAATGATGGACAATTTCGAGGCATTCTCTCCAATTTTTATTCGGTTCGATTCGTCCTACCCAACCGATGATTGGATATGAATATTGAATACTCTGACGATATTGGATTTTGCCAGTATCAATACAGTTGGAAAAATTGAAGTGAATTTTAGTAGGAAATTGGGCAAACAGCTGATTCAAATGAGAGGTCGGAGGATATAACAAGGCATCGGCATAAGACAAAATATATGATGCTGCTTCATTTATAAATTGAGTCGCATATTCTATCGGTCCGAGCCCCTGCACTTCAAAAATAACCGGTCCGGTAAAACCTAAGCGGCGCAAACGCTCAAGCATAATAAAATCTGAAGACACGACGACTGCTGCAAAACCTTCTTTGTTGAGCAATTGCTGAATTTGCTGATCATCGTCCGAGATGTGTGTGGGGCAGCCGGATACGTTCTGCAGCCCTGCACCATCGCGGCTATATAGAAAATGGCAGTTTACTCCGTTTTTTTGTAATGCCTCCCCACGGGTTCGGTTCAGGGTTTCCATTCCGCCGCTTGGAACAATATAGGTGAATAAAATTTTCAATTTTTTACCTCCCCTCTATGAACTATATATGTATTAAAGGACAACTTTGGCTGATCAAAAAAACTATTTTACTTGAGGATTTTGCAAAATGAATTTCCAGATGGCGATTCGTCCACAATTATGGATTCATTTCAACATACCGTATGGTGTAGCAAACAGTACATGTTCATTATGAGGTGGAGGAAACGTGGAATCGCTGCCCAGAGTGAGTGTCATCATTCCCTTTTTCAACTGCCCGTACGTAGACCAAGCTGTATGCAGCGTCTTAAATCAAACTTACCCGACAGATTTCTACTATTTAAATGAGCCGCTCACTGCCTACCGTCATCATGAACAGATGGATACGGTCCAATATTACCAGGCTATTGAGCAGGAATTGGAAACCGTTAGGCAGACATATCAGACCCCATTACAAATGGTTGTAAATACTCTGTAATCTCAAGGAGAGAATCTTATGCTGGTTAGTATCGTAATCCTTACGCTAAACAACCGGGATTTAACGGAACGGTGTCTGAATAGCATTGTTCACTACACTGCCGTTCCTTACGAATTGATCTGTATCGACAATGGATCGACAGACGGTACACAGCATCTGCTGCGTCATCGGAAAAATGTACGTTTAGTGGAGAACAGAACCAATCGTGGCTTTGCAGCAGCTTGTAACCAAGGAATTAAAGCATCTAGAGGGGACACTATTCTCCTGCTCAATAATGATACGATGGTATCATACCATTGGCTGGAAAATTTAATTCACGCACTTTATAGCTCATCGGACATTGGTATTGTCGGTCCTGTATCCAACATGGTGACGCCGATGCAGCGTCTCCCCATGGCCTATTCGACCACAGAGGCATATCATGAATTTGCTAAAAGCTTTAACATTGCCAATCCCTCCCTTTGGCGGGATACAACAGCTTTAAGTGGATTTTGTATGTTATTCCGCCGTCAATTGATACAGAGAATCGGGTATTTAGACGAAGCCTTTCCGGGAGGCGGCTATGAAGATATTGATTTCGGGTACCGGACACTAAAAACAGGATTAAGGCTCCTCATCGCAGGAGATAGCCATGTCCACCATGAGGGAAACGCCAGTTTTACACATAATTCAATTGATATGGCTGAATGGGGGGAAAAAAATCGCCGTATATTTTTAAGAAAATGGAACTTTAACCCTGAACGCCTCATTTACACATTGGATGAACTTTTTTTCCCCGGACGGTCAGCTACGGGACATCCGTATCATCAACCTAAGGATGGTTCCTTGCCTAATGGAATACTCGTACGGGACTCGAAACAACATATATATCTCATCGAGCAAGGGTTAAAGCGGCCTATCAGGTCGCTTGATGCTTTTCATGCTTTGCATTTTCGTCTCAACCAGGTCATCCAACTGTCCGATACCATGGTGACCAGCCTCCCCGACGGCAAGCTGTTACTGGGTAATGGCCAACTTGCCGAGCATTTTCCAACGGTTTTTATTGCCAGAGACCCTGTGAACGGCTTGCACCTGATCAGCCATGGTCTACGCTATCCTTTCCGCGATTTTGAAATATTTCATCTGCTGGGCTATGCAGCCGACGAATCTATTCCTCTTTCATTCGCGCACCTGGAAACTTTACCTGTCGGCCCACCTATTGATTTTAATGTTTTCGAGGAGCACGAACTGATAGACTACCGGCTGTACATGGGACCGAATCACGGACTATATTATGCAGAAGGCGGACGGTTGCGGCCTGTTCCAGGCCCCAGGGAGCTTCATATGTTCGGGTGGCACACACAGCGACCGATTTCTCTCCCGGCCGATGTGTTTCACCGGAGTCCGCAAGGTCCGGTGATCGTAGCATAAGGAAATAACGACAGGAGCTGTCCCAAAGCAGATTTTATTTGTACCTAAACCCTCTACCATTAGCACACTCTAAAACTATCCTTTCTTCATATATTAAGATTAGAAAGGGGGTGAAAAATATGGCAATTTTTTCGTTAGGAGCAGTTGAAAACCTGAATCCAAATGGCACTTTCATTTCGAGCTCTGTTGTACTACGTATCAGTAATACAACAACAGCTCCACTTGTACCCATCACTGTGAATGTGTACGATGCACCTGGAAGCGCACCGACAGGTACAGTGTCAACCTTGTTTTTTACAACCACATTTGCCTTGGGTGCTCCAAATTCAGTAGTTACACTTACAATTCCTACTGTAGTGCCAGCATATGACATTAGAGTTTCATCTCCAGCCGCAGCCGGATTCATAAGTGATATCTCCATTGAGGCTCAAGGAAAAGATGCTGCTGGGAATAACGTACCAGAGCATACATTCCCGTTCGGTGACTGGGGATCGGTTACTACGGTGTAACGGTTTGCATCATGACAAAGTATTATTTTCCCAACTGAGATGATCTCCCTATCATCACTAGTAATTTGTAATTGGCCTGTGAATCTGCGTGCTCTATACTGGCACTGCAGATCATAGGCTTCTTTCTTAACTGCATGGTCTACGCTTCTACACTCCTATTTCGCATAGGCTTACGGCAAAAAAGAGGCCGAAACCGCTCAGCCTCTTCCTTCCCGGCCATGACACGCCTCTGATTCACACTATATGGCAATAAATCTATTAAGCAGCTCAGTGAAGCTGTGTCTGTAGCGTGCCTGGGTAATTAAGTATTCCTGTTCAACGGCGTGCCGATGCTTTTGGGTTCCCATCTCATCGTGCCAACGATAGTTTACGAGCACCTCGTTTAAATAAGGAAAAGCATATCCTGCCAGCATCACCCTATACCACATATCCAAATCGTGGGTATACGTCAGCAGTTCATTGAATAACCCTATCTGCGCAAACAGTTCTTTTTTGAACATCACCGTGCATCCGTTGACCGGGTTGCCTTGCAGAAAACAACGGTAAAATTCCTGTACCGTCGGAAATACCGCTCCCGCCTGCCGGTTTGTGATTTGGCTGTATTGATTGATTAAGTTGAAGTTGGTGTGGGAAATATACGCACTTTGCTCTATCATAAAGGAAACCTGGTTGTTGATTTTATCCTTATGGAAGGTGTCATCCGAGCTGAGCCACGCAATATATTCGCCGCTGGCGAGCCGGATACCGTGATTCAGCGCGCTGGCTGTTCCGCCATTTGATTTGCCCAAATAATAGATATATGAAAGATAGGGCTGAAGCAGTTCGCGGTGTATCGTGGACCCATCATCGACGACGATAATCTCAAGCGGGCCGTAGCTTTGCTCCAATGCGCTTTGCAAAGCCTGATCCACGTAGTCACAGTTATAAAAGGGAATGACAATCGTTACTTTTGGTCTCATAACGTTCCTTCCTTTCCGGCTCGGCGGTATTGAATCATATCTTTCAGGGATTGCCCCAGCTGTATGGTCGGCTTCCAGCCCATCTCCTCCAGTTCCTCTGCATGGTATGCCTCCGTCGCTGCTGATTCCGCCGCATTCCCCCACTGGATGGGAATCGATGTATTCGCCAGCGCAACCATACGCTCCACGATATGACCCAGCTCTACGATGCTGCCTGTACAGACCGGGTAAATACGCCCCGGTACACCTTGTTCCAGCAGCACACCGTACGCACGAACCGCGTCTCGAACGTCCAGAAAATCACGCTGCGCATGCCGGGAAGACACCCGGAACGGGGCAGTATTCGTTACCGGCTGCTCTTTCATACGCTCCGTTCGAACAACATACCCTGCCAGTAATGCACAAAAGCCGGTGGAGGGGCCCGGACCGATCAAGTTGCAAGGTTCCGCCAGCATGATGGATTGATCGAACAGCGCGCCCCACGATAACGCGACTGCCTCTTGAATGCTTTTGCTGAGACTGTACGGGTGTGTAGGATGATACGGAGCCTGCAAGGCCGTCTTTAGCCGAGAACCTGCTACAACAATACGGGCTTTGGGGAAAGAGCGCAGTACATCCAGCAGATACAATGTGGACAGTACATTGGATTCCATGTACAGCAGTGGACTCTGCCATGATTCAGGCACTGAATTTTTACCACTCAGATGAAGTACATAATCCGGAGCAATCTGGCGAATCACTTCGCCCAGACGCTTCTTATCCAGCAAGTCGCACACATAAGGCGTAATACAGCAATGGTCGCCAACTGCTGGGCTGGAGTTCTCATCATCGCCCGCCAGTGAGGTCAGTTCTGATGCGGAGGCGGCCGTGCGAGTCAGCGCCGCCACTTCCCAGCCGAGCTTTGCGAAATAGCGGCAGGCATGCATCCCGGTATAACCTGCCGCTCCGGTAATCATTATAACTGGCCGATGTTGTTCCGCTGTACTTCGGTCCATTCCAGCAGCTCCTTCAGCATGGTACTGTAGTGAGGAACATCGTAGAGCAGATCGGTCCGGGTACAACGAAGCGTCCGGTCCAGCACCGGCTCATCCTTCGGCACGATCCGAATATCCTCCCTCTTCCAGACTTCTTTGAACAGCAGCAGCAAGTCATACTTGCTGATCGGTTCGGGGTGAACCAGATGAATAAGTCCATCCACCGGCTCATTCATAAGTACCCGTATCGCCTTGGCCAATTCCAGCGTTGTAACCCCGTTCCACAAGACACGGCGATAACCGTCAACCTCTCCGCGCTGCTGCAAGAACCAGTGCAGCAGGCCAATGCCTTCAGGCCGAATTTCCGGGCCGATAATGGAGGTGCGGATAGTCAGATGCCCTGCTGCCGTTACTTCTCCAAGTATTTTCGTCAAGGCATAGGCGCTTGTCCCGTCAGGCGAGTCCGTTTCCCTATACAGACCGGGTATCCGCTTTCCCTCGAATACGCAGTCGGTACTGATATGAATCAGGCGGGCACCGATACTGTCCGCCGTCCGCGAGAGAAGATGCGGCAGCAGCCCATTAATTTGGTATGCAGAAATCCGATCCGCTGCGGCATACTGATTCAGCACGCCCACCGCGTTAATAATGACGTCAGGCTGCATGCTCCGCACCAGTTGCTCCACCATAAAGCTGTCCCTTACGTCCAGCAGCAGACCGCCTTTATTCTCAGGATCACGGGTGGTGTAAAACACGTGATACCCGCCCTGATTTTGAAAATAGTCGACCAGCATATGGCCGGACATGCCGTTACCACCCAATATAAGCAGCTTCATTTAATGAACCCCCCGCGCTGGAGGATGCTTCGAATTTCCTCTTTTGACATCAGATTGAACTCCGAGCTAAAGCTGCTGAATGACACCGGAGAACACTGACTATAGCGGTCTTTTAATTGAGGTATATTCAGCATCGGAAGAATAATCAAATATTGCTCGTCATATACAACCGTCGTCAGGCTTTCAAAGTCACTCATCAAAATTTCATGAATTTTCTCGCCGGGACGAATGCCTTTTTCTATCATTTCTACGTTCTCCACGCCGGAATCTTCAATGAGCACCTCAGCCAGATCCACAATACGACAGGTTGGCATGGTCATGATAAAAATTTCCCCACCGATGCTTTCGACCGAGGCTTTGAACAGAAGACTGATCGCATCACGCAAGGTCAGGAAAAAACGGGTCATTTTCATATCTGTGATAAAAACCTTGCCCTTTTGGCGAATCTGGCTTTGAAACAGATGTACCACACTTCCGTTTGTACCCAATACATTACCGCCGCGCACTGTCACGAACCGTGTGTCGCTATTGAGTAGATTGGCATAGACAATCAGCTTTTCTCCAATCGCCTTCGTCATGCCGTAAAAATTGGACGGATTTGCGGCTTTATCCGTTGATATATAAATGACTTTCTTTACCTGATTGGCAACAGCGGCCTCAATCACGTTCTGGGTGCCTACTACATTGGTTTTGAGTGCTTCATAGGGCTGATCCTCGCACACAGGCACATGCTTGAGAGCCGCCAAATGAAATATATAGTCCACACCCTGGCAAGCGGTAACCAACGCGTCCTTATCCCGAATATCTCCAATACAGAAGCTGAGTCGTTCGTCCTCAAACTGCCTGTTCATGGCTACCTGATTCGATTCTCCACGTGAATAGATGATGATCTCTTTGGGATTACGCGGCAGTAACTGGGCAACCAGCTCATGCCCCCAGGAGCCGGTACCGCCGGTAACCAAGATACGTTGGTTCTCAAACATGCCGTTTCCCTCCAAGCAGAAATTTAACCACTTTATCCGACACATCTTCTGCCAGATAGCCTGCGGGACACTGCCACTTATGGGTTATCCCGGTCATTAAAGCTACCGCGTTCGCGATCGCCTCGCCATCAAGCCCGGATACGATATTGCTGCCGCAATCTACCGTCTCCGGTCGTTCTGTCGTCCGGCGCATCGTGACCGTCGGCACGCCCATGACGCAGCATTCCTCCTGTACGGTGCCGCTGTCCGTTAAAGCGCAGCGGGCATGCCGTTCCAGCAGCACGAAGTCAAAAAATCCGAACGGTTCGTGGAATTCCACCAGCGGATCAAGCTGGATTGGCGGATGGCTTGCAATCCGGGCGGCAGTGCGGGGATGAATGCTGCAAATGACGCGCTGCCCGGATTGGCGGGCTACCCGGTTGAGACCCTCCAGAATAGCCAGCAAATGCGGCGGATGGTCGACATTTTCAGCTCTATGGGCAGTCACGAGGAAATACGCCCCCGACGATAATTCGAGCTTATTTAAAATGTCGCTGCCGGACACTTCTTTCTCATAATGCTGCATCACTTCGTAAATGGGATTCCCGGTCAGTATAATTCGTTGACTCGGGAAGCCTTCCCGTATGAGATGCTGCTTGCTTTGCTCCGTATATGGCATATTAATCGTAGAAATAGCATCAATGACGCGGCGGTTCTTCTCCTCCGGCACATCCAGATCATAGCAGCGGTTCCCTGCCTCCATATGCACGACCGGGTAGCCCATACGTTCTGCAAGCAAGGCGCATAAAGCACTGTTCGTATCACCAAGCAATAATACATGATCCGGGCGTTCCTTATTCAAAATGTCCTCCATCTGCGAAAACATCGCAGATAGCTGCTTGCCCAGCGTTCCCGCCTTCTCCTGAAGCATATAATCCGGGGCACGCAGGCCCAGCTCACGGAAGAATTGCCCGCTCAGGCCCTCTGTGTAATTTTGGCCCGTATGCACAAGCACATGTTCATCTGCATAGCGGTCCAGCTTCGGAATGACCAGGCTGAGCCGTATAATTTCCGGTCTTGTGCCGAGCACGGTCAATATTTTCATGGTTTTGGAACCCACCTTTGCTGTCGTTGTTTCATTAAGCTGTGGAGTTCAATGGTTGAGATTCATTCAGCAAACTGGCTATACTCCAGTTCAACGTCCAGTTCAACGGCCCGGTATACGTTCACCCGGACCGTTGTCTTGTACGCCGTCCAGCCTTAAGCGTGACCCGGTTCCGTTTACGCCGCCGTGACTTAAGCTTGAATTTACGCTTGAGCTTCGGTCTGGACCTGGATTTTGGATGCTGTCCTGGCAACATTCGTAATCCGTAATTGCTCTTGCGGCGGCTCCTGCCGCTGCCACGGCTGTTTTTATTGTCCTTGCGATTGCGTAGTCTGGGATGCTTGCGGCCCCTCGGCCATCTTGCGCGAATACGACGCTTGCCGTGACAAGGCTCTGGCTGTGACTCGGGTACAGGAGGAACTGGTTGCGGCAGACCTTGAATGGCCGCATACTCGATGGGTGGCAGTCCCAGCACAGGCAGCTGACAAACCACCGATTCGGGAAATTCTCGAATTGTGCTGGTAAACGCCTCGGGTATAGCGATGACCGGGCGCAGCCCTTCACCTTCCCTCGTCCACACGGGTCCACCCGGTTGCTGAATCAGCGGAAACCAATGCGGATGATGACATACCCATTGACTCACCATGACATGCAGGTTGTTTCGATAGGAATCGGGTCCGTATACACGCATAGCCGCGCTGTTATTACGTACGCCAATGCGCTCCACTTCATCGGGATGATCGAGCAGATAGCCCACCTTTTGCGCAAGCATGTCGCTGTTCCCCGGTTCCACCAAAAAATCTGTATTGCCGGTCGACTCCATCAATTCAACCAATCCACCCTGCGCGAAGGCTACAACAGGCCTGCCGTAAACAAGTCCCTCCAGTGCCGTCAAACCAAAGCCTTCCTCCACCATACTGGGAACCACAACAATATCCATTGCGCTATAGGCGATCGACACGGACTCCTCGAATGAGTTGAACTGGAAGCGGCGGCTATAACGGGATTGGCGGATTAATGAGATACATTTTACGTAATATTCCGAGTCTACCGGGCTGCCAATGATCCAGAAACGACAGCGCGAATTGGTTTCGCACAGCTTTAGCGCCATCTGGACAAAAGGCAGCAGCCCTTTGGCTTCATAGATAAAGGAAGAAATATAACCAATGCATATATGAAAATTCCGCAGCCCCAGCTTTTCACGTTTTCTTTTTCGTTCCAGTGCATACTGCCTGGGTGACGGCATATCCATATCCTGGCAAGGTGGCAGCACCGTATGCGGACGTGTCAGTCCTCTGCCAAGCAGAGGACGCATAACAGCATGTGAGATGCCGATAACCCATTGGCTGTAGCGCTCTATGATGGAGACAGAAACTGGCGTATGCTCATTCTGGTTAATGACCTCAGTTATTTTCCAGATGACTGGAATATTGAGCTCCTGGGCAGCCATCGCCGGCATAACGTTCACACAGGTATTAACCAGCACCACATCAGGGCGAGCTTTGTGCAGCATCTGGAGCAACGGTGCATACGCTACATGATTCCGCAAATTCTCCGCATCCTGCGCCAAGCCTTCATACGGGGTATACATGCCATGCAGCATGAACATGTTCTGAATCTGAACAGTGATTCCGCGCTTGCGGGCAATCGTGGTCAGCCGTCCTTCACCAGGCGTCACCAGAATGCAGTCGAAATAGGTCCGAATATCCAAACAAAATTGCAGCAGCAGCTTCTCCGCTCCCGTAATACTGCGGACATTGCAGACATGGCAGAACAGCATCATTTTGGGCCTGATCGGAGTTCACCTCCTTTAAAATAGCAACCAGCAGATGTGCGAATGGTATTAGTATTATGGAGATGCAATCGACAGAAGCTGGTCTATCCGGTGACCATACGTGTGTTCCCGCAAGGTTCGTTCCAGCGCGCGCAGAGCAATCTCACGGCGTTCCTTTTCATGTGTCAAATAAAACTCAATCTTCTCCAGCAATTCCTGCTGGGAGTTGTACGTTTCAATCTCTTCGCCCGGTTTGTAAAAACGAACCAAATCATCCCTTGTATCCGTCAGCTGCAAGGTGCCGCAGGCACAAATTTCGAATGTGCGCGGATTCGGGGAAGCCGCTGGAAGTTTCAGCGCGTTGTTGTTCACGGCATCATCCTGATGAGAACGATGAAGATTAATCACGATTTTGCTGCCGTTATACAAATCCTTGGTCTCGTTGGGAGACATCCAGCGTCCCAGCTCAATTTTGTCACCATACGACTGATAATCAGGCAGACGGTCCCACCAGATTCCGTTGATTTTAATGTTACGGGCCGCGAGCTGGGGCATAATCGGATTAAAGAAATAGATGCGATTCCAATAAGCTGAACCAGAAAAGCCGATTTCATGTCTTGCCGAAACGGGTGAGCTAAGCGGAAAGTAGTGAGTTGGGAAAGCCCCGAACGGCAAATAGTGTACAGACGAGCAACCCAGTTGACGGTACAACTCTACGCAATTCATTTCCAGCGTGAATACATGATCATAATGCGTAACAATTTTGGTCGTCATATCGGTGTAATAAGGATCATCCGTAAGCCAGATTGCGGTTGTGATGCCCAACTGGCGTACCGCTGCCACCTGCTCCACCGGAAGATCCATCCCGTCCAGTGCCAGCATCAGATTCGGACGGAGCTGAGCGGCAATATCCGCTACCGGCTGACGTGGGTCCGTTACGGTAACCTGAGCCGTCATGCTTTGCAGCGTGGTAAGGACCGCCTCATCCAGCGGAGAATACGGAAGGCCTTTACCTGAGACGACATACAGCACATGGATGGATCGAAAAGGAAATGTTGCTTTCGTCCGGGCAACAATGGCGTTGGCACGTCCGCGCAAGTATCCTTCATCGTAGCCGTCATGGATTCCCGCAGCTCTCCCCTTTTCCCAAGAGGCTGCCGCCGCTGGATATACAGACGGGTCATACGGTCCTGCGGTAGATATCGTCATCATTTTCACTCCTCACTGTATTTGGTGCTTGCTTTAGGCCATCGCCTTGTCCAGCAATTCCTCCATACGATTCGAGTACATATGCTTTTGCATGGTCGTATGCAGCGCGCGCCAGGCTATGCGCTCACGCTCCCAGTCATGCTTGAGATAGTAGTCCAGCTTGGTCTGTAGCTCTTCTGCTCCAGAGTAGGTTTCGATGTCATAGCCCGGCCGGTAATAACGCTCCAGGTCCTTTCGAACATCCGTCATTTGAAGCGTGCCGCAAGCCGCAATTTCGTATGTGCGGGGATTGATGGACTCCGCTGACAGCTGATGTGTATTCCGGTTATCCAGTCCGGGGTCTGTCGGGCGGTGCATATTGATGACAATTTTGGAGCCGTTATAATATTGAGCGGTCTCCCACGGCTCCATAAAAATCGGACGGATAAAACGTTCCAGCACATCTCGGCGAGTCAGCCGATCCCAGCTTCCACCTACGATCAGCACTCTTTTGTCCGCCAAAAAGGGAGCGAGATGGTCAAACAGCTTTACACGGTTCCAGAAGGCATTGCCGATAAAGCAAATATCATGCTGATGCTCCCGCTCCACCCGCCGGGGATAAAAGATACGGGCTGACGCTGCGAGCGGCAAATAGTGTACCCTCGCTACTCCCTGATTGCGATAAAGCTGCAAGCAGGACATTTCGTGCGTAAATACGACATCGTAGGATTGACAGATCAACGCTGTATCCTCCGTAAAGTAGGGATCGTCTACAAACCAGATGGCCGTCCGAATGCCCAAGGCTCGTATTTGCTGCACCTGCTCCAGATGATCCTCCGGAAAAATATGCAGCCCGTTCATGACCAGCACGAGGTCGGGACGGTGGACCTCGGCGTCAGCCAGCATCGTGGCGGGCGTACCGATGACGCATGCGCTGCACATTTGGCTTAGCGCGTCTTGCACACCTGTGTCTATGGCTGTGAAGCCTTGCGGAATGTACAGCACTTTTAAATGGCGAACAGCAGGCTGTATGACCACGACCTGTGACAGAGCAGCCGTGCAACCGCCCATTCTGCGTCCTTCCCGGAAGCCACATCGATATGCTTCGCGTTCATTTCCACTTCGTTGATCGTTCACATCCTTCACCCTGTCCTGTTGTAGGATAAACTTCTGTCACTCCTAAACTATATGCGGAGGGGCCAAACACATCATGGACGACTGCCACTGCCCGGACAAAATTGGCGTTTGCCCGTCCGACGCTCAACGCGCAAATAACCCCGAAGCCGTTAGCCTCGGGGGATTAGCGATAAGAAATGATCTTCACGATTTACTGCGCCTTGTAAGCAATCTGGTGGCCATCTTCATAGCCTTTGGCAAAACCGGAATTAAAGCCCTCGTTGTACGCTGCATCATAACCCTGCTGAAATGCCTGCGGGTCATGCTCTAATGTAACAGGCTCGGACGGCGGGTTTTCCGCAGCAGGGGCTGCTGCCGGATTCAGAGTTTTGTTTCGCCGTCGCATAAGAGCACGACTTCTGCGCGTAGAATGGAGCCTTCTTCTACGACGTCTTAGAGCAAATCGACGTCTTAGAGCAAGCAGGCGTCTTCTTCTCTGTTTTAATCTGCGAATGCTGGAACGCCGGGCAGCTTTGCGTCTTTTGCGGGCTTTGCTCCGAAAGAAGCGTTCCCATCTGATACTCATTGTCATTCCTCCTTCGCTTTCTCGTGATCGCTTCATTTTTTTGAACAGGAATATGGAGCCACGGCTGCGCCGGTTTTCCATATACCTGCCGCCTTAATGGAATACCTGCCAGCATTTGCGTGATTTCTCCCTGGTAGTTGCTGAGTATCCGAATGGTTTCCTCCAGACGGGTAGCCGACACATCCGCATGGGGCGTTAAGTCCGCAAGACTGTTCAGCATCCGGGCGACGGCGTGCTGGCTGGAAGCAATAGACTCCAGCATATCCAGCTTGATCTCGCGTTCACGCCTCATGCTCATTAGCTCATATCCCCCGAGCCCATTCCTCCCAGCATCCCTTCCATTCCTCCACCCTGCTGCTCATCCTGATCCAGCAATGCTTTAAGATTGCTGCAAAGTCCAGTCTGAAGGCGGGTGAGTCCCTCCAGCATTTCCACCATCTGCTCGTGAACTTCCAGTGGCCGTCCCAGTTGCTCTTCATCGGTATCAAATGCGTTGGGCGCCAGATGGTTTAGCGCCCAATTACGCATCTTTTCCGCTTCGACCGCCTTGGCCTCCAGGATCATGGACACGTTCCTTTGCATTTTGGAAGCTGAATCCAGCATATGAATCATTGTTTTTTCCCTACTCATGTGTTCACTCCCTACCCTCGGTTGGTACGTTACTCCTCTTCCGGGTATGCCGTCTCTTTCACGACACGAACGAGCATTTCAGCCATTGCTTCCTGAAGATCGGCAATACCGTTCAAGTAGGCAACAATGCTTTTGTTTACTTGTCCCGAGCCTTCCAGAATGCCAGGAATTCCGTCAAAACGCGGCTCCTCATCCGGCAGTTCATGTATGATCTGCGCCATACGCACGACCACCTGCCGTTCCGCATCCAACAACCTTGACATCTGTTGCTGCGAATGTGAAATATGAACTAGCAACTCATCTACCTCGTTATGCATAAGCCCCTCCTTTATGTGCTCCGCCTTGCGAAACCCACGAATACCTACGGGCTTTCCGCTACTACAGCGTATGCCACAGTGAGTAGTCGGTTCCGCCTAAAAGCGCCTATTTCCGATCATTATAGATGCCTGTGCAGCACAGGTGGCGCAATAATAGGCCGCTCCTCCACCAGCGCGGACAAATCTCCAGGGGACAACAACTGAATTCGGTAGTCAGCCGCCCGCCAGCTCATGGCTGCATAGGGGGTAAGGAATGGCCTTTTCCAGCCGTTCCCGATTTGATACAGTTGTCTGCCTTCGGCATACAGTACCTCAATCCATTGCTTGCGTTGAGCCGGGGTATTATGCGTAGTGAGCATGGGCATGCTTTCCGGTTCGCAAGCCGCCAGCACAGGAATGGGCTCCTCCGGCGGTACAACTACAGGCACTTCTGTATCACCGGAAACCAAAACCTCCGGCTTCGGCACCAGGGGAAGTGCCAACAGATCAAGCTGGGATATTCTGACGGGAGTTACGTATTCACTCCCCGCAGCACGAACTCTCTGCAGAAAGCGCCTTCTTCCCGGCTCTAACCGAAACACTGCACCGGACGGTCCTTGAACGAGCGCTCCTACGGGATAGAAGCTTGCCGCTGACACACGTCTTTCTTCCGCAGATGCTAACTGTTCATCCGGCTTCGCTGTGCCGATTTTCTGACTGTGGAGCAGCTTATTCATGTCCCCCCACTTTTGGACAAAAAAGGATCGGTTCTGGCTGCTCTCCTCCATTGAACCGCTTTTTCCGGTCGACTGGAGAAAAGCATAGACCGTATCCCGATCACTTCCTGCGTAATGAATAAAAGCATCTCCGGCAATTGCCATACGTATCCCCAGCAAGCGAACACGCAGCAGCCAATCTTCAGCGGCTTCCTGACTACTGTGACAGCCTTCGTCCCAGTACCCCGTTTTTTCCAGCGTTTCTCTGCGCAGCAGTAAACAAAATCCGGCCAGGCTCTCAGTTTCTCGCCATGCGGCCGGGTTGGAAATATTGTAGGTCTTGGCAAACGGAAATGCTTCGTTTTTGTTTATATAAGGAACCTCAATCTGCTGCGCTCCGAAGGGACCATTCGTTACAGGCCCGATGACCCCCAGCCGCGGATCGCTGTACAAGCACTCCAGCAAACGGTCCAGCCAGCCGGGAGTCACCATAACATGCGGGTCCAGTACCGCAATGGTTGTGCCTTTTGCCATCATCAGTCCCTGATTCAGGTTGCCCAGCATATGAACATCCTTTTTTAGCAGCGCATAACGCACAGCGATACTTTTACGGAGCAAATAGGTGCGTGTTCCGTCCGTCGAACCGGAGTCCACCACAATAATTTCATGAGGATGGCTCGTATGCTCCTCAATACGGTGAATACATGCTCGAAGCTGATGAAGCTGATTGCAGGACGGAATGATAATGCTGACGCCTTCAAACACCTTGCCGAACGAAGCCTGGCCAAATCTGCTGCCTTGCTCCCTACCCCTTTTATATCCTGCCCAATAGCCTTTCTTACCGAGCCGCTTGCTATGTTTCCTTCGTATACTCAGGCGTTTCATGCCGTTCACTCCTCCGGGTGGCATTATTGCCTATACTATATGCCTGGTCCGGCCGAATGGTGTTTCACCCGAGATCAGGGCAGAAGCCCTTTCATTTTTATTCCAGCCTCCTGTAGGGAATCGAAGGTTCCTGCATCGCTCCAGTATCGCCGTAAAATATCATATTCCAGCTTGCCCTCAGCGGCATAACAGTTGTTGACATCCGTGATCTCAAGCTCGCCGCGTGCCGAAGGATTAATTTGCCTGATCTTATCGAATACGGCAGTATCGTACATGTAAATACCAGTAACGCAATATTTTGATTGGGGATTTTCTGGCTTTTCTTCAATTTTTGAGATGCTCTCCGGCCGCTTGGGATCAAACACCGGTACTCCGTAACGACGAGCATCTGCCACCTTTTTCAACAATACTCTGGCGCTCCCCGGTGGCTGCTGCTTGAACCGTTCGATGACAGGGCCCAGGTCCTCCTTGAACAAATTATCCCCCAGCAAAACAGTGAATTTTTCTTCTGACTGCATATAGCTTCTTGCTAGATCAAGTGCTTCCGCAATGCCGCCCGCCTTTTCCTGAATCCGGTATGTCAATTGGACACCATAATCGCTGCCGCTGCCCAGAAAATCGGTATACAGTCCAGCCGATTGTTTGCCAATAATGATAAGCAAATCGCTGATTCCTGCCTGTCGCAGCCTTTCGATACCATACACAATCATGGGATATTTGCCGACCGGAAGCAGATGCTTGTTGAGCAATGAAGTCAACGGATGAAGGCGCGACCCGGTTCCTCCTGCGAGAATAACCCCTTTCATATCTTCCCTCCTCCTTCGACAGCATGTTCAGCGTGTAATCCCCCAACGTTTCCAGTTTCGATAAACATTCTGGGATCTATGCTCCATTTCTCTATAAATAAACGATAGTTCCGCTCGATCAACTCTTCATTCCATGAAGGGTCTTCGCGCGAAAAGCTCGCATTTCCCTGATGATAAACAAAACAGTCATTACACATCAGCAGTTTATAGCCATGCACGCGTGCCCGCAAACAATAATCGTCATCCTCATAATGTCCGGGACTGAACCGTTCATCAAGCGATCCGATCCGTTCCACCAGCTCGCGCCGGAATAACATGCAAAATCCGACCAATCGCTTGACCTCCTGCCATCTGGACGGATTACTTGTATTATTTTGCTCTGCAAATCGCATGCAACTGGCGAAATCCCCTGCCAATCCGTGAATTTGCTGAATACCGCTAACATAATTGGTCACCGGCCCCACCAGTCCCACCGTGCTTTCGCTCTGTAATGCAGCCAGCATATTGGATAGCCATCCTCGCGTAACTGTCACATCATTGTTCAATATGACAAGCTGGTCACCCGAAGCCAGGCGGAACCCCATATTACAAGCTGCCGGAAACCCCCGGTTTTCGGGAAGACGCACGCTGATCAGACGCTCGGCTGCACAAAAAGCATCCGTGCCGTCATTTGAAGCGTTATCTACTACAATGATTTCATAAGGTACATCCACCGTATGCGTCCGAATCGCCTCAATACACGGCTTGAGCAGATGCAGGCCGTTATAAGTCGGGATAATAATGCTCGTCACACTCATCGTGCATTCCTCCCTTTGGCGACGTCTGCCCGTGTAGGAACGGGACCGAACGGAGAAGCGCCAGCTACCTTCAATACCGCCGTCAGCGCCTCCGCATGATCACCGACGATCAATTGCTCCATCGCGTTTCCTTTGCCGGTATTGAAGGTCCGCTTGCGGTTCGTTTTAATGACGTCGACCGAGTGTACGGCTGCCACCATCATACCGTGCAGTACCGCCATGGCGTGGGCCTTTGGCGGAACAGCGAGCATGGCCGGACCAAGCAAATCCAGCGAGCGTCGTGACAAGGCGTGCGGTACAGCGGTCAATGAGTTTGCTCCAAGATCCGGCCTGCGCAGTATGCGGTTCAGGAAGCCTTTGCACCGTGTTACGCTGTCCTGCTGTGCATAGGGCGGCAAGTGTCTGCACAGATCGTTAAGCGCCACATCCGTTCCCTGATCAACCGCGTGGAGAAAAGGGAGCAAGTCAGACGCTGGAATCGGCAAATCTCCGTCCACAAACAGCACGATATCAGCTTGCGTCATACGCGCACCTACAGCACGCCCGACATCATGCCCCAGTCGATCCGGCATGTTGACGAGAGTCGCGCCAGGATGATGCTTCGCTACGATGGAGCGTGTGCCGTCCGTACAGCCGTTCAAAACGACAATGATGTCCTTAAGCGGAAGTTTTTCCAACTCACCCAGCACCTGGTCAATTGTCGACTCCTCATTACTGACACTGACTACGGCTGCCGCTGTTCCCTGCAGTACAATGCCCTCGGGAGCTTCTTGTTTCCGGGGCAGGTTCACTTCGGTCATTTCCTTTCCCCGAGGTGCGGGTTTCCTCACCCTGCGGCTGTGTATTGAATGCGTCGATCCTTGTCTTCGCTGTACACGTCTGATTCCCCGGCTTGGGTCGTCACGCTTCCCCCTGCGATACTCTCTGCTCACGGTTTCACCTCGTCTCTGATCCGTTTGCGTTGCAAATCGGTGAATCCCGCACGTGTTCCCAGATGTGATGTAATCCAGGCAATAGCATCCAGATGATCCTGTACAATCACATCCACCAGCGGGTCCTTTCCGTTTTGTTTTTTGCGTGTTGCATTCATTCTACCGACAGCTATTCCATATACAGTCATCACTCGCAACCCGGAGGCGATGGACATAGCTTGAAATAAAGGGGGATTCTCCAGCGACTTTAGACCTATTTTTTTCAAGGCCCTTTGACTTATGGCATGTGGAATACCCGTCATGGATGCCCCTCCTAAATCAACACGGTTCGACAGAATATTCAATACATGCTTTGCATCAACCACCGGATGTACAGACGTACGATTCACGGGTCCATGGTAATCATTCAGCACAATATCTGCTCCTGCGCTTACAGCCTGTATGAATGGTCGGAGTCTGACGCAGGGAATGACGATATCGCCATCCAGAAAAAGCAGTACCTGCCCGGAAGCTGCCTCCGCTCCAATCCGACGGCCCACATCATGTCCCAGCGGTTCCGGGAAGGAAATCACACGCGCCCCTGCCGACGCTGCCACCTTGGCCGTCCTGTCGCTTGATCCGTTCTCGACCACGATAACTTCAGTACGTGGGTGGACACGGCGTGCCTCACGAATAACAGCTCTGATCGTTTTTTGCTCATTCATGGCAGGGATAATGACAGATACGAGCAATTTGCCACTCGCTGATGGTTCAGAAGGTCGCTCCTCACCTGTCTGTACGCCTTTTTCCACGTCCGCTTTCTCCCCATTGACAGGACTTATCGGGTTCATATGCAGCTTGGGGACTCTTATCGGCAGCCGCATCTTTGAGTAAGGATTGGCACCGGAATGCCGCCTGCGATTGAGCTTGAATCCACCTCTTCTCCGCTTCCTCATGCTCCCGTCTCACCTCCCTTATAGCTGTATAGATGGACAGCGTGATTAGGACAGTTCAACATAACCTATGCGGTCCAAATACCGTGTGTAACGGCAAGCGTGGAGCCTTTTCGACAAAGCAATTTTCGACTTTTTTTTACAAAACTCATTAATCCCATTAAATAAATGGGTTATAAGGGTCTAAAGATTCATTTTGGATAAATTTGTGACATAGATCTTCTCGTCCGTCAATCTCTGTGCTAATATCAGAGCCAGATGATGGGAGTTCAATAAAACAGCATTTGTTTTTTTTGCATAAGAAAACATTTTTCCATTATCCACTATTATTCCACTTTCTAATATACGACAGGAAAGGAGGAGTTTGTCACCTTTTTAGGTTATACGCTTCACCTGCAGTCCCCCTCTTTTCACTCACGCTTCATGGAGAACTTCACGGAAAACTTCACGAAAAACACACTTTGGTATTTCTCTTCACGTTCCATTTTCTTCATGTTCCAGACGACAACACGACTTACCTAATTGGCGTAATGCCTAGTCAATGCAGGATGATTCATCCTGACAACTAATCGGGGAGAGTGAATGTTAATGAAAAAAGTATGGGTTTCGCTTCTTGGAGGAGCGATGTTATTAGGGTCTGTAGCGTCTGGTGCATCAGCAGCGGAGAGTTCCGTTTCGGGGCCAGCTCAGCTTACGCCAACCTTCCATGCCGAACAATGGAAAGCACCTTCATCGGTATCGGGTGATGACATCGTATGGAGCTATCTAAATCGGCAAAAGAAAACGTTGCTGGGTACGGACAGCACCAGTGTCCGTGATCAATTCCGTATCGTAGATCGCACAAGCGACAAATCCGGTGTGAGCCATTATCGGCTGAAGCAATATGTAAACGGGATTCCCGTATATGGAGCTGAACAGACCATTCATGTGGGCAAATCCGGTGAAGTGACCTCTTATCTGGGAGCCGTGATTACTGAGGATCAGCAAGAAGAAGCTACGCAAGGTACAACTCCGAAAATCAGCGCTTCTGAAGCGGTCCATACCGCATATCAGGAGGCAGCTACACGGGTTCAAGCCCTCCCTACCTCTGATGATACGATTTCTAAAGATGCGGAGGAGCCAAGCAGTGTAAGCAAAGACACTTACTCCGAAGCAGCTAACAACGGAAAAACGAGTTCCATTGAAAAGGACAAGCTCAGTCTTGAGAAAGCGGCTGACCTGAAAGATAGCAAAATTGAAGCGGTGGAGGCAGAGCCCAATTCCATTGCGAAAATCGCCAACCTGCAACCTGAGGTAGCTCCTAAAGCTGAGCTGTATTTCTATGCTAAGGGCGATGCATTGCAACTGGTTTATGTGACAGAGGTTAATATTTTGGAGCCTGCGCCGCTGCGTACACGCTACATCATTGACGCCAATGATGGCAAAATCGTATCCCAGTATGACATCATTAATGAAGCGACAGGCACAGGTAAAGGTGTACTCGGTGATACCAAATCGTTCACCACTACCGCTTCCGGCAGCAGCTATCAGTTAAGAGATACAACCCGCGGCAACGGAATCGTGACTTACACGGCCTCCAACCGTCAAAGCATCCCAGGCACGATCCTGACCGATGCCGATAACGTATGGAATGATCCAGCCGGCGTGGATGCCCACGCTTATGCAGCCAAAACCTATGATTATTATAAGGAAAAATTCAATCGCAACAGCATTGACGGACGAGGCCTGCAGCTCCGTTCGACAGTCCATTACGGCAATCGTTACAACAACGCCTTCTGGAACGGCTCCCAAATGACTTATGGAGACGGGGACGGCACCACATTTATCGCTTTTAGCGGTGATCCCGATGTAGTTGGTCATGAACTCACGCACGGTGTTACGGAGTATACTTCCAATTTGGAATATTACGGAGAATCCGGTGCGTTGAACGAGTCCTTCTCGGACATCATCGGCAATGACATCCAGCGTAAAAACTGGCTTGTAGGCGATGATATTTACACGCCACGCATTGCGGGTGATGCACTTCGTTCTATGTCCAATCCTACACTGTATGATCAACCGGATCACTATTCGAACTTGTACAGAGGCAGCTCCGATAACGGCGGCGTTCATACCAACAGCGGCATTATTAATAAAGCCTATTATCTGCTGGCACAAGGCGGCACCTTCCATGGTGTAACTGTCAATGGGATTGGCCGCGATGCAGCGGTTCAAATTTACTACAGCGCCTTTACAAACTACCTGACTTCTTCTTCTGACTTCTCCAATGCACGTGATGCCGTTGTACAAGCAGCAAAAGATCTCTACGGTGCGAGCTCGGCACAAGCTACCGCAGCAGCCAAAGCTTTTGATGCTGTAGGCGTTAACTAAATCAAATACATGATCCTCTCAAAGGTCCTCGTCCACAGACCTTTGTCGTTGTACAACTGTCATCTGCCCCTGCGCATACAATGACGACTTAGGGGTGCAGCGTACAAGTCTATCCCCCCTTATGTATATGGCGTCCCCTCAAAGGGACGCCCTTTTTTGTCTATATCACCTTTCGACCATTATCGACTAAATAAGACAAATACAAATTATTTTAGGGACTTTAGACTCATTTTGGGGTAATTTGGAATAAACATCTTCTCGTTCCACATTCTCTGTGCTAATATCAGAGCCAAGACGATGTAATCACAAAAAAAAATAAAACTTTTTTTTGCATAGGTTTATTTTTCCATGGTGATCTCGTTTTACTCAAACAACAAAGCAACAGGCAACAAGACCTGCATAGATGGCGACCATGCCTAAATAAAATCAGGATACGGTTGATCCTGAACTACACACTTGGGAGAGTGATTTTTAATGAAAAAAGTATGGGTTTCACTTCTTGGAGGTGCGATGTTATTAGGGGCTGTAGCACCAGGTGCATCAGCAGCAGAACATTCTGTTCCTGATCCTACTCAGCTAACACCGACTTTTCACGCTGAACAATGGAAGGCTCCTTCCTCGGTAACCGGCGACAATATTGTATGGAGCTATTTGAATCGACAAAAGAAAACCTTATTGAATACAGACAACACCAGTGTCCGTGATCAGTTCCGCATCATTGATCGCACGAGCGACAAATCCGGTGCAAGCCATTATCGGCTCAAGCAGTATGTAAACGGGATTCCCGTATATGGGGCTGAACAAACCATTCATGTGAACAACGCCGGTAAAGTAACCTCTTATTTGGGGGCTGTCATTTCAGAGGATCAACAGCAAGACGCGACTGAAGATACCACTCCAAAAATCAGCGCTACTGAAGCCGTTTATACCGCATATGCAGAAGCCGCTGCCCGAATTCAATCTTTCCCATCCATCCATGATAGCCTTTCTGAGGCTAGTGAGAATCAAGTCAGTGAGCATCAAGTCAGTGTAAGTAATGATACTTACGCAGTGACAGATAACAATGTACTTTCAACCCCCACTAACCAAAGCAAACTACGTCTGGAGGACTCGAACGAGCTGAAAGATAGTCAGATGGAGACGGTAGAAGCAGAAAGCTCCATTGCCAAAATTGCTGATCTGGAGCCAAGTGTAGAACCCAAAGCAGAATTATACATCTATCCTGATGGTGAGACTACGCGGCTGGTTTATGTAACAGAGGTTAATATTCTTGAACCTGCGCCTTTGCGCACACGCTACTTCATTGATGCGAAAAACGGAAAAATCGTATTCCAGTATGATATCCTCAACCACGCGACAGGTACCGGCCGCGGTGTGGACGGTGTAACCAAATCGTTCACGACTACTGCCTCAGGCAATGGATATCAGTTGAAAGACACAACACGCAGTAATGGGATTGTAACTTACACCGCCAATAATCGCCAGACAACTCCGGGTACGATTATGACGGATGCAGATAATGTATGGAATGATCCTGCGGCTGTAGATGCCCATGCTTACGCTATTAAAACCTATGACTATTACAAAAATAAATTCGGTCGCGACAGTATTGATGGACGTGGTATGCAAATTCGCTCGACCGTCCATTACGGTAAGAAATACGTCAACGCCTTCTGGAATGGTTCCCAAATGACTTACGGAGACGGGGACGGGTCCACATTTACCTTCTTCAGCGGTGATCCCGATGTCGTAGGACATGAACTCACCCACGGTGTTACAGAGTTCACCTCTAATTTGGAGTATTATGGCGAATCAGGCGCACTGAATGAAGCCTTCTCGGATATTATCGGCAACGATATTGACGGCGCCAACTGGCTCCTTGGCGATGGCATTTATACGCCGGGCATTCCAGGCGACGCTCTGCGTTCCCTGTCCGATCCTACACGCTTTGGCCAGCCGGATCATTATTCCAATTTCTACCCGGACCCTAACAATGATGATGAAGGCGGAGTCCATACGAATAGCGGTATTATTAACAAAGCCTATTATTTGCTGGCACAGGGTGGTACGTCCCATGGTGTAAAGGTAACCGGTATCGGACGCGAAGCGGCTGTATTCATTTACTATAATGCCTTTACCAACTATTTGACCTCTACCTCCAACTTCTCTAACGCACGCGCTGCTGTTATACAGGCAGCCAAGGACTTCTATGGTGCTGATTCGCTAGCCGTAACCAGCGCTATTAAATCCTTTGATGCGGTAGGAATCAAATAAATGATATCCTGTGTTCCTCGCAATTGCTCCACATCCAAGAGATTAGACACCTGCTACACAGCCCTCATTTGATCCTACTCGAAAGCAGTCAAAAAAATGGGGGTGCAGTGCAAGTCTGCACCCCTTCCCCCTATATCTAGGGCAATCTCTTCAAGGATTGCCCCTTTTTTCTATACCTAAAATGGCTATGCGAGAGTTAGCCCAACTCGTATTTTTCGATATATTTCGATCGGATACGACATTTCCATTAACATTTTGGGACTAATGAATCATTTTGGTTTATTTTGTAAAACAAATCTTCTCGTTCGACATTCTCTGTGCTAATATCAGAGCCGAGACATGCAAGACCTACATACATGGCGCAACACCTATTCAAACCGGATATTTTTATCCCACATTATCTAGGGAGAGTGAGTCTTACATGAACAAGGTATGGGTTTCACTTCTTGGAGCAGCGATGTTATTAGGTGCTGCCGCTCCTGGAGCCTCCGCAGCTGAAAATGCTGTTCCCGCTCCAACTCAATTTGCACCAACATTTCAAACGGTAAGCTGGAAGTCTCCATCATCGGTGACTGGTGACGACCTAGTCTGGAGCTTTTTGAATCGACAACAGAAAACGTTAATGAGCTTGGACAATATCAACAACGGCACCAGTGTCCGTAAGCAATTTCGCATCATGGATCGAACCACTGACAAATTTGGCACAACGCATTATCGGCTCAAACAGTATGTGGACGGAATTCCCGTATTTGGAGCCGAACAAACAATCCATGTGAACAAGTCCGGTAAAATCACCTCTTATTTGGGAGCTGTCATTTCAGAGGATCAGCAAGCTGACGCTAAAGAAAACACAACTCTAAAAATCAGCGCTACTGAGGCCGTATATACCGCGTATGAAGATGCAGCTACACGGATTCAGTCGCTTTCTTCCTCCGTCAATACTGTTTCTGAACCTATCGAGAACACAAGTAATGTAAGTAAAGACACTTATGGAAAAGCATCTAACAATGAATTATCGATTTCAATTGATAACGATACATTGGAGCTGGAAAAAGCAGCTGAGCTGAAGAACAGCAAATTGGAAGTGGCAGAGCCTTCATCCTCATCTATTGCCAAAATCGCCAATCTGGAACCGAGCGTAGACCCTACAGCAGAGTTGTATATCTATCCCGATGGAGACTCAACTCGTCTCGTTTATGTAACTGAAGTTAACATTTTGCAGCCTACTTTACTGCGCACACGTTACTTCATTGACGCTAATGACGGAAAAATCGTATACAAATATGACATCCTTAACGAAGTCATTGGCAAAGGACGCGGTGTATTTGGCGATACCAAAACATTTGAAACCACCGCTTCGGGCAAGAAATACCAGCTAAAGGATACTACCCGTGGCAAAGGCATTTTAACTTATAACGTTCACAACACCGAGACGCTTCCCGGCACCCTGTATACAGACTCAGATAACGTATGGGAAGATCCGGCTGCTGTAGATGCCCATGCTTACGCGATTCGCACTTATGATTATTTCAAAGATAGATTTGGGCGTGACAGCATTGACGGGCATGGCATGGCCATCGCCTCGGCCGTCCATTACGGTCCAAAGAACTACAATAATGCCCACTGGGGCGGAACGCATATGCTCTACGGGGATGGAGACGGCACATTGTTTGCCCCTTTCAGCAGCGACCTTGAAATTGTCGCCCATGAGCTGACACACGGTGTAACCGAGCATACATCCGGGCTGGTATATTTCGGTGAACCTGCTGCCCTGAGCGAAGCCATCTCGGATATTATCGGCAATGACATCGATCGTACCAATTGGGATTTTGGCAAAGTCGCTTATACACCTAACATTAAGGGTGACGCCATCCGCTCCCTTTCCGATCCGGTCAAGTACGGTCAAGTAGATCACTACAGCAATTTTTATCCTGACCCCAATAACGAGGATTATGGCGGGGCCCACATCAATAGCGGTATTATTAATAAAGCCTACTATCTACTGGCACAGGGCGGGACCTTCCATGGAATCAAGGTAGATGGAATCGGACGTGATGCTGCCGTCTATATCTACTATAATGCCTTTACTAACTATTTGACTTCGACCTCTAACTTCTCCACCACGCGTGCTGCCGTTATTCAGGCGGCCAAGGATAGCTACGGTGAGGATTCAATAGCGGTAACCTCTGCCATTAAGTCCTTTGATGCTGTAGGTATAAAATAAGCTTGTTGGACACATCCCCTCAGATATTACAAGTTTACCCCCTCCCTCCTTATATATACGGCGTTCCCACAGCGGGACGCCTTTTTCTCTGCCTTCAATATCCCATCGCGATCCACAGGATCACTCCTTCACATGTCGGACCCGAGTGTTCGCGTTCCACAGTAAGTACCGCTGAATGCCTCTGACGTTTGGTAACAGCTACCATCACCCCCGGCACACTTGCATTGGCTGTGACTACATATCGGGTATTTATAAATGGCTTTTTGAACACAATGCTCACTTCGTCCCTGTCCGTTGCGGCGGGCAGGTAAAAAGGAATGCTGCCAAATTGAGACGAAGCCCTCTCTGGATCAGAAGCCTCGTCACAGGCTGATAATCCGTCTTGAATTGCATCCACTCTCAAATGTTCGTCAGCGTGGATATCTGGACCGGCATCTTCCCCGGGCAAGACCATTCGCTGCTTGGAGCGATGTTTTCCTTCTGCAATGTGGATACTGGTAATGGAGCAATCGAGTAACGATTCTTGCTCAGCCTGACCTTCTGTCGTGATCGATGGAAGGTCGTTATCCGTCTCGATTTCCGTATCCGAATCAGGTACAGACAACAGCAATACAGATGCCCGATTCATCAGCATCGCTTCCTCCAGCGTCTTGGGCAGCTTATGTTTCTTCCTGACCACTTCTTCAACAGTTTGAACCGAGGGTTCCGTTTCTACGGATGCGGGTTCTGCTGACCCTCCACGCTGTATCGGTCTATGAGTGCCAGAAGTCGAAGCCGTTTTATCCTTGCTTACACGGGGGGAGGGGGCTGCATCGGGAAGGTTACGCCGCACTGTTTTTTTATCCTTATGACCATGGTTCGTACGATGATTCATAGTGACCGCTCCTTTAGCACAGGAGTGAACCAGCGGTCGCTCCGCTTCATTCACCCGGCTGGGAATCATGGCTAATGCCTATAAGTTAGCCTATGCACATAAAGGCGCCCACGTCACTCGGTTACACAATCCAGCATAATTTGCGCCCATCGCTGTGCTGAATGCTGCCATAAGAACCGTCTCCGCACCTCACCAAGCCCGGCTTCTCCCATCCGCCGCCGCAAATCCGTCTGCCGAAGCAGTCCGATGATGGCCGCAGCCATTTCCCGCTCTCCGGGGGATGGATCAACAAGCCAGCCCGTCTCGCCGTGTTGTACAACCTCCGGAATGCCGCCAATACGGGAAGCAACCACGGGCATTTCTGCCGCCATAGCTTCCAGATTGACCAGCCCGAAGGCTTCATCCTCCACCGAAGGAACGACCGTCACGTCGGCCAGCTGATATAACGAGGCCAACGCCGGATGGGGAACATAGTCCAGAAATTGGACGTGCTTTCCCAATCTTAATTTACGCATCTGCCGATGCAACGAAGCCGTGTACGGTGTGAGACGGTTGTGACCGTAAAAGGCGCTGCCTGCAATGAGCAGCAGCACATCCGGGCACGTGCGGACGACTCGGCGCAGGGTCTTGAGCAGCCGGTGAACCCCCTTCCCCGGCATCAATCTGCCTGCGTATAGCACGATTCGTCGGCCTGACCAGCCGAAATCGTCCAATCGCGCCGCTCTGACCGCTTCTCCTACCGGGGTCCAGCGTGGCAGAAAATCACCGGGGTGAGCACCCAGGCTGTTTACGACGATACGTTCCCTAACAACAGCAGGACTATTGGCGGCGACGATGGCCCCCAAATAGGCGCTGTTCACGACGATCCGATCGAGCGGCAGCAGCAGTCTGCCTACGTCTTCTTGTTTGAGATGGGGCTCGCGGATAAAGGTGGTCGAATGCAAGGTCAGCACCACTCGGCTATCAGGCAAAGCCGCGCGAATGGCATACGCAGCAGTCGGGCGGTTGTGTACATCTACGACTGCAGGTGACCATCTCTTCAAGTCAGCAATGACCTCGGGAATATAGCCTGCCCCTTGCGTATAACGCATGCATGGGACACCGTCCACGTCTCCATGGTCCGGTGTCTCTGCTCCCTTGATCCCATAGATCTGTGCCTGAAGCACATGACTGGCCAGTGGAACCATACAGGCAATAACCCGCTCCACAGAGCTGCTGCGGGACGAAGGTATAACAAAAGAGCCCGGTGTAACGACCGCTACCTTGGGCCTCTGCATCCATCCTTCACCTACTTCCCTCTCTTATTCCAACACCCTTCAACACTCATCTGGTATCATATCGTCTCCTTCTCTGAAAGGTGCCTGATTTCTCACTTTGGGCATACCGCAAGGCTAACGTCCATGCCTGGCCAATCATTGATACATATGATGGACTAGAATTACAGTATGGTCAGTTGGAGTGACTATAAGGAGGGCGGACATACTCATGTTGCATGTCGGCGTCATGCTCAACCCGGTAACCTACCGGGGCATTCCCGCCATGAAGACGCGATATGAATCCATCGCCAATTACGAGGACGCCGGGTTAAGCTATGAGCTCATCCCTTGCTTTCTTCGTCTGGAGAATATTCATATAATGACTCGAACATGCCGGGCTTTTGTTAAACACGGCAACGAGTATCGGCAGATGATTCTTCCGTTGCCGCCAGTCATCCACAATCGAACTCTTTATCGGCATAATGAAAATGCCAGCGATATCAATAGGCTGGTACAAAAGGGAATCTATATTTTTAATGAACAAAACCGTTTCCGCAAGGACCATATACACGCGATTTTGCAGGAAGACCCGTTGCTACGCCCCCACCTCCCCAAAACATTGCAAGGCAACCTGTCTTCAATCCATTCTCTGATGGAGCAAACCGGTGATGTTGTAATTAAGCCCAGCAGCGGTAGTGTTGGCAGAGGAATTATGCGTCTGCGGCATTCCCGTGGGCATTGGACCCTGCAATGTGCTCATCCCGCTAGACCTGAGCGCTGGTCCACGCTACGCTTACATGTCGGAGAACTGCCTTTATTTCTGCACAAGCGACTGCTGCATGTGCCTCACATCGTACAGGAAACCATACCGCTTGCTTTGTACGACAATCGTCCCTTTGATATCCGTGTGACCGTTCAGCGTGGATATGGCGGCATCTGGGGGGTGACAGGCATGTTTGCCAAAATTGCCCCTTCCCACACCTTTGTATCCAATGTGGCACAGGGCGGTACAGCCCGTTCTTTACCGCAGGTGTTGTCACAGGCACAGGCGGCTCAAACCTCGAATATAGCCCGTTTGCTGAATGAACTGGAGAGACTCTCATTACAAATCGTTCACCGACTGGCACAGAGCCTTCCCCGTCTCGCTGACGTCGGTTTGGATCTGGGAATCACCCAAGAGGGCAACATTTTTTTTATCGAGTGCAACGGTCGCGACCAGCGCTACGGCTTCAGGCAGGCAGGCATGAACAATGTCTGGAAAGAAACGTACACTCAGCCAATGGCTTACGCCCGTTGGCTTCTGGAACGGATGCCTTCAGCAGACACCGAACGTTCACCGGGCCGTCCACTGTATTGATTTACGTCACATTCTGTGTCAATATAATTCAGAGCGGCCGGACAGGTTCCGGCCAAGACAGCTCGGAAATGAACAGGGGGATCTGAAATGGCAAAACAATGGCTGCGGCTCATGACGGAGCTATCATCGCGCAAGTGGGTGTGCCGGATTGTGGGCTCCTTCGCGCAAAGCGGTGCAAGCCGACTTTTTATCCCCACCTTTATACGTACGTACCAGATCCAGACGCATGAGGCGGAACAGGAATGGAAAGCATACCGTTCTCTGAACGCCTATTTTACACGCAAATTGAAAGCGGGCATGCGCCCGATTGATACGAACGCCGAGGTGATGACCAGTCCGGTGGATGCACGGATTACTTTTACTGGACCAATTACGTCTGGCACTCTTTTGAATGTCAAAGGACAGGATTATACGCTGGATGAGCTGCTTAACCGCTCGCCGCGTCTTGAAAAGTACACACACGGCTATGCTTATGTGCTCTACCTCAGCCCGACGGATTATCATCGTATTCATGCGCCGGTATCCGGTACTTTGGTAGAGAAGGAGCATCTGCGCGGCAAGGTATACCCCGTAAATGACTTCGGTTTGCAGCATATGAGGGGAGTTCTTAGCCGTAATGAACGACAGATTACGTACATTGCCCACGAATACGGTGAGGTGGCCCTCGTCAAAGTTGGCGCGATGAACGTGAGCAGTATCAAGTATACGGATGATCAAGCCGTTTCATGGAAAAAAGGCGACGATCTCGCTTATTTCGAATTTGGATCAACTGTCGTTCTATTGACTGAAAATGGGACGTTTGAACCAGACCCTGCGTTGAAGCTGGGCGATGTGGTAAAAATGGGACAACGTCTTGGTTGCTTCCGCCATGATGCTAAAGCGTAACCGGGTTTACCGCCAGTGCGTTGCAGCTACCCATACAAAAAGGACCCGGCAATTACTGCCTGAGTCCTTTTTGTGTTATCTTTTTATTTCAGGATTTTGCAAAATCCTCATTTGTAAATTGATAGCACTCAAATAATGCCCAAATCTGAAACAGCTCGTCCACCGTCATGGCTCTACCTGATCTCGGACGGACTTTTCCCTGTATACTGCTTGAATTGACGGCTGAAGAAAAAGATATCACGGTATCCCAAAGCCTCTGCCACCTCGGTCACATTCATTCCGGCATGCAGCAAAAGATGCTGCGCACGCTCAATCCGCATACTGATAATATGAGATTGCGCGGAAACGCCCAGCAGTTCCTTGAATTTAATTGAAAAATAACGAGGCGACAGCCCTGCCCGTGCTGCCAAATCCTCGACACGATGAGGAAGCCCCGGATGCTGACGCACATAGTTGGCTGTTTCCCGAATGACCTCGGTAAGCTGGTTGCTAGCCTGCTGCTCCTGCGGCTCCTTACGGTCGGCACGCAGCAGATGAATCATCAATTGCTTCAGGATCAGCCTGCCTTCCTCCTCAGCTCCATAAGCACGCTCCAAGCGCAGACGGACATATCTGGCAAGCATATGCTCCACCTCGAACGTTTCCTCCAGCATACGGTAGCTTGCTGGGATGAGCTTCGGCTGCTCGGAAAGATCAAAATGAATATAAGTAAGTATAAGCGGCTTTTGCGGGTTATGTGTGGCACGGGTATCATCCCCGGGCTTGAACAGGAAGCAGCTGCCTTTGCTCACCGAATAGGCTTCCCCGTTTAATTCAACCGTCCCTTCTCCGCTCCATACATAAAATAAATCATAGTTTGGCATCGGCTTTTCACGCACCTGCCATTTCCAGCCCGGCTCGCATACAATTTTGGCAAAGGCGGGCAGCAGGATAAACGATGACGCAGACATATCCAGCAACATCTGCACCTCCTTTTGCTATTCTTTGGATGTTCTCTATCCCGTTAAATAATAATATAAGCGCAGCGCCGCCAATACGCAAAAATGTACAAAAGGAACTTGCCGAACTGCGCGAGAGCTTGATAAAATATAGCGGTCGTTAAGTGCTTTTTTAGTGTCCTTGAACATTCAGGCATTGCGCCGCATGGATCCGTCAAGGGGCTCGCTAGCAACAGCTCAGCGGCTAATCTTTGACGAGCGGGTTCTTCCCGCATACCACTACTCTCTCCGAATCTTAGGAGGGCTGGCACCGTCTGGAGCAGGATTGCAAAGAACAGCAGCGCAGACAACATTTGTACATCAAAAATCAGGTACTGGTACCTCAAGGAGAGTGTAGTATTCATGCAAGACAAAGACACAACTGATCAACGATTGGCTGTTTTATCAACCATTCAAAACAATTTAGGCATGATCATGTTTGACACGCAAGGACAAGTCACTTGGTCCAATGAACTTTTCGCTAGTGCAATGGGATATAAGGTTGATGAAATTGTTGGTATTCATCACAGCAAGCTTTGCTTGCAAGAATTTGTATCCAGTCATGCGTATGCTGACTTATGGAGTAATTTGCGTCAAGGAAGAGCCTTTCAAGATAAAATTGTACGGGTTACAAAAGATGGAAGAAAGTTAACACTAGAGGCAACTTATATGCCTATCCTTAAAGAAGATCATGTCTAAGCAGTCATCAAGATAGCAACTGACATCACGAAACGCGAAACCGTTCTTCAGGAAAGTACGGCAGAGCTGATAGCAATGGTGGAGGAAATGACTGCTAACACTGATGAGGTATTGGAAGCTTCGAAGCTGATTGTAGACCATATGGCAAAGTTGAATACGGAATCTGCAGTAGTCAGAGATCAGCTCAAAAGTATCCAATCAGTCACTAGTGTGGTCAAGGATATTGCTTCTCAATCTCATTTGCTAGGTTTGAATGCCGCCATTGAAGCTGCCCGAGCCGGTGAACAGGGACGTGGCTTTGAGGTGGTCGCCAATGAAGTTAGAAAAATGGCTGACTCCAGCAAACTATCCGCAGAAGACATCTTCATTCAAATAAATGAAATTGCAAAAGCAATGTCGTCGATGATGCAAAAAATTGAAGATATCACGGATCAGATTTCCAACAATTCGGATGCTATGAGTGAATTAAAAAAAGCCTATGATCATATCGCTACTACCACAGAAAATTTGGCATCCTCAATTTAAGTCGCTTACTTTCAGTTACGTCCCCTTAATGCTTTTGCGTGACGCTTACCGAGTGTAATGCTATAATATGTAATCAAAATGACTTGGAAGGATGGAAACGGGAATGAATCCACTGGTAGCACAGTTAAACCAAAATATTCAGACAGGCAACGAGCATGTATATCAAATGCTATCCCTTTTAGGCAAAGAAATATATTTTCCAAAAGAAGGAATTTTGAGCCAATCTGCCGAAGCCGGAAAAATGGCCAAAAAATATAATGCTACGATCGGTATTGCTATTGAAGGCAATGGTCCTATGCATTTGCAGGTTATTCAGGAAAAGCTGTCTGCTTACAGTCCCAAGGATCTATATCCTTATGCTCCCCCTGCGGGCAAGCCTGAACTGCGTAGCGTATGGCGCGATAAAATGCTGAAGGAAAACCCTTCGCTGGCTGGAAAAGGCTTCGGCCTTCCCGTAGTTACGAACGCGCTGACCCACGGTTTGAGTATCGTTGCCGACCTGTTCACAGATGAAGGCGATGCCGTCATTTATCCGGACAAAAACTGGGAAAATTATGAGCTGACATTCGGCATTCGCCGTCATGGACGCTTGGTGAATTTCCCGTTGTTCACGGAGGACAACCGTTTTAATAGTGAGGGGTTGCGTGATGCGCTGCTCGCGCAAAAAGAGTACGGCAAAGCAATCGTTATACTGAACTTCCCGAACAATCCAACTGGCTATACACCGGGCGCCGAAGAGGGCAAAGCAATTGTGTCTGCCATTCAGGAAGCAGCAGAGGCAGGCATCAATGTTGTGGTGGTGACAGACGATGCTTATTTTGGTCTGTTCTTCGAGGACTCCCTGCATGAATCGCTATTTGGTCAGTTAGCTGGACTTCATCCGAGAATTTTACCAGTCAAAGTCGACGGAGCCACCAAAGAAGAATACGTTTGGGGTTTCCGTGTCGGATTTATTACCTTTGCTTCCGAGAACCAGGATGTACTGAACGCACTGGAGCAAAAAGTACTGGGGATTATACGGGCAACGATTTCGAGCGGCCCTCACCCGTCCCAAACCTTCGTACTGGATGCCCTCAAATCTCCTGATTTTGAGCAGCAAAAGCAAGAAAAGTTCCAAATTATGAAGGGACGGGCTAATAAAGTCAAAGCATTGCTGGATAGCGGAAAATACGGAGATGTTTGGAGCTATTATCCTTTCAATTCAGGTTATTTCATGTGTCTCAAGCTGAACGGCTTGTCCGCCGAGCGGCTGCGTACACATTTGCTGGAGCAATATGGAGTTGGAACGATTGCGCTGGGTGAGCACGACCTCCGAGTCGCGTTCTCCTGCATCGAGGAAGAATATCTGGAAGACTTGTATGATATTATTTACCGCGGTGCACAGGATTTGTTAAACGCATAACAATAGTAGGTTAAGTGTACAACTTAATGAAGCGGTATGCCGAATGTAGCGGTATACCGCTTTTTGGGGTCTGCTGAGTGCTTGTCATCACACTTTGGGACAGATTATCCTTCAGCAGCGAGCAAGGATTCCTGTGCCAGCGGCAGCAGGATGGTCACCTCAGTCCCTACTCCCGGCTCACTCTCATAGCGTATACTCCCGTCCATTGCTTCAATGATTCGAAAGGAGACAGCCATTCCCAGACCCGTTCCTACCTCTTTTGTCGAAAAAAACAGAGTGCCCACTCGCTCCAGATGCTCCTGGCTCATGCCTTTGCCATTATCCCTAATATTCAGACACGCCTTCTCTTCCTGAATTGCCAGCGTTATGTATACCCTGCCTCCATCTTCCGCAGCCTCAATTGCATTTTTCGTCACATGTACTAACGCCTGTAACAGCTGGTTACGATCCGTATGTACGTATATTTCATTCCTCAGCTCTGTGTACAGTCTTACCCCTTGCTTGGTTGCCATCGGCTTTAGAAGCAGAACAATCTGTTGCACCATGCCTGATAGATCCATCAACTCTGTTTTGCCAATCTGCGGCCTGGATAAGTTCAGATAGTCGCTAATAATTCTTTCAGCCCGATCTACCTCTACCAGAGCCAAAGCAATATACCTGCGATTTTTTCCTTCCAGCCCTGACTGAACCATTTGCAGGAACCCTTTAACGACGGTCAACGGATTGCGTACTTCATGGGCCATAGAAGCCGCCAGTTCACCTAACGTATTGATGCGCTCGGCATGTCGAATCTTTTTTCTCATTTCTTCCCGTTCCAGACTAAACTCCATCCAGAATGAAGAGGCTCCAACACTTAAGAATTGAATCACACCAAACCCGAAAATGATCTTGATCAGTTCTATTTCATCCTTATCCAGCTTGCCATTAGCCCAGGAATGTATCAGAAGAATGATCAGCATAACCATGCTGGCCCATATACTCATCAGCATATTCATGCCTACCCGTAAAAACATACCCTTGAGCTGCATAAACCTTTTTCTCACCAAGAGAGGACCCAGATAACACAAAATCATGCTGAGAAGCCCCACTTGAATCGACTCAGGACCTACATATATACGAGCTAACACCATCACTGTTATATTCAGCAATCCTGCCTTTGGGCCAAAATACAGCACGGACAGAATCAAAGGAACATAGCGGAGATCCCAGTATAAGCCATACCAAATGTACGCAAAAGTAAGGCACAGCACAGAAGACACGCCCAGCACCCCTCCCATAAGCAACGGGGCATGTTTCATATGTCGATGATCCGACAAAGCACTATATACCAGCAACGGTACAAACACAAGAAATATGTTTACGAGCAGCTTATCTACCAGCATCTCGTCTTTCCCACTTTCCAAGTGATAATGACTACATACTTCTTCTATTCTCGCTAATGCGTGTCTTTTCCTTTCGATACTCCCGTATCTGATAAAAAATATAAGGCGATTCGGCAACCTATCCGAACATTGGCCCACGCCATCCGGGAAGCCGCCTCATAAGATACGGGGTATCCTTTATCACAATGTCGAGAGGAGAATGGGCATGGGAGCAGAAGAAACAAGAGGCGGTTACGGTGGTTACGGCGGCGCATTCACAAGCACAGGAACCATTTTGGTATTGTTCATTTTATTAGTTATCATCAGTAAAACGTTCTTCATTTAAGCAAACGGGGTATCTGCACCCACGGCTAACGATAGCAGCAACCGCGCGAAAAAGGCTAATTCGCAACAGCCCCCTGCTGCTTGTGAATTAGCCTTTTCTTTGTTCATTTGGATTAGATCACACTTCTTCCTCATCTTGTCCGTCCAAACGCCATTTTTTCGCCTGTGTTCCCCTAATCAGAAACACCACAACAACCCCACCAACCAGCGTAAGCAGCGTAGACAGTAAATCCTCAGTTCCTTTTGCCAGAAAAGGAAGCCACAGGACTACGGCAGCGGGCAACGTCAATCGGACGACAAAGTCCAGAAAAGACGCGCGGCGTTGATGTACAGGGATCGGATATAGCTGAAGCCACAACGAATCCTTGTGATACTGCCTGAGCGAAGTGATTTGTACGCCAATGAGAAATATAAAAAATAAATACACCGCAATGCCAATCCAGCTCGTATGGGTGATATATATAATTAACAGACCCAGCAACCCTAGCCGAATGACAATACCCGCAGGTTCTGTACGTAAAAACGTCTTGAACAGCAGATAGCGATACGCTCCCTTTCTATCCCACGGTATATTCCCTCCCAGCCAGGAGAGCCAGCGGCGCGGAGTCACTCTCTGCGTAAGGGCAGGTACATCGACGAACCAGCCCAACGTGCGCATCACCCGAGCGGCCTGCATGCTTTCTGTCCGAATCAGTTTTTCCCAAGCTACTAACAGCTTGACCGGAAAACGCAGGACAAACACGTAGACCACGCTGACCAATACGATAAACGGCAAGCTGCGCAGCGGAGGCTGCCACAACCATGCGGCTACCATCAGCGCTGCCAGCGCCCATCGAAGCAGACGATAGCCAAAGCTTGCGCCCACCGATACCATGCGAAGCTCCTGCCAGCCGCCATAGCTGAACAGCAGCTTCAACAGCACAAATAGCAGCAGGGTCAACAGCAACGGCTTAGGTGCAACATCGCTGCGAATATACAGGGGCCACGCAATAATCGATAACAGCAGCAGACCGAATATTTTATACACCACACCCCGAATGCGGCTGGCCTTAAAATAATGCTGCATCGCATATTCCTGCGGACGCAGGAAGACAATATCCGCCGTGTTCAGATACGTACGAAAGCTCGCATGAGCAATCGGAATAGCTACAATCAGCATGATCCAGCGGATGGGCAAATCCGGTGGAGTATGCATCAGCAGCGACGTGTACCATGCAGCAAAAGCAATCAGCGCAAAGCCGAACACCACTGCCAGTCCGCTCTGAATGACATAGCCCAGATAAGGCAGCACCTGTCCCCAGAACGCAACACGTCTTTCTTTATGCAAACGTTGCAAGTCCATACTCATTCCCTGCCCTGTACCAGCTCATAAAATGCATCTTCCAGCGGCATGCCCGGCTTACCCGCCTGTGCTGTCACTTCTTCCAGCGTACCCTGCGCAATGATGGCACCCTGATGAAGCACAATGAAACGATCACAATAATTTTCAATCGTGGACAAAATATGAGAACTAAGTAAAATGGATGAGCCTAAACGCTTCATTTCCAGCATAAAGTCAAGCAGGGAACGAATACCCAGCGGGTCCAGGCCCAAAAATGGCTCATCAATAACATACAATGGCGGTCCCGCCAAAAATGCGCACATAATCATGACTTTCTGACGCATCCCTTTGGAAAGATGCATGGACATGCTTCCGCTCTTGTCCCGCATACGGAACAGATCCAGCATCTGATTACTACGTGTGCGGAAATCCGCTTCACTGACTCCGTAAGCCCTGGCGGTGAACTCCATATGCTCCATCACTGTCATTTCAGGATACAGCTCTGGAGATTCGGGTACAAAAGCAATGGCTCCCTGATATTGCTCAGGATTCTCCTCCTGCTTATGTCCCTGCACGCGAATTTCTCCGGCCTGCGGTGTCATTAGGCCCAAAATATGCTTCATGGTCGTACTTTTCCCGGCCCCGTTCAGACCGATCAGTCCCACCATTTCGCCCGGCTTCACATCAAGCGAAATCTGATGCAGCACCGGACGCTTGGCACTGTATCCGCCAGTCAATCCGTTAATTTGCAATACAGGCTGTTGTTCCATGGCTCCCCCTCTTCTCCCTTATCCGTTCGGTCCTTATTCGTTCGGCTTCGACCCTTTTTCCTTCAGCCATCTTGGTGCACCCTTGTTTTTACGCTCACGCTCGCGCTGAGCTTTTCCTGCTTTGGACAAGGCTGCTCCTTTGCCCTTGCCTGAAGCCGAACCGATTGCGGCAGTCCTGCCGGGACGTCCGTTCTCACCACGAACAGGTGCCTTGCCGCTTTCCGCCCCGTCAGAAATCGTTCTCACCTCGGATGGCCTTACAGGCGCACGCTTGGCATCCGCCGGACGCGGCACGACTACACGTCCTCCATGCAACGCACGTTCTGTGATGTTAATGTCCAGTTCACGGGAGAACTTGCGCATAATAAACGTTTCACGCTCGGTAACAACAGACACAACCAGTCCTTTGCGTCCCATCCGTCCTGTACGTCCCGCACGGTGAACATAGGCTTGACTGTCCGTAGCTGGATCAAAATGAATAACCATTTCCAGTCCCTCAATGTCCAGACCACGGGCTGCCACATCGGAAGCGATCAGCACCTTGAGCTTGTCCTCCCGGAATCGGGCCAGCACGTTGCTGCGCGTGACTTTATCCGCATCACCATACAGGGATGCTGTAGTCAGTCCCATATGATTGAGCTTGGCTTCAATCTCCCCGATAGCATTCGTTGTATTCACGAACACCAGCGCTTTTCTCGGATTAAAATGACGCACCAGACGGCGCAGCATATCCACCTTATCCCGCTCTTCGGTTACAAAGTAATAATGCTCCAGTCCACTGGCTGTTTTCTGATCGGGATCAATGCCTATTTCCACGTAATCATTCATCTCACGCTTCGCCAGCGCTTGAATCTCATCGTTCAGCGTTGCGGACAAGAATACCAATTGACGATCACGCTGGGCAGTGCCCAATATGTTCTTCACATCACCTGCTCCGCCGAGCTGGAACATCTGGTCCACCTCGTCGATGACGATGGCTGTTATGTTGTGCATTTTCAGCTTTTTCGCAGCAATGAGTTCCCGTACACGTCCTGGTGTGCCGACAACAAGCTGCGGATGATCCTTTAGCTTCTCGATCTGGCGTTTGATGGCTGCTCCGCCAATCAGGCCAAGCACGCGGATTCCGCGCTGCTCTCCGTAACGTTGACCCTCACGCACAATTTGCATCGCCAGTTCCTGACTTGGGGCGAGTATCATCTTTTGCGTAGCCTTTTTCTGCGGGTCAATCGCTTGCAGCAGTGGCAGCAAATAGGCCAGTGTCTTCCCTGT
Organism: Paenibacillus peoriae KCTC 3763; assembly: GCF_000236805.1. Lineage (GTDB taxonomy): Bacteria > Bacillota > Bacilli > Paenibacillales > Paenibacillaceae > Paenibacillus > Paenibacillus peoriae. The sequence continues at coordinate 47,095 of NZ_AGFX01000030.1, read as the reverse complement.
ACCCGTCTGCGAGCGCGCCAATACATGCCTCCCCTTCATAATTTCGGGTATAGCCTGCGCCTGCACCGGCGAAGGCTGTGTAATTTCATGCTCAGCCAGTTTGGTCAACAGATCTGGTTCAATGCCAAGCGATTCAAAATTCAATGTCATGAAAAGGTCCAACCCCTATACGTAAATTCGTTACTCTCCATTATATGCGAAAATAGCCCCGTTACCAAATCACAAAAATAAAAGATGTCCCTCACCATATCCATGGCTTTTGGGACATCTTTTATTTCTTGTTCATTACACCATGACCCAGCCTGTCGTTCAGTCTGGGAGCAAGCTGATACAACTTGAGAAAAGGAGATACCCACCGCGGCAGATTAACCTCTTCCCTGCGAAGCTCTATCGCCCTTACAATGTGCTGTACTACCTTATCCGGCTTAAGCATAAACCAGCTTACATTACGAACATATCCACCCGAAGGATCTGCAAGCTCAAAAAATGGCGTGTCAATCGGCCCGGGATTTATCGTCGTTACGGTCACGCCGCTCCCGCGCAGCTCTTGCCGAAGCGCATTGCTGAACCCGAGCAATGCATGCTTCGTCGCTGTGTAGGAAGTCGATTTGGCTGTCCCGATTTTCCCGGCCATAGACGCTACATTGACAATCTGCCCGCTGCGCCGCTCTTTCATTTGCGGCAGGAACGCCTTAATGCAGCGAACAGCCCCCATATAGTTTACGTCCATCATTCGTTCAAACTCCGTCAGGTCTGTTTCATGAAAATACTCAAACTTTCCGTAACCCGCATTGTTGAGCAAGATATCGACCTGTCCGTACTGCTCCAATACCCGGGTAGCAACGGCCTCTACTTGCTCCTGACGGGTGACATCCAGTGGAATCAACTCATGTCTGCCGCTGATTGTCGCAGACACTTGCTCCAGCCGCTCCTGCGAGCGTGCTGTCAAAATAGGGACCGCGCCCTTTTCGCTCAGCAAGCGTGCACAGAGAGCGCCAATCCCACTCGATGCTCCTGTAATTACAACTACCTTATCTTGCAATATACTCATGGTCATCCCTCCATATTAAAGAAAACCTTCTTCTTTAATATTAAGAGATCATTACCTGAATATCCATCTCACCGATTCCTTCCACAGTTAGCGGAATAAAAAGGGCACGCTGAGGTACAAAAGTAGTCAGGTTTTCCGATTTCATGACTTGCGGAGGCGTGATGTCTACGACAATTCCCTGACTGGACAAAATCGTACTGGCATTACCACTAATCATATTGCCTAATTCGGAAATTGCACTTTTTCCCATCTCGTCAATTTCAGTCAAGACAAATCCGCCCATCATCGCTGATACCATACGTAGCGCCACCTGTTCATTCAGACCGAACACAATATTTCCGCTAAGCTGTCCGGTCATTCCGATCATAATCCAAATATGGTCATCTACCAGCTCGACATTTTTCACACCGAGATTGCCGGGTGAAGGAGAGACTTGGATCAGTTGTTCAATGACCCGTCGCGCCGACTCCAAAAAAGGATTTATCACTTCTGCCTTCACGATCATTGCGCCCCTTTACGATGGGCTTTTAGACACACAACAAAAGTCCCATTTAAATTAGAATTTTTAGTTCAAATAATGATACAAAACGAGTCGACCCTCAACAAAATACTCTCTTTATCACTTATCGACAGCTTCCCGGCAATTTTTTATAGCCAAATCACAAAAAATGTGAATATTGTCCTATATCTCACTTCCTATCAGAACTAAACTAAATTATTTTTGATGTAAATCAGGACTTTAGTCTTTATTTCCCAATATACCATACTTCACCGTGCTCTGCTTTGATTCATTGCCCTTCCTGCCCGAATAACCTATAATCTAATGAAATAAAGCATATCGACGGTTTTACATATGAACAGGTGAATTGGCTAAAAATATTCAATCTATACAGCTGCGACAGAATTAAGAAAAGAGAGGAGGAACTTCATGAACATCAGTCAACTTGAAACGCTTATCATGATTTCCAAAACCATGAGTTTCCGAAAAGCCGGAGAACTTCTCAATTTAACGCAGCCCGCGGTGTCCGCCCAGATCAAAAGCCTGGAGGACGAATTCAAAACCATTCTGATTGACCGCAACCAGCCCGTCACCCTGACCGACCGGGGAACTGTCTTTTTAGAGCACGCCGAGCGCATATTGGAGATAGTCGAGGAATTACGGCAGAAATTGTACGATCTAAACGAAACGCCGCAGGGGCATATTGCGCTGGGTACGACCACATCCATCGCCATTCAAATTTTACCGCGCGTGCTTTCCTACTTTCAGGATCAGTTCCCGCTCATCAAAACCTCCATTCAATCTATGGCCTCCTCCATGATCTATCAGCAGGTGGAGAACGGACTTATTGATGTAGGTATCGGCTATCTGATCGAACGGAATCCGAATTTGAGCACTTCAGTTCTATATTATGATTCCTTTGAGCTTGTCGTGTCCCCTACTCATCCACTGGCCTCCCAACCGCACGCTACCATTGAAGCCCTTCGGGAAATTCCGCTTATTCTGCTCTCTCCCGATACGGTAGGACGGAAATTCGTGGACGATGTATTTAAAAAGCACCAGATCGTGCCTCACGTCGTGATCGAGTTGTCCAGCAGTGAGGAGGTCAAACGGATGGTCGAAATTAATCTGGGCGCTGCCATTATCTCAAGACTGTCAGTCACTTCCGAGCTGCGTACAGGCACATTAAAAATGATCCATATTCCCGAGTTGGAGGTTAGTCATCCGGTAGGAGTGATTTATAAATCAGGCCGATATCTAAACTCAGCCATGCAGCAATTTTTAAGCGATTTGAAGGGGATGCCGGAAACGAATTTTACCAGTTCTGAATAACGTAATTCGCTATGAACACCATACGGAATATGAACCTTGATTACGAAAGGAAGAAAGGCTATGAAATTTGATCTGCACACCCATCATTTCCGTTGCGGTCATGCGGACGGCAACATTCGGGATTACATTGAAGCTGGCATTCAGTCTGGCTTGCAAGTGATTGGCATTTCGGACCACTCCCCTTTCCTGGGCAGCGAGCAGGATCAGGCTTTTCCGAAGATTTATATGGCAAAATCTCAGCTTGCCGAGTACGTTGAAGAGGTGCAACAGCTTAAACAGGAATACGCAGGCCGCATTGACGTCCTGCTCGGATTGGAGACCGATTATTTTCCTGATTATGCGGAGCTATATCGTTCCACGCTGGCTCCATATCCGTTTGATTACCTTATTGGGTCGGTCCACAGTGTTGAAGGGGACAGCATTTTTAACCGTAGCCGTTGGAAAAAATTAAGTGATGCTCGCAAAATCGAGGTCAAGCAAGCCTACTATTCACTCATTCAGGAGTCTGCGCGAAGTGGGATGTTCCAGATTTTAGGTCATATTGACGCGATGAAGGGGAATTTTCCGGACTTTTCAGATATTCCTGCCGATGAGGCGATCGATGAAACCTTACGGGTGATTGCAGAATCCGGCGTAGCCATTGAAATCAACACTTCGGGTAAAACCAAGCTGAGTGGCGGATGGTACCCGTCTGAATCTATTTTAGAAAGAGCGCACCATTTTGGCGTAGAGGTCACCTTTGGATCAGATGCCCACAAGCCTTCGCGAGTAGGCGAGGATTGGAACGAAGTGAAGTCGATGCTGAAGGATATCGGCTTCCGGGAATGGGTTTATTTTAAGGAAAAACGTAAAATTTCCGTGCCCTTGTAATGGCGCTTTAAGCTTTATTTAGGGTGGGATCGTCGCTCCGCTACCAACCACCCTAAACCATACAGCTCCACTATGTTAAATAAACGTCATCTATGTGTGAGGAGAATTACATATGCATTTAGAAAATCCAATGGACAAGCTCAAAAAACTAAAGTATGACATCACGCGTTTTATGCTAATCTATAAATTCGCACTCGACGAAATGGAAACCAAGATTGAAATATTAAAACAGGAATTTCAGACCCTGCACGATTATAGCCCTATTGAGCATACTAAATCACGGCTCAAATCTCCTGAGAGCATTATGAATAAAATGGTTCGGAAAAATAGCGAGCTTTCCCTCGACGCTGTCAAAAATCAAATTAAGGATATCGCCGGACTGCGCATTACCTGCTCTTTTATTTCTGATATCTATGACGTCAGCAACATGCTTCAGAGCCAAAATGATTTGAAGGTGCTGGAAATCAAGGATTACATCAAAAATCCCAAACCAAACGGCTACCAAAGTCTGCATTTGCTGATCCAAGTCCCTGTATTCATGTCAGATTGTCAGGAACTAGTCTGTGTAGAGGTACAAATTCGAACGATTGCGATGGATTTCTGGGCAAGTCTGGAGCATAAAATCTTTTATAAATATAACCAGTCCGTTCCCGAAAACCTGACACGTGAATTGAAGAATGCGGCAGATTCTGCTAATGCGCTGGATCTCCAAATGGAACGGCTGCATCGCGAAATCAAGGAGATTAAAGATGCCAGAGGCGAAGAGGACTCCATTGAAGAGCTTCGGAAGATCATGATTAATAATCAGCAAATTGCAGTGCCAGCCAATTTCTTGAAGCTTCTCGGAGAGTAAATGGATAGGCTTCGACGTTGATCCACCGCTATGTGAATGATTTGATCTTATAATACTTATGAACACTGTTGCAACGGGATTCTCAGGATTATATAAAAGGGTAGAATCCCATTGCAAAGGCGAACGCTTGCGCTTCTCCAGATTTAAATCCTCCGCTCCGCTGCCAACCTCCTCTTAGCTCTCTTAAGCATATTCCACACCTCTGTAAAATGGATTTTCAATAAGCATCTGTAGGCTGATCCAATCGCCTTTAAGTGTCTTTAGAAACAGTTTGCCGTCAATTAATCTTCCTGTTCTATACATACACACTCCTCCTTTGTAAAACAGTTAATAACCAGATACATGGCGGTCGACTTCTTCCTCAGCCCTTTCAATCGCTTGGATTAAAGTCATTTCAGGTGCACCCTGCTTATATTGAACGGCCTTCTCACATGTACCTCCTGCCCCTGCCCACTCCCAATACAGATGAATGTCAACGGACTCCAGAAAATATACAGATAATGCTTCAACAGGATTTGCGGCATACAACTCCATAAATTCCTCGTCTGTAAGCTGATGATGCCGAAGATATTCACCTTTCATATTGCAGAGTAGATTAAAAGTGTCTTGTTCGTTAGTATAAATAGAACGGGCAATGAACTCATTGCGCCTTTCAACCGAGTTCAGTATGATTTGCATAGCATTACGGATGTGCTCATCTTCGGAACTGATATGAAACATGTGAATGAGATCGTTCATGGTCAATTTGGGATTAAACGGGGCTGGCTTTATGATTCGTGTCCACACATTATTCTTTTCTTTCTCAAATACTTCAATAGCATCTGAGACATTATAGCCAATCGTTTGCTATTTACGGTTCAGAGCATCGGTGATGTGATAATAATGTATCTCTTTTTCATGCTTTCCCTCTTCTTGTGGCCAAACTGGTTCCATGCGAGCGATGTCCAGAATGTGTTGTTTGTTGACTTTATTTCCTAGTGTGCTCATATGTACTCCCCCGATTCTTTTTTGGTAAAATGGCAACAGCAAAGCCAAGGATATGATGCATATCCCCTTGTTAAGATAAATAGTATGTAAATCATTTATTATACGTTCCTTAGTATATACTATGGATAGTATAATGTCAATGGAGGTTTTAAGTTTGCTAAAGGTTAAATTGAAGCTACATATCGTTATGAAAAATAAAGGCATCACTCAAACAAAGCTGTCTCAATTAACAGGAATCCGCCAAGCTACGATTTCGGACATGTGTCGTAATGCAAGACAGGAAATTAGCTTTCCCGTAATCGAAAAAATCGCCCATGCTCTGGAAATCACAGACTTATCAGAATTAATCCAGTTAGAAGAAGAGAACTGATAGCCCTTAATTCAAGCCAGGAGATAATCTAATATGGATCTATATAAGTTAAACTAAAAAATGTACAAATAAAACGGAGTAGGCGGAATGGTGCTGTACAAGCGAAGCGGTCGCTTTTGTCCCCGGATTTCTACCTTGATCATAGGCTTTATTTCGGGAATCCGGGGGCGGTGGCGATGGGAAGCACCATCCGTCTGCGCAGTGGCACGATAGGTAACTTTCAAGTTCAACTTATATAGTCATAAAACTTAAAGACGTCATATGAATCATAGGAATCGCCTGTAATCGCAGGTAGCTGCAATAGAAACATAAAAAAAGAGGACCCGAAGCTTCGGGTCCTAGCAACATTTATTATTCAAAAGGGGGTCATGTCTGTATTGTACCCGTCCTGTGTTAAAGTTGTTTTGCAGTTATGTTTCATCTTTGTAACAAAATATTCCTTTCCCATTTCTACGCATAATCCCCTTGGGTAATCGAAAACACCAATACATTGGGCACCTCTCCTGAAGGATCATAGGAGCGAATGATGCGGAGCAGACGCAGCTTATTTTTGACAAGCACACGCACGGAAGCCTGGTTATCCTCTTGGCAACGACCTTCGATTCGTTTGAGCTTCAAAGACCCGAAACCAAATTTCAGCATCACTTCCACGATCTCTGTAGCCAGTCCCTGTCCCCAGAATGGACGATCTAAAATATAGCCCAGTTGCGCCTCACCTGTACCCTCATTCCATTGCTGAAACGAAGCGATACCGAGCAGCTGTGAAGGGGTAACGCGTGTATCTCCTTCATGCCATTCCACTGCAAAGTGGAGGGAATCCAGAGAATCGCCAGCTACTTTGATTTGGGCAACCAGACGCCGCATTCGCGCATAGACGGGCTTGCGAATCCGATTCACGTATTGGATGACTAAAGGATCGGACAGCATCCGCTCCAATGCAGGATAATCCTCCGCTCTCAGCTGGCGTAATCGGACACGATGGGCGTAAAGCTCCGGCAGTCCTGAACGAAGCATTTCTTTAGTCAGCACATGGACCCCTCCTGCGGATGGATTGGCTTGCTGGAATGAATGTTTTCCACACTTAATCCAGGTCCTGAATTCCCCGGTAAATGCCTGTGCGCAACTCACGAATATAATACGACAACGAAGGGACATCGGCTTCCTCCGCTTGCGTGACCGCCAGCTCTATATCGTAAGGTACGCGTACAAAATGAATGGAAAAAGGGGTAGCTTGCTCTTCTCCCAGGTTTCCTTCCAGAATACAGTATGAAGCCTGGGTGACGTCCAGCGGATTCCCGACACTCCCGACATTAAATAGCGTCTTCCCCTGGAAATGCTGAATAAAGGCATTATGTACATCTCCATAGCCCACCACATCCGGGGCAAAAGCATCTTTTCCATTCTCCTCAGCCAACGGGTCAAACATGGCTAATCTTTTTTCCGGCTCATCCCAAGGCTGTACACGGTGGTACACGCTTTGGGGCGAAGCATGCACCAGACGGATACGACGACCGCTCATCCTGAAATCATAATGAAACGGTAACTGTGCCAAATACTGTACTCGTTCTGTACCCAAGCGCTCGGCTTGCCAGCTAAAATTGAGATCATCGTTAATGCTGACCAGCTCATCCCAATTTCCCCGCACGACAACTTCACAATGTTGACGAACTGCATCCAGAACCTCACGTGGACTAGGCCCTTTGCCGATCAGATCCCCCAAACAAAACACACGGCCAATGCCTCGGGAAGCAATATCCTCCAGCACCGCCTCACAGGCAGGCCAATTGCCATGAATATCCGAAATGACAGCAATACGCTCCATCTGAGCCTCACTCCTTTGTCCGAAAACAGCTACATCCTTTACTATATTCAAGCCTTCCCTGTGCAGCTCCAAGTCCAAGCATATACTGGTGAAGATAAAAAATATAATGGCCTATTGACCAGATTTTAGCGTAATGACACTAAGCTCTGGTCTGCACAGTACACGAATCGGCAGCTTGGTCATGCCAACCCCTCTGCTGACATAAAGCGGCATCCGGTCCGTCCCTACATGAAACAATCCCTGAACGTACTTGCGTCCACCCGGAGGCGGCATCGCTGCTCCGATGACAGGCAAACGCACCTGTCCTCCATGCGTATGCCCCGACAGTTGAAGGTCAAAGGACATTCGCGCCGCCACATCCGCATAATCCGGCTCATGCATCAGCAGCAGCTTGCACATTTCATCGGGGAGTCCATGAATGGCACGGCGCGGATTAGGTTTTCCCATGATATTATCCTCTAAACCAACCATCGCTACACGCTGTCCTACACGCTCCACAATCACATGCTCGTTTCTCAGCAACGTAAATCCGGTCTTCGGGTATAAGTCCTGTACTCCGGCTGGCAAGCCTCTATAATCATGATTGCCCAAAATGGCGAATTTGCCAAGAGTTGCATGCATGGAAGCCATAACCGGAACAGCAGCCTTCATGGATATTGCATAGTCATCCACAATATCACCTGTAAAACAGAGCAAATCCGGCTCCAGTCCGGCAATCCGGTCCGCAAGCCCGCGCAGATCCTGCTCATCCATATGAAAACCCAAATGCACATCACTGAAATGTACGACTCTGATACCGTCAAAAGCAGCTGGTAGACGGGGCAGAGACAAGGTGAAGCGTGTAATCTCCAAATGATTAGGCTCCCATAAGGAAGCGTATCCTCCAGCCAAAAGCGCAGTTCCCGCTGTGGCTAAAGCCGCTTTTTTCAAAAAACGGCGGCGGGAAGGATTGGCTGGCTCATTTGAAGTGGAACGCCGCGAAGAACCGGGAGGGATTGCGGCCTCATTGTACGGACCATCCTGACTCTCGCGGCGGGTTTGCGGCGTTTTCTCCATATGTGTGTCCCCTTGCTATTTATTCCTCTAGCTCACTATTCTGTAATTCTTACATCCGACCTGGTGACAGGTCGATTCGTTATCGGTTGCACAGTCACCTGCCCAGCCTCCTTTTCTCCAAAAACGATACACAATACCATAATTATACCATAAGTGCTATATTACTCTCCTCCCTCATGCTCCCCTTTATCTCTTATGAACGCAAAAAACAGGCTTTCTCCGATTGGAAAAAGCCTGTTTTGGTTTTGATGACATCTTGGCTGACTCGCGCTATACAGTCAGCCAACGCTTGAACATATGCTTGGTCGTTTGCTTGTTCATTTCGGCAATGGAGGTTGTCAACGGAATGCCTTTCGGGCAAGAACGTACGCAGTTTTGCGAATTACCACAGCCCTCCAGCCCGTCGTCCGTCATCAATGCATCCAGCCGCTCCTCCTGATTCATTTCCCCTGTCGGGTGGCTGTTAAACAGGCGAACCTGAGATATCGCCGCAGGTCCAATGAACGTTGTCTTCTCGTTGACATTTGGGCAAGCCTCCAGGCAAACCCCGCAGGTCATGCACTTGGACAGTTCATACGCCCATTGACGCTTTTTCTCCGCCATTCTGGGACCAGGGCCCAGATCGTAGGTGCCGTCAATCGGAATCCATGCTTTGACCTTCTTGAGTGCATTAAACATCCGGCTGCGGTCGATGATCAAATCCCGCACAACCGGGAATGTGCTCATCGGTGCAATCGTAATCGGCTGCTCCAGCTTATCAACAAGTGCGGCACAGGCCTGACGCGGCTTGCCGTTAATCACCATCGAGCAGGCTCCGCATACTTCTTCCAGACAGTTCGACTCCCAGCATACCGGGGCAGTCTCTTTACCATGACTGTCTACCGGGTTGCGCTGAATTTCCATCAGCGCGCTAATCACATTCATGCCCGGGCGATAGGGTAATTCGAATTCTTCCGTATATGGACTGGCATTCGGTTCATTCTGACGGGTCACAACGAACTTCACTGTTTTATTCGATTTCACTGCTTGCTCCGACATCTAAAATACACTCCCTCCTATTATTTGTTCTTGGAATAATCTCGAATACGCGGCTTGATCAGCGAAACGTCCACGTCTTCATATGAAATTTGGGGTCCTTCCGGTGTCCAGTCCGCAATCGTTGTTTTCAGGAATTCCTCATCGTTACGATCCGGGAAGTCCGGCTTATAGTGAGCTCCGCGGCTTTCATTGCGCAGCAGCGCCCCCTTGGTCATCGCTTCAGCCAGCTCCATCATATTCCACAGCTGACGTGTAAACGCCGCACCCGCATTGTTCCAGCGCGAAGCATCATTGATGTTGATGTCAGCATAACGCTCCTTCAGCTCTTTGATCTTGTGGATCGTAGCTTCGAGCTTGTCGTTATAACGAACGACAGTCATATTGTTCGTCATCCATTCGCCCAGCTCTTTGTGAAGAACATAAGCATTTTCTTTTCCGTTCATATGCAAAATATGCTCGTACTTCTCCGTCTGCTGTTTTACCGCTGCATCGAACACGGAGGAAGCTACATCCTGGGTGGATTTTTTTAAGCCCTTAATGTATTCCACAGCCTTCGGTCCAGCTACCATCCCCCCGTAAATAGCTGACAACAACGAGTTTGCACCCAAACGGTTGGCTCCGTGATACTGGAATTCACATTCCCCGGCGGCAAACAGCCCCGGTATATTCGTCATCTGATTGTAATCGACCCACATGCCACCCATTGAATAATGCACAGCCGGGAAAATTTTCATCGGGATTTTACGCGGATCGTCACCGACGAATTTTTCATAAATTTCAATGATACCGCCCAACTTCACGTCCAGCTCTTTCGGGTCCTTGTGAGACAGATCGAGGTAGACCATATTCTCGCCATTAATGCCAAGTCCTTCATCGACGCATACGCTGAATATTTCACGTGTTGCAATATCGCGTGGAACCAGATTTCCGTAAGCCGGATATTTTTCTTCGAGGAAATACCACGGCTTGCCGTCCTTGTACGTCCAAATCCGACCGCCCTCTCCCCGTGCCGACTCAGACATAAGACGCAGCTTGTCATCCCCCGGAATAGCCGTCGGATGAATCTGGATAAACTCACCGTTCGCATAACGTACGCCCTGCTGATACACCGCACCGGCAGCCGTGCCGGTATTAATCACGGAATTTGTGGTTTTACCAAAAATAATGCCAGGACCACCCGATGCCAAAATAACCGCATCCGCTGCAAAAGTTTTCACTTCCATCGTGCGTAAATCCTGCGCACAAATACCTCGACAGATACCTTCATCATCCAGTACCGCCTGTAAAAACTCCCAGTTTTCATATTTGGTCACCAAGCCCTCGGATTCCCAGCGTCGTACTTGCTCATCCAAGGCATACAATAGCTGCTGACCTGTCGTCGCTCCAGCAAAGGCTGTCCGATGATGCTGGGTACCGCCAAAGCGACGGAAATCCAGCAATCCTTCCGGTGTCCGGTTGAACATGACACCCATACGGTCCATGAGATGGATAATCCCCGGAGCCGCTTCGCACATTGCTTTTACCGGAGGCTGGTTGGCCAGAAAATCCCCGCCATAGACCGAATCATCAAAATGAATCCAGGGTGAGTCTCCCTCGCCCTTGGTATTCACTGCCCCGTTGATGCCGCCTTGAGCACAAACGGAGTGGGATCTTTTTACCGGAACCAAAGAAAATAAATGAACGTGGACTCCTGCCTCTGCCGCCTTGATCGTAGCCATCAGACCCGCCAGACCGCCGCCCACGACAATAATGTTGGATGCTACCATTTCTGCTCACTCCTTGTTTTCAGGATTTAGCCAAATCCCCTTTTCCCATTGAAAATAGAATCTGCAAACGATGTATGCAAACGATGTATAATGTAAATTCATTTTTTACAGTAGCTGCTGAATAGCGCTGCTTTGTATCAAAGCGGTAGCCGTTGCCTGGAATTCCGCGCTGCGGAATGCCAACAGGGAAGCGATGAAGCCGAGAGATACCACCACGAACAGGGTCATGCAAATATAGGAGGATACCTTTTGTGCACGTGGTCCCACGGTGATGCCCCAACTGACCATAAATGCCCATAGCCCGTTAGCAAAGTGAAAGGATGCCGAAACAACGCTGATTAAATACAGAATAAAATAGACTGGGTTCGTTACAATCCCGTGCATTACACCGCCCAGCTCCTCATGCGTTACATTACCCAGAGCCACCTGAATACGTGTATCGAACACGTGCCAGATAATGAACACGAACGTAATGACACCGGTAATACGCTGGAACAGAAAGCGCCAGTTACGCGAATAGCCAAAATTTTTGACATTCGGATCAGCCTGATAAGCAATATACAAGCCATAAATTCCGTGGAACAATAATGGCAAGTAGATGAATAACGTTTCAAGCACAATCACCAGCGGCAAACCATTCAGGAAGGCCACACTGCGATTGAACCCTTCCTTGCCTCCCTCCACTGCAGTGAAGTTCGTCACCAAATGCTCAACAAAAAAAAGAGCCAGCGGGATGACGCCAAGAAGCGAATGCAGCTTTCTGGAATAGAATCCTTTCATCTAGGTAATGCTCCCTTCTCCAATAATAGCGTTTTCAGTAATAGTAATATAACATATAAAATGACAGTTCCCGACAGGAAATGTCCAACAAGGTGTCCCTTATAAGGAAAATCAAAAGTGTGAACATCTTGTGTCGCTTTTATGTTACTCCTTTTCGGCTTATAATGGAATTGCAATATACGTATTAATTATTATGTCTTTTTTGCATATAGAGAGGAAGTGAATGATATGTTTGAGGATTTGAACGCCTTTGCCGTCATTGTCGAGCAATCCAGCCTGAACAAAGCCTCCAAACTACTAAATCTGTCCCAGCCCGCCCTGTCCCGTAAAATCGCCAAGCTGGAGGAAGAATTGGGTGTACATCTCTTTGATCGGCGGGGCAAACGGCTCGAAATTACGTCAACCGGACGATTTGTATATACCTTCGCGCTGGAGCAACGGCAACGACAGCTCCGCTTTTTACAAAAGCTGTCCCGGCACAAAAACGAAGCCCAAAGCATGCTCACCCTGGGCGCAAGTCTCACGACACTCCAAACGACGCTGCCCACCCTCGTCGAAGCTTTCATGAGCAAGCATCCCCAAACCGAGCTGAAGTTACTCACAGGCAAAACCCATGAAATCGTCGCTTTTGTACGCGACAAAAAAGCAGACGCCGGTATTGTCGGGTCTGCCATTCATGAGGCTGGACTGCGTTGCATTCCACTATTTGACGATCATTTGGAGCTGGTCGTTCCGCTAGGACATGAATTAACGAGCAAAACAGGAACAGCCTCGATGAAAGATCTACAGGGTTTGCCGATGATTATTTTCTCCAAAGGGACCTGGTATCGCAGCTTGACAGATGATTTGTTCCAGCGCAGCGGCATCATGCCCGATATCCGTATGGAAATCGACTCCTTCGAGGCCATTGTTCGCTTGCTTCCAACCTGTAAGGCTTCTGCGTTACTGCCCAAATCCTATTTGCGCAGCGAGCTGCTGCGGGATAATGGACTGACTGCGCTGTTCTTGCCGGACTTGAAGGAGACACGCCGAACGACGTCTCTCATTTATTCAGAGACAGCAGATCTCAGCTCGACAGCGCGAAGCTGGATTAGCGAAACACGAGCGTCGTTTGCCGGCTATCGTATGGTGTAGCAGGGTTAGGCCTCTTCATTGATGTTAACGACCTCATCCTCGAAGCGGGCGATATTGTCATTAGAACCGATGATGACCATAATATCGTCCGCTTTGAGCCGATCCATAGCCGTTGGTGCAATGAGAATACCGTTCGCCGTATGAAGAGCCACAATACTGCAGCCAAAGCGGGTACGGGTATTCAGCTCTGATAACGTTTTGCCATTGAGACATGCAGGTACATTTAGTTCCACAATGCTGTATTCTTTGGACAGCTCCAAATAGTCGAGCAAATTAGGCGTAACCAGCTGATGAGCCACCCGTATTCCCATATCCCGCTCAGGATAAATGACACGGTCCACACCGAGCTTTTCCAATGCCCGTCCGTGCAGCACTGATATCGCTTTGGCTACGACTTTTTTTACACCCAGCTCCTTCAGCAAAATGGCGGTTAGAATGCTTACCTGAATGTCATCCCCAATAGCAACAATACCGCAATCAAAATTACGGATACCCAGTGACCGCAACGAATCCTCATCGGTAGCGTCCGCTATGACAGTATGCGTCAGCAGCTCACTCATGCTGTCTACAACGTCTTCATTCCGGTCGATGCCAAGCACCTCGCACCCCATATCCACCAATTGCAAAGCCAGGCTTGAGCCAAACCGCCCCAAACCAATAACTACAAACTGCTGCGTTTTCATATCTACTCGAAAACTCCCCTATCCTATAATCATTTTGCCTTCCGGATGGCGATATAATTCCTTACCCTTTTTGGGGCCTAGTGCATAAGCCAGCGTGAGCGGTCCGAGTCTACCTGCAAACATCGTCAGAGTAATCACCAGCTTGCCGACAACTGTCAAATCAGGTGTAAGCCCCATCGACAATCCCACCGTACCAAAGGCAGACACCGTTTCAAACAAAATCATCAGAAAATGATGATCTTCGGTGGCAGACAAAATCATCGTTACCCCAATCACGAACAACAATCCCAACAGAGTAATGGTCAAAGCCTTGTAAATTCGTGCTTGCGCAAGCCGATACTTAAACAATACAATATCTTCCCGACCTCGCAGCATAGAAAACACCGCTCCCACGAGCAGCGCGAACGTTGTCGTCTTAATCCCGCCTCCAGTGGAGCCAGGGGAAGCCCCTATGAACATCAGTATAATGATGAAAAACTGCGTAGCCTGCCGCAGGCTTGCGATATCCAGCGTATTAGCACCCGCAGTACGAGGGGTTACTGACTGGAATAAAGATCCCAGCAGCTTGCCTCCCCAATCGAGCGATCCTAATGTGTTTGGATTTGTAAACTCGAAAACAAAGATGACGAGGGTTCCGACTACAATCAGCGCAGCCGTCATGCTAAGTACCACCTTGGTATGCAAGGTCAGTCTCTGGCGTTTGCGATATTCTGCCAGATCCGACATCACCACAAAGCCGATGCCTCCCGAGATAATCAAAAACATAGCGGTAAAATTAACGACGGGATCATATACATAACCTGTCAGGCTGCGAAAGTGACCGAATAAATCAAAACCAGCATTGTTAAACATGGAAATCGCATGCCAGATTCCAAAATAAATCGCTCTGCCTACAGGCATATCAAAGGACCAGCGAACCGCAAATATCGCAGCGCACACGCCCTCAATGACCAGTGAATACAATAACACCTTACGGATCAAGCCAACGATTCCCTCTACAGAGGTCTGATTCATCGCCTCCTGCAAAATGAGACGCTCCCGCAAGGAGATACGACGCTTGAACACCAGTGCGATCAGGGTGGCCATGGTCATAAAACCGAGACCGCCGACTTGAATGAGCGCAGCGATCACCACCTGACCAAAGGTTGTAAAAAAGGTGCCCGTGTCCTTAACGACAAGCCCTGTGACACAGGTCGCGGAGGCCGCTGTAAACAAAGCGTCTATAAACGCAAGCGGCTTCCCCGTTGTATTGGAAATCGGCAGCATTAACAATAAGCTACCTATAAGTATGATAACGGCAAAGCCCGCAACAAATATCCGCGGCGGAGAAAGCCGAAGCCAGCTGGCATTGGGGTTCATCTATTCATCACTTCTCCTACTATCTTAAAACTATAAAAACAGTGGTTTAATACGGTGTAAGCCCGCTACGCGTCCTTAACTCAGCAAACTTCTATTTTTCACACTTATACACAAAAAAAAGACACCGGAAAACCGAGTGCCTGACTGGGTCCCTGTTCACAGCCTACGAGGTTAGCTGACGGATTCGGGCAGCACAGTATGCCCTATTCACACGTCCGGTACGAGACCGGCTGTAAAATTCACCCCAGTAACATGGTTCCCCCGTTTTCCTATGGAAATTCGGCTCAAATGTATAGCGTTACCTATTGATTTTATAGGCATTGCCTCAAGATTATAATCCTTCTGTATCCAGATCACAAAACCGATTTTGTCGAAAAAACGTTAATTTGGCTTTATTTCGCGAATAGGTAGCGTTTAATCGCAGTTTATCTTATTTTATTGAAACTTTAGGATGCTTTCACTCCATTTTCATGAATATCTCAGCTGTGTTGGCGGGAACCTGTGCAGTATGATATCTTTAATGGATGCACTTATTTACAGATTAAGGAGGAAACTCATGAATCCTATCGGGAACCCGATCGTGCTCTCGGCGAACTTCAAAAGATTAGGCTTGTTGGGCGGGATTGGCCTGATTTGCTTTTTTATCTTTCAATTGCTTATTCCCTCACTTAGCAATCCAAGTTCAGAATCATTGATGAACACAGCGACGATCAGCAAACAAGAAGCGGTTAACCACGCATTAGACTTCGCTCGCTCCGAACTGGGCTATACAGAATCACCGCCCGAAAAGCCTGTCGTTACCTATCAGGCTGAAACGGATTTGTACGGTTATTTATCCAGAGAAAAACTGCTTCAACAGTACAATCGTACATGGAAAAAAAGTTACCCATATGAGACTTTTCGGGTGGATCTCCCAGATCCTTCTGCGAAGGGAAAATTGCAAATTTATGTGGATTTATCGACTGGCAAAGTCGTTAACTTTAAACGAATGACCTCCAGTACCAATTACGCACAAGCCGATATTTCTACGGATGAGCAAGCACGCAGCAGGCTTGTTCGTGCGGCTGAGGGCGACATGACGCTTGAAGCAAAAGAACAGGCAGCCTCTATATGGGTCAAACGCTTTGGCTTTAAGCCGTCGGACTTGAAGCTCGTGACCAACGAAGGGGAGGGTGGATTAAAGTATACCGTGGACGGTAAACAAATCGGTTCCTCGGTACTTACACTGGCGTTTACTTTTGAAGACGGGGGTGTTCGCTCGTTTACACAGAGCTTTTCTGCCCCATCGTCCTATACCGATTATGTCAAAAAGCAAACCTACTGGGCCAACTGGATGACCTATGCGGGTTATGCCTTGTTTACCTTAGTATTGGGCGTACTCGCGATTGTGTACGCGTCTCTCACACGACGCCATACTTCCTTTGTACGCGGCATTGTTCTGTCCGTTGTGTATTTTGTTGCTACTATAGCAGGGACCTTGAACATGCTGCCTTTACTGCAAGCAGAAGCAGGCAGCCGGGGAATGCTTATTTTTCTCATGGTTTTCCAGGTTGGTGTTTACTTCGCTATGACCGTAGCACTCTACTTCTCCCTGGTTGGCGGTGACGGGCTTATGCGTCAGGTTGGACTGAATGCATGGCCACGTGCCAAAGAGCCGGGCTACGGGCTGTATGTGCTTCGCAGTATGTATGTTGGCTACTTGTGGGCCTTTATTTTACTTGGAGTACAATCCATTTTGTTCTTTGTGCTGGAACGTACCTTCAATACGTTCTCCACAACAGATGCTACGCAATCTCCTTACAATATGGCTTATCCATGGTTACTGCCCATTATGGCCTGGATGGCTGGTATTGGGGAGGAAGCCGTATACCGTTTGTTCGGTATTCCGATGGTGAAAAAAATAGTAAGGAGCACTTTTGTCGCTTCCCTGATCACCACGCTTATATGGGCACTGGGGCATACACTGTATCCGATCTATCCGGTGATTTCCAGACCTATTGAGCTGACCTTCCTCGGATTGCTGTTCAGCTTTGTGTTCCTGCGTTACGGCTTTATCGCTGCCATGTTCAGCCACGTTATTTTTGACAGCATTCTCATGGGATTTAGTGTGATGAGTTTGGGAGATACCGTGAACCTGAGCGCAGGTTTGTTCTGGATCTTACTTCCAGCCATTGTAGGTTACGTTATTTACTGGTTTAGTCCAAAAAAGCCTAATCGAATCATGTTTGAGCCTATAAGAAAAACGTCTATCGACGAACTTTCACGGGAGCCAGACCGCGCTTAGCGGGAGTTTTTCTTGCGATTATAGAATTGTTCAGCTCTGCTGAAAATTTATAAATTCTATAATCTAAAAAAAGAGGAGCCGTATTCTACGACTCCTCCTCCCGAAGGGCAGCTATAATCTGACGCGCAAGCTTATCACCAATAGAGAGAGGCCGGAAGTCTTCGACACTGGCCTCTCTTATTTTTTTGAGGGACCCAAAATGCTTAAGCAGCAGCTTGCGCCGCTTCTCCCCAATGCCTGGAATGGAGTCCAGACGAGACGTCACCATGGACTTGCCGCGTTGCTCCCGGTGGAACGTAATCGCAAAACGGTGAACCTCGTCCTGAATCCGTTGCAGCAGATAAAATTCTTCGCTATTGCGAGCCAATTTCACAGCCTCGTTGGATTCTCCCACCAGTAGCTGGGAAGTTCTGTGTTTGGCATCCTTCACGAGACCACACACCGGAATGAATAAACCCAGCTCATTTTCCAGTACATCAGTCGCCGCCTTAATTTGTCCACGTCCACCATCGACAACAATCAGATCGGGTCGCTCCAGATTTTCCTTCAGCACACGCTCATATCGACGCCGAATAACCTCACGCATCGTTTCATAGTCATCCGGCCCCTGCACAGAACGGATTTTATATTTCCGATACTCCTTTTTGGCAGGCTTGCCGTCAATGAACACAATCATGGCTGATACAGGGTCAGAACCTTGTATGTTGGAATTATCAAATGCTTCCACCCGATGCAAGCGATCCAGTCCTATCGCACGTCCCAGATTGCTTGCAGCCTTGGATGTTCGCTCCTCGTCCCGTTCGATCAGTTTAAACTTCTCATCCAAAGCGACACGTGCATTTTCCGTTGCCATCTCCGTCATTTGTTTCTTTAGCCCACGCTGAGGTACAAGCACCTTTATATCCAGCCATTCAGCCAGAGCTAGTGCCGCTGCAGCCGGTTCCTCCAGTCCGCCGGAGAGCTGGGCTTCGATTTCTGGAGGTGCTGCCTCCGCATAAGAAGCTCGTTCCTCAGCCACCAGAAGTGTATCTGCAGTACGTTCTGAAACAGGTTCTACACTCTGCTCACCCTTTTCGACCCGCTTTACCAGCTTAGGTGTATCGGGAAGCAAAATTTCCTGCGGTACTGCCGGGTTGTCACTGTAATATTGCGTCACATAGGACATAAAATCGCTGTAAGCCTCGCCGTAGAAAGGAAAAGTCGACATATGGCGCTCGATCATTTTACCCTTGCGAACATATAGGATCTGCACACACATCCAGCCCTTGTCTACCGAAAATCCGAATACATCTCGATCCTTGGCATCAGAGGTTGTGATTTTCTGCTTTTCCATCATGGTGTCAATACTGATAATCTGATCCCGCAGCTCCTTGGCACGCTCAAAGTAAAGCTCCTCTGCGGCCTCCTGCATTTTACGCTGGAGATCTTTTTTAATTTCCTCATGTCCTCCGCTCAAAAAAGAAGCGATCTCCTGACCAATCTGGTCATACGTTTCCTGATCAACTTCTTTTACACAGGGTCCCAAACATTGATGCATGTGATAATACAGGCATACTTCCTTGGGCATCACACCGCATTTGCGTAACGGATACATGCGATCCAGCAGCTTCTTCGTCTGATGTGCCGCGTAGGAGTTGGGATAAGGCCCAAAATATTTTGCTTTATCTTTCAGAACGCGCCGGGTCACCTCCAGCTTGGGGTGGGCTTCGTTCGTAATTTTCAAATACGGAAAGGTTTTATCATCCTTCAACAGCACGTTATAGCGTGGCTGATACTTTTTGATCAGGTTGCACTCCAGAATGAGCGCCTCCATATTACTAGCTGTTACGATATACTCAAAATCACGAATATCGGCAACCAGTCGCTGCGTCTTGCCGTTATGGCTGCCTGTAAAATAGGAACGGACCCGGTTTTTCAACACTTTGGCCTTGCCGACATAAATAATGGTGCCTTCGCCATTCTTCATCAGATAACAACCTGATGCATCCGGCAGTAACGCTAATTTATGCCGTATGTTCTCCAGCGCCTTCTCCTGATCGTGCAAGTCCTCCGTAAAAGATTTCATCCGCCCGGTTCCCCCTTCCATTCTTAAATGATTGCTTGACTACGATATAATATATAGGAATAATACGCAAAAAACGCCCCCGGTATATACAACCGGAGGCATTGACCATTCATGGCCGCTCCCCAGACCCCCGCAGGAGCATGGGTCACATGCAATGATTATTGGTGTTTGGTAAGCATGCTTTTCAGCGCTTCTTTCGAGTTCAAACCTACCACTTTATCCACAGGCTGTCCGTCTTTGAAGACGATCAGAGTAGGAATGCTCATAACGCCGAAACGAGAAGCGGACTCTGGATTTTCATCCACATTCACTTTCGCGATTTTGACGCTGTCGCCAACCTCTGTGGACAGATCCTCCAGAATAGGAGCGATCATTTTGCAAGGACCGCACCATGGCGCCCAAAAATCAACCAAAACGGTTCCTGTGCCTTCGACTTCTGCGTTGAAGGATTGATCGGACAC
The DNA here is from genome assembly GCF_000236805.1 of Paenibacillus peoriae KCTC 3763. Lineage (GTDB taxonomy): Bacteria > Bacillota > Bacilli > Paenibacillales > Paenibacillaceae > Paenibacillus > Paenibacillus peoriae. The sequence continues at coordinate 26,685 of NZ_AGFX01000030.1, read as the reverse complement.
GTTAACAATTGCCATTGTATGTTCCTCCTTTATAGAAAAGTCAAGATTATTATAACCTGTAATGTCTTTTTCGACACCTATTAATTATATCACAATAGTTTTTCAGTTGTAAGATATCAAAATAGCAGACAGATGCCCCTTTACCCCCGCTGGTTTTTCCCCTTCACGGTAATGATATCAACAAAAGGACGAATCCGGTCCATCAAACGTTGTCCCTTGTACAATTCCTCCCCATCCTTGCTCGTAAAGCTGAGATGCCTCTCCAGCCCTTCTAGCGTGTAATTGGAGGTATAAAAGGTGGGCTTGCGGTTCATTCGGTAATTCAAAATAGAGCCCATCACATGATCCCGTACCCAGGGGCTTAGATTTTCGGCCCCAATATCGTCAAAAACGAGCAGGTCACAATTTTTTAGCATTTCGGTCGTTTCCTTCAATTTCTGCCCATCCTGAATCATGGACTTTAAGTCCTCTACAAAATCAGGCATATACACGATCACACCGTTCAGCCCGAACAAGGCCAGCTCGTGCAGCAAGTATCCCATTAAAAAGGTTTTTCCCGTACCAAATGTGCCTTCCAGATACAGTCCTTTTTTTAATAAACCCTGACTTTTGGTTTCTTCAATATAGCGGAATACCTGATTAACTGCGGGTACCCGCTGCAAGTCCTTGCGCGCAATTTCAACGGCATTATATCCTTCCAACAACGCACGCTCATCCACATAAAAGCTTTTAATTCGCTGACGCACCCGTTGTTCATGTTGGGCAGCAACCAGCTTGGCGCACGGGGTGCGAATGTCCACGATTTCCGCTGTTCCATTCGGATATTCCACGCCCAGCTTGCAAAAGTGGCCCTGAAAATCGTTAGGGCACCGCTCCAGCCCCGGGCAATTGTCACAATTTCGACGATCCCGGGCATACTGAAAGAGCATGCTCATATTGAGTCGCAATTGCGCTCTGTCCACATCAGGATGCGCAGTGCAAAATTCCTGCACCAGCGGATCATTGAGTACCTGATCGGCCACATTGCGCGTGCGCTGGCGGAACGAAGGGTTCTGCATCTGCTGCAGCAAATCGCCCAGTGATTCCAAGAACGCTCCTCCTTTCTAAAATGTGCAGAGTTATGGGGCGGGAAAGCGCGCTTCGCGTGCAGATTGTTCTTCCGATTGCTGTTATACCCGGATTTTTTCTATTGAAATAAGAATTTAAAGGTTAAAATCCGGGTATAAAGGCAAACGCTTCGCTTCTTCAGAACAATTCTGCCCGCTCCGCTACCGACCGCCATAAAGTCGACACCTTATTGAATTGGCTTCGCTTAATAAGTTAAGGACTAAAAACCTAACACCTTAAAATCTACTACACCTTTTTTTGCTTGCCTGATTGCATACGTTCGGCCAGACGCAGCAGTTCGTCCAGTTCTTCCTCAGTTACGGATTCCTCGGAAGGCTGATCCTGTACAATCGGGATGGATGGCTTGGCAGAGCCATTATTTTTGCCATACGAGCGGGAGCGGCCGCCACCGGAAGAAGAAGCAGCAGACTGCTTTCCCTTTACCTTGGCTTGATCCCGTATATATTGAACAGCCTTTTCATAAGTATTTACCTGCTTCAGCAGCATATTGGAAGCAACGGCCTCGACGAAGTTGCGGTTGATCCGTTGATCACTTCCCGACACGAGCAACGACATCAAGTAATGGATAAGCACGTTGATAACTTCTCCAGGCAGCTTATAGCTGATATCAATTTTTTCGAATATATCCAGCAGGTTGCCGGGAACCGTGCCGGGGAAAAAGGTTTGCAGCAAACGACGATAAGGCTCGTTGCGCAACATCATATTATATTGGTGAATGTCACACTTCGCTGTGAACTGTGGTGGCACCTCTACATAAAATTCCATTTCTACCGCCTGCTCTACGGGCGGCTCTTCAGATGGAGAAGCTTCCCGCTGGCGTAAAGCGACCACCTTGGCGGCCTGCACCTGCTGTTCCTCCTGACGCTTTCGGTCCTGCCTGGATTGCTGGCTAGCCCTAAGCTGTAGCTCATCGAGCAGCAAATCGCCTGCTTCGGTAAAAATACCGTCCTCATCCAGCAGGCGGCTGATGTCCTGTACAGATAGATCAAATTTGCGGACAACGTAATTCACCATGCCTAACTGCTCATGCTCAAAACGCAGACGCTCCACATGCTTGCGATTGACGGATTCACGCGGAAAACGGAGAATGATGTCTGCATAGTTCAGCGCTTTCTCCGACTCTGACGTTAACGCCGCCCCAGTCTGGCGGCCTGTGGACACTTCGGACAGCGCCTGCTCCAGCTCATAATCTATAACATGGGTATTCAGCTCAAACAACTCATAAAACGGAACCGAAATATTCTCTTTATTATAGGAAGATTGCGACCATTCGCTAGATTCCCTGCTCCACAACGATTCTCTCAGAGAAAGCACTGCAAACTTGCCGATTTTGTCTCTCAACAAAAGGGTGAGATGCTGCGTTCTGAAAAATTCGGCAGGTGAGAGCGGCGGCTGCATCTCATATTCATACATATAATCGTCCGTTTCCGGTGCATACAGCCTGGACGTCTGTAACAGACCAACAGCCTCCAGCTTGGAGGTTTGTTCAATCAGATACTTGCGTCCCTTCTCACTCGGCTCCAATCCCAGTGTCAGAAAAAGTCGACGCTGCTGTTCCAGCGGCGAATAACCGATCTGTCCGACTGGCACATGCTGGAACAACAGTCGATATAGACTGACCGCAAATGCACCTACCATCGGCTGATAGACGCTTCCCAGCATCAATTCATCCAGTGCGCTCAAGCCAAATTCCCGATAAACGCAGTAGCGGTGGTTCTCAGTATAGTGCAGCAGGTTTTTCATCCGCATTCCAACATTCTTCCTTTCCTGACATAACGGTCTCCAAGATGTTTATCTATTCTACCATACTTGACCTCTGCTGGGACGAACAAAATAAGGGCAATTGTTCTCCATTTTGGCAGCCGTATTCGTCTGCGTTCACCTTTTTTCGCAAATACTAACTATTTTATGGCTTTGTGACCTACATCACGGCAAAAATAAAATTCTTCACACTTCTTTCATTGGTGAAAAGTTTTACTTTGAGCTACAATATAATGGTTAAGCATCATGGATTGAATACAAAGAAGATAGATTGAAGTACACATCATTTCGGCTGTGCCGATTAAATTTACAGATTGCAAAGGAGTGTAGATCGTGAATCAACATCAACCTCAACAACCCCCGGCAACACCTAACGAAGTGGCCTCCACACTGGAGGGCTGGTATGCGCTTCACGATTTCCGGTCCATCAACTGGACGGCATGGAAAACGGCAGACGATGAGGAGCGCGCCGGAGCGTTGGACGAGCTTCAAGAATTTATGAAGGAATGGAACGCTACCGAAGAAGCGGGTCTGGGTAGCTCTGCTGTCTATACGATCGTTGGACAAAAGGCTGATTTCGTTATGCTGCACCTGCGTGAAACGCTGGAAGATCTTAATAAGCTGGAAAATGATTTCAACAAGACAACCTTCGCCAAATATACAACTAAAACCTACTCTTATGTGAGCGTGGTAGAGCTGAGCAACTATTTGAGCAAGGATGAAGATCCAATGCAAAATCCGCAAATCGTCGCTCGCTTGAAGCCTGTTTTGAACAAGGCCCGTTATATTTGCTTCTATCCGATGAACAAAAAACGTGATCTGGACGACAACTGGTACATGCTTTCGATGGACGAGCGCCGCACCCTGATGCGCAGCCACGGTTTGATCGGACGCAGCTACGCCGGCAAAGTGAAGCAAATCATTTCCGGCTCCGTCGGCTTTGACGATTGGGAATGGGGCGTAACACTGTTCTCCGATGATGCACTGCAATTCAAGAAGCTGATCTACGAAATGCGTTTTGACGAAGTTAGTGCCCGTTACGGTGAATTCGGCTCCTTCTATGTCGGCAGCGTGTTGAACGAAGAAACATTCGAAGATATGCTGAAGCTGTAAAGCACAAACGTCAGCACCCTATCCCAACATACAATCAAGGATTCCGTGAACTCCCGCTTTCGGGGCACGGAATCCTTTTTTTATAGCCTAAAAGTCCAAAAAAAGAGAAGGAGCCCCCTTATTGTAGCATAGGCTCCACCACTGCAGATGTCTCCTCGTTTTTTGCCAGCTTTCTCTTCTCCAACGCGATCTGAATAAAAATAAGAAGCAACAAACCACTTAACAAGATCAAAAAGCCGCCAAGCTCAGGAATAAAATATTTCAGGCTTCCCCCTTTAAATCCCAGTCCTCTCAAAAACTTGAAATGCCAGGTCAATGGGAGAATATTACTAACATATTGCAGCGATGTCGGCAGCATAGCTACTGGCAATTGAGCACCGCTGAGCAAGAACGAAGGCAATATAATCAGCATGAGACGCGGAGAGGCTTTTCCCGGATTCGCCGCATTCCACCCCAAAGCCATCGCAAACAAGCTCAGACTAATCGTGTATAGTAGAAACGGAATACTGATCTGCCATACATTCGCTTCAAACCGGAGTCCGCCAATCTGCTTGAGCAAACCAATCGACAAGTAAAAGGACACACATCCTACTAACGCATACGGTAGCACCCTTAGAATCAAACCGGACGAATGCTGCAGCTCTTCTTTTAATCTACCTTGCTCCCGTAAACGCGGAACAATGGTTAGTGCAGCAGCAGCAATCAGTGAAATCATGACCGTATTAATGAACCCCATAACCGAAGTCATTAAAGTAGCATTGGTGGGATTATACAGCAGACGCTGCTGGAGTAACATGTTGGAAGTAAGCCCCGTTACCTGGCTGTCACTCATCCCCATTCCCTTTAAACCACCACCAGCCAGTATTGCATTCTCCGTGGCAATGATCTCTGTGACCGCCGAGCGCAGATTCCCTGTGGCCTGACCTACTGTGTTATCTACATAAAAGCCGATGTTGCTCTGAACTCCTTTAATCCTGTTTTCCTCCAGCCCTGCCGGAAGATAGATCACTGCAAAAAACCTTTCATTATATAGAAGTAAATTCGGATCGGTTTCATTCTCTTGCACATAGCGTACGTCAATATACTGGGATGCATCCAATTTATTAATAAGCTGTCGGCTATAATTGCTATGATCTAAATCAACTACAGCGACAGAGGCATCATTCAGCTGATTATTTTTAAATACAAATCCAAAGGCTACCGCTACGACAATTGGGACGAGCAGCATGACGAATACCATCTTGCCGCTGATCAGTAGCTTCCATTCTTCTATAAACGCCTTCATTTGGTCACAACCTCTACCGTCATTCCAGGTAATAATTCAGTTGTTCGAGGGACATCAACCCGTACTTGGAAGGAGCTGATATCTGATAAACCTTTATCCCGGCTCATTCTCATGTTGGTATACTGCGGAGCAGAGGTAATGTACCTCACCTTGCCTTGGATATCTTTGTCTATAGCAACGACGTGCGAAGTCACTTTTCCCCCTGCTTTAAACTGCGAGATAGAATCCTCATCCACATAAATATCGTAGTATAGCTGGTTGTTTTCAATAACGACGCCCGTTGCCCCCGTAGCAACGATTTCTCCCATCTTGGGTACGATACGGGATACTTTACCGTCTGTAGATGCCTTCAGCACCATACGTCCGCGCTGCAATTCCAAGGTTTTGAGTTGGACGCTTAATGCCTGCTTTTGTTGAGCCAGAAGGTCTACATTGTATTCACTATTCTTGACATCTTTTCGCGTTTGTGAGGTTTGGTTCAGGGCTTCCTTGGCCTTTTCTGTTTTGATACGAGCCTGCTGACGCTCCTCAGCAGTTGCACCTGCCTCCATTTTGTCCAAAGCGGTTCGCTGCTGAGCGATACCATTTCGGGCAATGTCCGCTTGTTTGCTAGCCGCTGAAATCTGATTATTGGCAATTTCAACCTGATCTTTAGCTGTATCTAATGCAATTTGAGCATTATCCAATTGATTTTTGACATTATCCAGCTCAGCTTTGGTTCCAGCACCGGCGTCGTACAACGCTTTGATACGGTTGTAATTCACTTTGGCCAAGTCCAGAGCCTCTTGTTTGGATGCTACTGTTTTTTGTGCAATTTCTGTATTTCTTTTGGCTGTCTCCACTCCTGTCAAAGCTGCATCCAGCGATTGCTGTGCTGCTTCAATCGCCAGCTTTTGTTTTTGAATATCCTCTGCACGTGTACCTTGGTTCAATAAGGATTCTCCGGCTTGCGCAGCCTGAATATCCAATTGCCCCTGTTTTTCAGAATTCGAGATTTTCTCCGACTGATTTTGCAGCCCGTCTTTAGCCTGCTTTATTTTTACATCAGCCTGCGCAATATCTGTTTTTAATTTCTCAATTTGCAGGTCCAGGTCCACAGGGTCAAGCGTCATGAGCACGTCTCCTTTTTTCACCTGTTGTTCTTCTTTAACCTCAATGGTGTTCACTCTTCCCCCTACGCCCTGAAAAGCGACATTCACGGTATCTGCGGTAAGCAGTGTGTTTTTTTGTTGGGCCGCCATACTCACAGCATCCTTGCCACTCATTGCCATCAGTGTACCTCCAGTACCCAATGCGGCAATAAGTAGAACATACACGATGATCTTTTTATTCATTGCATCAAACTCTCCTTCATGATGATTTAGCCAATGATAGTTTGAAAAAAATAGTCAAAAACAAATAAGGGGTCTGATAGTACGACGTCTAACTATTTATGCCAGGAAAAATTTTATTCCTGTTTTATCCGTTCAAGACCTGAGGAAAGCTTCTGTAATAACGTAGCAAAAAGAATATGATCTTCCTGCGTAAATTCATTCATCAAATCCGAAAAAAGCTGAATGAACAGTGGAATTTTTTCCGTAATTAACTGTTTTCCTTCATCAGTAAAAGAGATCGCGGTCATACGTCGATCCGACAGCGTACTTCTTCGGATGATCCCGTCCCGTTCCAGCTTGTCAATTACGCTGGTTGCTGTTGAACGTGTAACTCCGGAATACTCAGCCAACTCGGACGGAGTTAACGAACGGTCATACAAAAACAAAGGCATTAGAATTTTAAGATTTCCAATAGATAACCCATACTCAGACAGTCTGGAAGACACCCCATTGTATACCCCGTGAGCTGTCTGCACGAAAAGTATTAATGAATTCAACGATCGTAAATCCACATTTGGAAACTTTTCAGTCAATAAGTTTATTCTCTTGGAATCAGCCTTGATGTTAAAATCAGAATTCAACGTGAAGGTCCCCCCTCTGTAATTTGTAACCATACTATACGTCGTCGTATAGTTATAAGTCAATACATATTTTCGATTCCCTCTATTAAAAAAGGTCTCCAAGCTCCTGTATAGAAGTCATGGAAACCTTTCTGCCTTAGAAAAACCGTCCCTTTTTCAGCACTAGCGGAATCCCGCCAATGATGAACAGATAGCGGAGATCCACAATTTTTTTCAACTGTGCTGCAACCCAGCCTTTTATTTTGCGTTTGCCCACCACCGCAACAGCTTCACCTTTTCCAAGCGAGGCAACGGTCCCTTTATTGGAAAATACGAACTTGTTAAGCTCTTTATTACGGAGGGTAGCGGCCAGATTCTTGGCACAAAGTACCCCTTGCTGCATCGCAATTTGAGCCGTCGGTGGATAGGGGCGACCTTCAGGATTAAACATCAGGGAGCTGTCCCCGATAATGAAAATGTCATCGTGATCCGGCGCACGTAGAAAATCGTCGATTTTCACCCTGCCACGCATCACTTCGAATCCGGCCTGCTCAATCAATCCGTTTCCACGGATCCCTCCCGTCCAGACCACCGTGCAGGCTTCGATTTTCTCACCCTCACCCACGATTACGCCATCCTCCAGGCATTCCTTAATCGGAATACCGATGCGAAAGTTAACCCCCTTGCGCTTAAGAACCTCCATTGCATATTCCACCAGTTCAGGGTCAAATCCCGGCAATGCCGTAGGGGCCGCCTCGACGTTAATAATTTGAATCCGGTTAAAATCGATGTCATAAGCTTTGGCCAGCTGTGACAGACGATCTGCCAGTTCCGCAACGAACTCAATGCCGCTGAAGCCAGCGCCACCTACAACAAAGTTTAGTCTGCCTGGTTTACCGTCATTTTTGTAGAGAGCCAACTGGTATTCAATATGCTCACGAATCAGGCGAACAGAGTTAATACTGCGGATCGTCAGCGCGAACTTATCCATCCCTGCAATCCCAAATGTTTCCGGCTCTCCGCCCAGCCCAATCACCAAGTAATCATAGGACAATGAGCCATCCTCCAGTACGATTTTTTTCTCCTTTGGAATGATTTCCTTCACCGTCCCTTTGACTAAATCGACCTTGAACTCATCAATCAGCTGTGCAATCGGAATCCGTGAATGCTCAATCGTATCCGTGCCTGCCGCTGGCATATGAAGATGTGTCGTAATATAGTGGTAATCATGTCGATTAATCAGTGTGACGTTCGCCTCATTATGCTTGAGCTCTTTTTGCAATTGCTGAGCCGTCAATATACCACCATATCCTGCTCCAACAATCACAATTTTAGGAATCTTGCCCATATGCCTATACCCCTTCCGGTACATAATCATTACATATTCACAGCTTTTCTTTTGAAATGGTATTTTCTACACACAAGAAGTGTTCACTAAATCTTAATTCCTTTGCCTTTGCAAGTGGAATCCGGCAGTTTATAATAAGAGGCAATGAATCATGCATTCGACGGCTATTTAAACCTCTATATGGCTGATTCAATATCCATAATTCATACCATAATTCCTTTCGGAGGTGTTTTTAGAGTGACAACTCAATCCACAGGTGCGGAACTCCGCGACCTGATCATTATTGGCGGCGGTCCAGCCGGTATATTCGCTGCTTTCTACGGGGGAATGCGTCAGACATCCGTCACCTTAATTGAAAGTATGCCCCAACTGGGCGGCCAGCTTGCAGCCCTTTATCCTGAAAAATATATTTATGACGTTGCTGGCTTTCCTAAAGTGACTGCACAGGAGCTGGTCAACAATTTGGTCCAGCAAATGAAACACTTCAATCCAGACGTACGACTGGAGGAGAAAGTCGTATCGTTAGAGAAAAAGGATGAACGCCACTTTATCATTAAAACAGACAAAGGCGGCGAGTATCATGGTAAAGCGGTTATCATTACCGCTGGTGTGGGTGCCTTTGAACCACGCAGATTGGAACTGCCTGGTGCAGATCATTTTGAAAAAACGAACCTGCATTACTTTGTCAGCGATCTGAACAAATTTGCAGGTCGAAAAGTGCTAATCAGCGGTGGCGGCGACTCTGCAGTCGACTGGGCACTTATGCTGGAGCCGATTGCAGAACAGGTTACATTGATTCACCGCCGTGATAAATTCCGTGCGCATGAACACAGTGTGGAAAACCTCCTCGCTTCCAAGGTAAATGTCATTACACCAACAGAAATTACAGAACTGCATGGGGAAGATACCATTACCAAGGTCACTCTCGCACATGTAAAAACCAAAGAGACTCAGGAAATCGAAGTAGACGATGTTATCGTTAACTTTGGATTTGTGTCCACACTTGGCCCGATTGCTGAATGGGGAATTGAGATCGAAAATAACTCCATCGTGGTCGATTCCCGCCAGGAAACCAATATTCCCGGCATTTTCGCCGCAGGGGATATCACGACTTACCCAGGGAAACTGAAACTGATTGCTGTTGGCTTTGGTGAAGCACCTACGGCAGTCAACAACGCCAAGGTCTATGTAGATCCGGACGCCAAGCTGTCACCGGGTCACAGCAGTAACATGAAATTGTAGTTTAGTTTAGACTATGACAAAAAAGGGTATTTTACTCCAAATTTGAATCATTGGAGTGAAATACCCTTTTTCACGGTGTGCCTATTCGTTGCAGTGATTGTCTGTAAAGTCATCCGAACCCTGAATGGCTTTACAGTCGCAGTACGAGAGCTTGTCCGGTCTAATGAAGGACTACAGCTGTATTCATCTCTAGATTTCTTTTGTGAATTTCAGCCAGCAACAATGCAATGAAGTCACATTCAAGTTTAAGCTCGATTGCCATCTGATAGGAATCCAAAAGCATTTCATCCGTCAGCATATCCATCCTCGACACAACCTTTCCTTTTATTTCAAAATCTATTCTATCAAAATACTAAAAACGGAACAAGCGTTCTGTTATCCACAGTCAATTGTGGAAATCCTGTGTATAAATTGTTGGTAAGTGTCGTTAACCCATGTATGTAACAGGGGATAATGTGGACAATACTTATACACAGGATTTTGACGCCTACCTGCAAAAAAATATTTTCATAGTTTGTACAAATTTATTTTATTGGGGCCTTGTGTTTACCTCCAAAATCCATACCCGTCCCGTTTGGTCAAGTCCATAATCAAACCCCAATTGCCCAATCCCTGGAAACCTTCTCTCCAGTACCGGAATACAGCGCCGGGTGAGATCCGCGATTTCCCGCCGCTTTCGGGTAGCTAAACGCTGAGAATATATCATCCGAAGCGCCTCTGTTCCCTTTAATTGAGTTCCACCTTTGCACAGATTCGTAATGACCAGTCCGGGACGGGCATGACGTGCGACCACTGCACGGAAAACCCACTTGTCTCCTTTCTTGGCCACCTTGACCCGATAGTCGACAGGTCGACCTTGAATGCTTGCCAATTGGATGCCTTGCTGAATGAGATACGGACGCTGGATTCGAAGTCTGTTGATTCCATCCACAAGTGCTTTAAAATGATCGAAACGATATGTTTTCTCCATACGCGTGCATGTATATCCCCTACGCTCCTTTGCAACGCGCATAACCCCGCTTCCTCCGCCTCCCTTCACAGGCTTTATGAATACAAAAGTATGCCTTCCCAGCATCATACGCAGTTGCTCCTCACTATAAAGACACGTTTCCGGTATAAAAACGGCGGTATATGGATGGTGGAGCAACGCCTTCGTCTTTAACCACTTGCTTGCAAGTTGTCTCATCAATCCTCTCTCCTTTCACCGTCAGCTATACTTATACATACTCAACAGGGATGCGCTATTCTTGGATGATTGTCTGAGACCCATAGGATTTTGACAAGATCACTGCAGACGGTAGCATGCACCGGACATCACTGGTACAATGACAATAATCTGACTACTATTTGCCCGGAGCAGCGGATTTTACCTGCAAATTGTTTTTTCGACAAGGAGGTTAACGCATGAACAGCAAAATTGGCATCATGGACATTGGCTCCAACTCCATACGTCTGGTGATCTATGAAGTGACAGAGACAGGAGCCTACCGGATTGTCCAGGAATGCAAAGAGGCTGCCCGACTAAGTGAAAAGGTTGGGGCCAACGGTCGTATGGAACGGGAAGCGATTCGAAGCATCGCTCCACTACTGCGCCAATTCATGACGGTATGCCGTATGCACGAGGTTGTTCGTATGCGTGCAGCCGCGACAGCCGCGATCCGCAATGCGGTCAATTCGGACGAAATTGTTCAATGGATTGCGGAGGAAACAGGTTTAACGCTGGAAATATTGAGCGGAGAGCAGGAGGGTTATGCCGGTTTTCTGGGTGTGGTTAATACAATGAACATAAACGACGGCATTATTATTGACATCGGGGGCGGAAGTACCGAAATTACACTGTTCCGTGAGCGGAAGCGGCTGCGTACCGTTTCGTTTCCCTTTGGTGCAGTCAATATGAATTGGCGTTTTGGACGGGAAGTCAAGAATGGGGAATGGTCTCCTCAGCAGATCGAGGAAATGGAAAGCTTTGTTCGTTCTTCGCTGCAAAACCATGATTGGATATTTTCCAATCCGGGCCTGCCATTCATCGGTCTGGGCGGCACCCTGCGCACCTTGGCTAAAATCAATCAAAAACAGCAGGATTACTCGCTGCCTGTCACGCACCATTACGAAATGACGGCAGCAGACGTCAATTATTTTTATGAAACGCTGCCCCATCTCCCTTATGAAAAACGAAAAAAAACAGCCGGCCTGTCCAAAGACAGAGCCGACATTATTGTACCTGGACTCATTATATTAAAAACGATATTCGAGGCTGCTCAAGGCATCGCGTATTTGATCAGTGGAGCGGGCCTGCGGGACGGTCTGTTTCATGAGCTGGTCAATACCGACCAACCTGTGGTAGCTAATCCGCTCATCACCTCCATACGCAATATCCTGTCGTTCGGTGTCCCGGTTAGCGAAGCACACGTCCGACGTGTTCATGAGTACGCCGTGCTGCTTTATGACGCATTGACCGACACAGCATCCGCAGCAATGGACAAACGCTTGCTGCTGACCGCGGCTACCCTTTACAAGACGGGAGCTGCCTTGAATTATTACCATTTCCGCCAGCATTCCGTGTTCTGGATCCTGCATGCAGGCATAGGCGGTTTAACTCATCGGGAAACGGTACTGTCCGCACTGATCGCTGATTACCATCCCAAAAATCGGACGCTTCGACTGTTGCGTACACATACCGACATTCTGGAGCCCTCGGACGAAGATCGCGTGCATCGGCTCGGTTCCCTGCTTCAGCTCGCAATCGGCATGGATCGGAGCGAATCCGGCATCATTACCAGCATCCATCCCACTACAGGAGAGGATGCACTGCATATTCGTCTGGAAAGCAAGAGTGAACCGATTCTGGAACAACGGGAACTGGTGGCTATCGCTAAAGATTTTCAAAAGGCCTGGAATCTTACATTGTCGTGGTCCATTCTTCCTTCTTCCAGTTTTTAACCTTCATTGCTTCGAATTGGCTCCTGATGGGAGCCTCTTCGTCGTTTCTTGCTACAAATTGATAGCTGCCATTAGGCAAAAGCTGCCGCGCCTTCACATTATCGGTCAAAGATAAGTGTAAAATATCCGCCAGCATGGCTTGGATTCGTCCATCATAAATCGGGCACATCAGCTCAATTCGGCGAGTCAAATTGCGAGTCATCCAATCCGCGCTAGACAGGAAAAGCTCCGAATTACCTGCATTTTCAAAGTAGAACAGCCTGGAATGTTCCAGGAAACGGTCAACAATACTGATAACCCGAATGTTCTCGCTAAAGCCTTCCACCCCAGGACGCAAACAGCAGACCCCTCGAATGATTAAATCAATCTTTACACCTGCTTGAGAAGCCGCATATAGTTCATCGATCACTTCCTGATTGGATAAAGAATTGATTTTGGCAATGATACGGGCCGGCTTGCCTGCAAGTGCTTGCTCCGCTTCCCTGCGGATCAACTCGAACAGCCTATTTTTCATTCCCGTTGGAGCTACCGTGAAAGCTTGCAGGGTCTTGAGCGCAGAGAAGCCCGTAATTTCATTGAACAAATCAGAGGCATCCTCGCCCAACACCGGGTCTGACGTGAACAACCCGATATCCGTATATACGCGAGCCGTACTTTCATTGTAATTGCCAGTTCCCACATGCACGTATCGTTTGAGCGCGTTACGCTCGTGACGTACCACCAGGATGATTTTGGCGTGTGTCTTCAAACCGACCAGTCCGTACACCACATGACAACCTGCTTTCTCAAGCGTACGCGCCCAGGCAATATTACGCTCCTCATCAAAACGGGCTTTCAGTTCCACCACCACTGTGACCTGCTTGCCTGATTCGGCCGCACGTGCCAGTGCCGGAATTAGCCTGGATTCCCCGTTAACCCGGTACAGGGTCATTTTGATGGCCATCACATCGGGGTCCTCTGACGCTTCAATAATAAAATCCGTCACCGCATCGAATGATTCATACGGATGATAGACCAGCACGTCCCGTTTGCGAAGTACACTGAAAATATCCTCTTGCGGGGGCAGCTCTTCCGGATACAACGGCTTGATTGGTGGAAACTTTAGATGTGAATGCCCCTCCAAGTGATCGGCAAAAGACGATAAAAACGTCAAATCGAGTGGCCCGTCCATCTCGAACACATGATCGAACAGCTTAAATTCACGTTGAAGCTCTGTTAGAGCAAAGGGGTGAATCCCTTTTTCCACTTCCAGCCTTACCGGTGCACCGCGTCTTCTTCGACGCAGCTCTTTTTCAATCTCTTCGAGCAAATCTTCAATCTCTTCTTCATTAATGGACAAATCGGAGTTACGCGTAACACGAAAGGCATGAACCGCCTGTGGAACATATCCCGTGAAAAGCGTTTGTATATGATGCTTGATGAGCTCTTCAATTAAAATAAATGATTTCTTCTTACTGTTGGAACGCAGCGGCACTGTAACCACACGCGGAATATTGGAAGGCACCTGCACAATCGCAAAAAGCGGCTTATCCTCCTCGGTATCCCCCGGGCGTGTCAAGACGACTGCTAGATATACGTATTTATTGTGAACCAATGGAAAAGGACGGCTTTGATCAACCGCCATCGGCGTTAGCACCGGAAATATAATGTCATGAAAATAAGCATCCAGCGACTTGCGCTGTGTCGTATTTAAATCTGCATATTCAAGCATTAAGAGTCCTTTTTTGGTCAAGAGGCGAGAAATATCGCGATAGGTCCGATATTGTTCGGATACCATCGAGACGGTGCGCTTCATCAGGCGTTTGTACAAACCGGAGGGAGTATACCCGGTAAAATCCTTTTGCGTAAAACCAGCCTTGATCTTCTCTCTCGTCTCTGCCACCCGAACGGCCATAAACTCATCCAAATTGCTGGACACAATCGCCAAAAATTTGGCTCTTTCCAGCAACGGTGTATCTGCATCCTGAGCTTCCTGAAGCACACGGCGGTTAAATTCAATCCAGCTCAAATCCCGATTAAAATAACGTTCTGACCCGGCTTTATCCTTTTTATGACTCTCTATCAACATATGGCCTCCATCAATTCATGCAGTATAGTGATCCTTTTATTGTACTATTAGATGAAATGCACTAGCATCATAGCTGTGTAAACGCAATGTAAAATGTGTGTAAACGCAGCTGGATGTTGAAAAGGTCAATCGGATGCTTTACAAAAATAGCATTAAAGGGTACAGTGTTTACGTCTGTTTCATAGAGTAGAATGATAATGCGTACCTTTTACAACCATACTCAATTGCTGATTTTTAAATGGCATCCTATAGGGAGGACTTTCGTTATGGAACCCAAGAAAACGCCACGCGTACTGCAAAAAAACATCGAATTTTTCACCGCAGCGCTGTCTCAGCACCTCGTTTCGGTCTGGCAAGAGGACCCTACGGGCGTATACTGTGAGATCGGCTGTGGATATATCGAGTTGTTCAGCAGCGAAATGATTCGAGTGCGCAATCAGGATGGGACCCCAAGCCATTATGACCGCAACATTACGATGTTTCAGTTGATCACGAAGGATCAACCGATATAATTATTATATGCTATGCCTAAGCGATTCTTCCAGATTAGAATTGTTTTTATCTTAAAGATAATGCATATTCGCAGGCCAAGCCTTTAACCAGTTGTGCTGGTGGCTTTCATATCTGCTAAAGCTGAAAATTTCACTTAAAAAGCGCCATAGAGCGCTTTTTTTGTCGAATTTTTTTGAACATCGTTTCAAAAAGCAGTATGATAAGGGAGCATATTACCTACATTAAAAGGGGAATCAACCGATGGAGCATATAACATCAGATGGACGCATCCTGGTCATGACCGCGGTTGAAGGCGAACGGGAGGCCGTGCTGCGCGGCCTGAAGGGCGACACCCGCTTTGCGGTTGAGCTGGCAGGTGTGGGCGCTCCATCTGCAGCGGCCTCAACCGCGCTGGCGCTGGCTGCTGGCGGCTTCCGCCTGGTCATCAGCGCCGGGATTGGCGGCGGCTTCGCTCATGCCGCCGCGCTGGAGAGCGTCGTCATCGCTGACGCGATCATCGCCGCCGACCTCGGGGCCGAGACGGCAGACGGCTTCAGCAGCGTGGACGAGCTCGGCTTCGGCTCCAGCCGAATCGCCGTGAACACTGCCGCCAGCCAGCGGATCGTTCAGGCATTGCACGCTGCCGGACAGACAGCTGTCGCCGGGCCGATCCTGACCGTGACAACGGCCACAGGCACGTCGGCAACCGCGGAACAGCTGGCTAAACGTGTTCCCGGAGCTGCTGCCGAAGCGATGGAAGGCTACGGCGTAGCCGTGGCAGCGAGCAAGCTGGGGCTGCCTGTGATGGAAATCCGCACGATTTCCAATGCTGTCGGTCCACGTGACCGTGCAGCCTGGCGAATCAAAGAGGCTTTGCAAGCGTTGGAAGCCGCATTTTCTACGTTAACGGAGGTTATATAGATGCAAATTGCTTTTTCACCTTGTCCCAATGACACCTTTGTCTTTCATGCCCTGGCGCATGGCTTGATTCCGGGCGCGCCCGCGCTGGATATTACCTTTGCCGATATCGACATTACCAACAATCTGGCGATCACACCAGACGGACTGGATATTATGAAAATCTCGTATGCCGCACTCCCTTGGGTGCTGAATGAATATGCTCTGCTGCCTTGTGGTGGCGCACTGGGCCGGGGTTGTGGGCCGCTCGTGCTGACCAAAGAAGGCTCCACGGTGGAAGGCCCAAAAGCCTTGTCTGGCAAGCGTGTAGCCGTACCAAGTGAACGTTCAACCGCCTACCTGCTGTTCCGCCTATGGGCAGCCAAGCATGTGCCTGGGGGTGTAGGCGAGATCGTCGTCATGCCGTTTGACCAAATCATGCCTGCTGTCCGTGATGGTCATATAGATGCCGGACTGGTTATTCATGAGGCACGCTTTACATATCCGTCCTACGGACTCCGCAAGCAGGTCGATCTGGGCAACTGGTGGGAAGAAGATACAGGTCTCCCGATCCCGCTCGGAGCGATTATTGCCCGTCGAAATCTGGATCTGGATGCGATCACAGACTGGATACGCGCCTCTGTCGAGTACGCGTGGAAGCATCCTGAAGCTTCCCGTGAATATGTATTGTCTCACGCACAGGAGCTATCACCGGATGTCGCACAGTCACATATCGACCTGTACGTGAACGATTTTACCGCCAATCTGGGCGACAGCGGTTATGCTGCCATCGAAGCCTTGCTCGGACGTGCCGCACAGGAAGGGCTGGTGCCTTCGTTTGATTTGGCCAAGCTGCGCCTGGCCTCCACAATCCGCTAAAACCTATAAAACCTCCCGAACGAGCACATGCCTATCCATGCGCCCAGTTCGGGAGGTTTTATCATTTCTTCGAGTGAATTCTCATTTTAGACGCTCTGAATCCTGTCTTTAGTTCTGTTCTTGCTCCACGACCTCGGTCTTAAATACATTATCCAGCTTGGTGCCCAATCTTTTTACCAGCGGCACCTTGATATCCCGACTCAGTTCCTTGAAAAAAGCGTCCATGTCACAATTAATCTTATCCAGCACAACCTTCACGGTGCCCTCTGCCAGAATCTGCTCATTCAGTTCTTCCGGTACCGTAACCGAGATATCATACTTCTTGCTTAACGTTTTAATGTAGCGGCTAAAGATTTCGATAAGCTCCTCATTGTTGAAATTCTCAACAGCAACTTGCCCTTTGTTCGTAAATTTTAAATTCACTCTCACGTTAGCATTTCCCCTTTTCCTTTTGACCATTTATTTTGGATAAACGTTGAACCGTACAGCGGCTCTTCAAAGAAAGGGCCTTACCGATCGTTTTAGACTCTTGTCCTTTGATATACTAAGTATAACACATTAAGTCCGTTTTCATTTCCCTACTTGTCGTTTTATGATAAAAAATGATACATTTTGCGCATTTTCAGCATGAATCATTGCTTTTCATTCCAATCATTAGTAGAAAATCAAACAAAAAAATACAAGAAAACGCCTATCTTGCAAAAGAAAGACGTTTCCACAAAAAGAGCTTATATCGTATGCCTCACAGAGGTTTCGTGCATTCCCAACCGTGTGAACGATACTCACGCACGGCATCTCGTATATCCTCAATATCATCGGTATGCAGCAAAACGGCAGGTAAAATGACCCAATATTCATTTTCCGCCAAATCGATAAATACATCCTCGACGTCATAATATTGCATATCTCCAAATGCCGTATCTCTGATTTTTTGTCCAACCAAAGGAGTAAACCGGGAATCGAATGTTTTCATCACCTTCGTGTATTCCTTCACACCCGTTGCTGCGATCTGCTGTGAAATAATGACGCTCAATGCTCTGCTACCTCCCTGACCTAATAATGCTCATTATAACCTTTCCTCAGACCTTCTACAAAAACCTTCAGACTCCCTCTCTATTTATATAGTCATATTTTATTTGATAATCTAGCACATTATTCCTGATTCCGTATCTTTATGCCTGAGTACAGGATTGCGTTTCATCAGCCTTGGCAGTTCGGCTACCTTGTTTTCTCGGCGAAGCCGTATTTACCAGATACACGCTGCCTGCAATCAGCACCAATCCAACCACAAAGGTCAGGGTAAGCGATTCCTTGAGCATCATCATACTAAAGATCGTAGACAGCACCGGAATCAAAAACGTGTATGAGCCGACGGTGCCTGCATCTCCATTGTCGATCAGTTTAAAATAAATCATCCAGCCCATGGCAATCACGAAGATCGAAATAAACGATAAGATTGCAATAAAAGAAGTTGTCCAGTGAATATCGCTCCAGCTCTCTGTCGCAAATCCAACCCCATTAAGTATGATCCCACCCAGAATGAGCTGCATCGTCACCGCCCAGATAGAGTCCAACTGCTTGCTTTTTTTCTTCATATAAATGGTTCCCAGCGCCCAGCACAATCCCGAGGCCAACCCCAACACGATCCCCAATACGGACAAATGGCCTGCCATGCCGCCAGAGCTAATCACGGTCACCCCGCCAAATCCAAGCACCAGTCCGAAGACCTTCATTGGAAACATACGCTCACCCAGCCACAACCAGGAGAACAATCCCAATAAGATAGGCTGGAGAAATACTAAAGTGGAAAATAACCCGGCAGGCAAATAACGCAACCCTATCGTCTGCAAACCATAGTAGCCTGCAATATTAAATATCGCCAGAACGAGGTACGTCCATGCATTTTGTCTAAAACGCAAGGTTTCCCGGTGACGCAAAGCGAATACTAGCAAAATCAAACCGCCCAGCAAGGTGCGCATTCCCGAAAAGAATAGCGGCGGTGTATCTGGCAAAGCCAGCTTGGTCAACGGCCAGTTGATCCCCCACACCATTACTAATATCAATACAAGCCACAGCGTAGCTTTTGGCGTTAACTTTTTCATAGATGTCTTCTCTCCTCTGGCATTTTCATCGTTCTTTGCTTACGGTTATAGATATCAAGCCCGTTTGCAGAGCTTCACTTTATTAGCGTATACTGTGAGCACTAATAAATAAAATGAATGTTTTCGATAAGGGAGATAACTTTTCACTTATGACGATTACCCAGATCATGATTTTCGTCCGCGTAGCTGAAACGCTAAGCTTTACCCAAACTGCTCATGAGCTGCATATGACGCAGCCCGCTGTCAGCCATGCGATCGCCAGTATCGAAAACGAGCTGGATGTTCAGCTATTGCTGCGTGATCGCAAAAAAGGCGTACTCCTAACCCATATCGGGGACAAAGTACTGCTGCAATTCCGC
This sequence comes from Paenibacillus peoriae KCTC 3763, assembly GCF_000236805.1. GTDB lineage: Bacteria > Bacillota > Bacilli > Paenibacillales > Paenibacillaceae > Paenibacillus > Paenibacillus peoriae. The sequence goes on along the minus strand of NZ_AGFX01000030.1, from coordinate 7,138 downwards.
ATGATGCTGCAAAGCATGGAAAAGGTACAGCAGCAGGTAGCCGCTGAAAAAGGGCTGGATGTTGGCACGGTCACCATCGGTGCCTTTCCCTCAGCCTCAGCCTATTTTCTGCCTCCCATCATCCATCATATTCGCCAGCATTATCCGAACCTGGTTTTTGATCTGCACGAAGGCTCCACGAATGAGGTCAAGGAATGGGTGCATACCCGGGAAATCGAAGCGGGTATTATCCTGCTGCCTGATCCACAAGTGGATGTCATCCCTTTATGCCAGGATAATATGGTTATCCTCCTGCCGGACGGTCATCCCATGCAAGCGCACGACAAAATCGCCATTCGAGACTTGAATCAGCAGGATATGATTTTTTGCAAGGGTGGACATGAAGTTGCCATTATGGAAGGCTTTGAACGTGAACAGAGCCAGTTGCACGCGCGATTCACCACCCACAACATCAGCACTCTGGTCAGCATGGTTCGGCAAGGCCTGGGCATGGGGATTGTTTCTTCTCTCTCCTTATCCACATTCCCCCATGATCTGACCGTCAAGGAAATCACGCCATTGATTACACGCGAGATTGGTATCGCTGTACCATCCTTGGCCAATGCTTCTCTGGCCGTGCAGTTATTTGTCCGCACCGCTCAGCAGTTATTTGTGAATGCGGAGACTTAGGGGAGGTCTTTTCCCATGCGAGAGAATCAAAATATCGAATACGAGGAACATGCGTAAGGCGATACTGGCTAGTGATGGTAGGAAAAGCGTGCTTAGGTTATGCAAAAAGGTGTTGGCTCCTTGCATAATCACAGGAGCCAACACTTTCAAATAGGTATCTATTATTTGGTTTGATTATATTGCTGAATTGCCCCTGTACTGCTGACGGCGGCTTCATTCAAAGCGTCCTGAGGCGTTTTCACACCATTAAGCACCTCTTCGATGGCATTGGAAATAAATTGACGCTGTTCCTGGAAAACGCCCATGACTGCCCCTTGATTGGCAAAGTTCGACTTTGTTTCATGAATTTGATTAATGGCCGTCATGAATTGAGGATATTTCTTCAAATTGTCCTGAACACTTTGCTCCTCATAAGCGGCTGTCGTAATCGGGAAATATCCTGAATTGACGCTCCAGTAAGCTTGCACTTTAGGAGATGATAAATACTTAATAAACTCCCAAGCAGCATCCTGCTCCTCTTGTGACTTATTGCCCAAAATCCAGTTGCTCGCTCCCCCCACAATCGTTCCTCCTGCCTGTGAAGGCTCGGCTTTCGGCAATTGGCCTGTACCCACCTCAAACTTGCCACCTACCGTATTCACAATACCGCGTAAAGCGCCTGTCGAGTTAAGCATCATGGCGGCTTGGCCTGATGTAAAGACCATTTTTGCATCATCCGCGGTTCTTCCATAATTGTGAGCCAGTTTACCATCAACCAATGCCTTCCACCAGGTTAATGTTTTCACTCCTGCTTCTGTATTGGCAAGCGATTGGGTTGCCGGGGAAGTACGACCATTGTCATGATCAACGTAGTCCGCTCCTTGTACGGCAAAAAATTGTTCCATAAACCAAGGCTCAATGTACAATGACAAGCCCATGATTCCTTTGGCAGACAGCTTTTGCGCTGCTTTTGTTAATTCATCGAAGGTAGTTGGCGGCTTTTCCGGGTCCAATCCTGCGGCCTTAAACAGATCTTTATTGTAGTAAAGGATCGCCGTTGAGGAGTTAAACGGCATAGAATAGAGCTTATGATCTATTTTGTAATAGTTTAAAATATTGGGTTCCATTTTCGAAATATCATATTTCTCCTTATCAATATAGGACTGCACCGGTACGGCTGCACCCGAATCAATCATAAACCGGGTTCCGACGTCATTGACTTGAACCAGGGCAGGACCTGTGTCGGAACCGAGTGAAGCTTTCAGCTTATTAAGCGATTCATCATAATTCCCCTGAAATGTGGCTTTGACCATAATCTTGGATTGGGAAGCATTAAAATCACTGACAATTTGGTCGATCGCCTTCCCATTATCACCGCCCATGGAATGCCACCACGTAATGGTAATTGGCTTCGTATTCCCTTCACTGCTGCCGGAAGCTTTTGGGTCATTTCCGGAACCCTTCACACCACAACCCTGTACGATCAACATCATCACTAAACTAATGATCATAGTCAGTGACTTCCATTTCATATTTTTTACCATATCCGCTTCTCTCCTTTTGATTGCTCGAGGGTGAACGATTTATCATAAACCGATAATATCGGAGATTTTGCTGCCTCTTGCTGTATGGCTAACCCTTTAGAGAACCCAGTGTCATGTTGCCGACAAGCTGTTTCAAGCCAACAATGAGCATGATTAAAGGCGGTAAAATCATAAGGACGACACCTGCCAGCACTAAATTCCACGATGTAAAATCCTCGGATTGAAGCATAGTCACCCCGATTTGGACGGTTCTCATCTTCGGTTCATTCGTTATTAATAACGGCCAAAGATAGCTATTCCATGCCCCGATAAAACTGTACACCCCCAGCGTTGCCAGCGCAGGACGAGAAAGGGGCAGGACAATATTCAAAAAGATTCGAATATGCCCGTAACCATCGATTTTGGCAGCTTCCAGAATTTCGTTAGGCAGCTGTAAAAAAAACTGACGCAGCAAAAATGTACCGAAGCCTGTTGCCAGAAACGGTATAATCAGACCTTGATAGGTGTCAATCCATCCCCAACTGCGGATCATCATAAAATTAGGAATCATGGTTACTTCCCAGGGGATCATCATTGTCGCCAGAAACAGGATGAAAATAACCGTTTTACCTGGAAACCGCACAAATACAAATGCATAGGCTGCAAAGCTGGCTGTCAATAGATGCCCGATTGTAATCGCAATGGAAACGACAAAACTGTTCATTAGAAATTGGGCAACAGGCACCAATGAAAAAACCGTTTTGTAGTTATCCAGATACAGACCCGATGGTACAAGCTTGGGTGGAAATGAATCTATCTCTCCAGCAGTCATTAAGGAAGCTGCCAGCGCATAATAAATAGGATAAATCATAATCAGCGCCAGTAAGAGAAGAACCGCTATCCGAAAGTAATTTTGCATTCTGCTTTTCATGAATAATGAACTCTCCTTGCGCCAAGCCGAAACTGAATAAGCGTAAACACGAGAATAATGACGAACAGAATAATGGCCTGGGCACTGCCGGAGCCAAAATGGTAGTTTTTGAATGCTTCCCGATACAAATCATAAACAAGCACATTTGTGGCGTTTACCGGCCCGCCCTGCGTCAGTATGTTGATTTGCCCGAAAGCTTGCAGTGAACTAATAAGTGACACCACACTTACGAAAAACAAGGTTGGTGACAATAACGGTAATGTTATTTTAAAGAAAGTACTCCAGGCTCCCGCGCCATCCATCTTGGCACTCTCATATAAATCTTCCGGTATACCTTTAACCCCACTCAAGATAACGAGATAAACAAAACCCATATTCATCCACACGGTCATCATGGATACGGACAACATGGCATATGCCGGGTCTGTCAGCCAACCGATGGGACGGATATGGATAAGACCAAGCCAATAATTGAGCATGCCCGCAGTAGGGTGGAACAGAATTTTCCAAATAACAGATGCCATTCCGACAGGCATGGCAATCGAAATCGCAAATATGAACTGGAATACAACATTTAGTACGTTTTGCCCTTTCGTTAATACAGCTAACAACAAAGAAATCACAATAACTGCCGGGATCGTCAATAAAGCAAATTCACATGAGTTCAACAAACTTTGATAAAAATGTTCCGATTTAAAGACCGTCATATAATTACGAAATCCGACGAACGAAGAAATGCGGCCAATTGCATTGGTACTAAATAAACTCAAATAAATGGATTTCAAAAACGGGTAAAACAAGAAGATGCTAAATCCCAACAAGGAGGGCAAAATGAACCCAAACCCGATCATCGATTCAACTATTTTATGACGATACTTACTCAACCGCCGAACCCCCATGTAAACTTTTTTAAACTGATTCATCTTTTTTGATGAAGATGTTCAAACAATTCATCCGGGTAATCTGTCTGAATCATATTGGCTCCCTTGGAAAAATTCCAATCCCAGCCCAGCACAGACCCGGATAAAGCAAGCTGATCATCATGTCCCCCACACAAATGGCCCCACATCGTATTGATCCAAATTCGGGCTTTTCCTCTTAGCAATTGCAGGGTCTCCTCCGAAATGATATGGCTGTTGTCATGTTCGAATATTAGCTCATAAGCGTCCGGCTTAATGTCCTCCGTCCAACGGGGCAATTCTGCAATAATATGCTGGTTGCTCTCCTCGATCATTTGCATATACTGAGGGCGTACTGCTTTGCCTTCTAAAAAATGCTTTACCTCGTCTGCATCTGCAGTGCTTTTGAATAATCCTTCTTGAAGTGTGTCTGTTTCTTGTAACAAAGCATAGACCTCTTCTCGCAAGCTCCAACACTTATCCAAATTAAGCATAACTTTGTCCTTGGCCAGCAACATCGCCTCTCTTAATGTAGGAACCACCTCATTCGTCAAGGCCGCTCCCTCTCCGCCTTGTCCTTCCTTTAAGCGAAACTCACGAATTTGCCGGAAGGTAAGCTCATCTATGCGGCCCGACCCGTTTGTCATCCGGTCAATCCTCTCATCGTGCATAAGCATCAACACGCCGTCCCTTGTTTTCTGAACATCCACCTCAACAACATCAATCCCGGATTCATATGAAAATCGGATGGAATCCAGTGAATTTTCCGGCGCTCTCCTCCAGTGCCCGCGATGAGAAACAATCATGTGACTTCCGTTCGGATTGCTGAAATTTGCTATGATCTCTTTAAAAGATGGCTTCTGTGTATTCATATGACTCATTCAGGTATAATCTCCTCTACTCGGTACTCCTTATTTGTTTAGAGCTTGAATGATTTCCTCATGCAGCGGACTTCCAGCGGCAACCAGTCCTCCCTTATAAACTCTGTTAATTTCATTGCCTTGCAAATCCGTAAATTTACCACCGATCTCTTCCAATATGATTCGGCAGGCGGCATAATCCCATGCATTCACCTCAGCCTGGACATACCCTCCCAGCATTCCGGTCATAACGTCGCACAACTCTATGGTTGTCGCACCGTAGCTTCTGACGCCTCTCGCTTTGCCAGTAAGGATATGGAGTGGCTCCCAGCGGCTCATCTCCAGCAGATTTTGCCGAGGTGCATTAACCACGAGCAATTCTGTTTCAATTGAGTTGCTTTTGAGCGGCCCAAGTTTATTCTCGTTTAAAAAGGCCCCTTCTCCGTGAAAGGCACAGTAAAAATGGTCTGCTACCACATCATAAACAATGCCAAATATCCCTTGATCCCCATTGCACAAAGCGACTGAAATGGCAAAATCCTTTTTTCGGTTAATAAAATTGGTTGTTCCGTCAATCGGATCAATAATCCATAAATACGGACTGTCTGAGAGACGATTACCGATATTTTCTTCGCCCAAAATATTATGATCCGCATAATATTGCTGTATGTTGTTTACGAAAAAAGCCTCCACTTCACGGTCGACTACGGTAACCAAATCTGCATGATTTTTTTTAACCTGGATATGAATCGTCTGCTCCATTCTTTTCAAGATGAGGCTCCCGGCCTCTCTTACCCATCCCAAAGCCTGCTCATATATCTGCCGGTCTGTGTCCATATTCCTGCCCCCTCTTTTATGTGTATTGAGTAATACAAAAACTAAATTAAGTAAATATTTCACTTAATATCTGATAATCATATTACTAAGAGAATGTAAAAAATAATGCAATATATATTGAAATTCATGTTAATTCAAAAAAAATTGTTTTTTTAGATTGTCAAATGTCAGTAAAACAAAGTACAATCAGTTATAATATTAGTGATTATTTTAGTAATTTATTCAGGAGGAACTTCTATTGGCTACGATTAAAGATATTGCTCGTTTGGCGGAGGTATCTGCTACTACAGTCTCACGAATCCTCAATCAGGACCCGACTTTTAGCGTCTCGGGCAAAACCCGTGACAAAGTGCTCGAGGCCGCCAGACAACTTGAATATAAGACTATTGTCGAAAGATACAACCAAAAATACTATCGCTTGGCTCTTATGTATAAACCTACTATTTTTCACAGTCACATCGAGAATGACTTCCACTTCTCCATCAGGAGCGGGATAGATAAATATTGTTCCCAGCACGGGATCGACATGGTCAACCTGTTCAGCAATTCCAATGTGAAATTTGAAAATTTACAAGGGGCTATCATTCAGGGGAATTATTCAAACGAAGAAATCAAAGAGATGACCTCTATGCTGGATACCGAGCATCTTTTAATTATTGGCAGATGCCCGGATGACAACAAATACGATAGTATCTGGTTTGACACGAGACGTGCTATACATTCTGCCCTCGATTATCTTGTCAGTCTTGGGCATACGGAAATTGGCTATATTGGCGGGGATGAGAACGAGGACGTTGATTGGGATGAGCAGCGGGAGCAAATTTTTCTTCGCTATATGCAAAAAAAGTTCCAAAAAACACCTCAAACTTTTGTAGGAGAGATCACCCTGAAAAATGGCTATGCGTTAATGAAAAAAGCATTTGAGACGAAACCGCTGCCTTCTGCTTTTTTTATTGCTAATGACCCTTTGGCGTTAGGGGCTCTGGAATATTTAAAAGAGCACAACATCACGATACCTGATACCTTTAGCATCGTCAGTTTTGACGGTCACCAAATGACGCAGTATACAACTCCTGCACTCACAACCGTGCAAATCAGAACCGAGTTTATGGGCATCACCGCAGTACAAACCTTAATTGAAAAAATAGATGGTGTACGCAGTATTTCCAAAAAGGTGCTTCTTCCGACTCAATTAAGAATAGGAGAAAGCTGTGCTCCCCGATCCTAAAATATTACGCGTTGGTATCGCCATGCCATAGTGGGTAAAATAAGAATAGTCGCGATGTTCCACCATCGCGACTATCTGACAAAAGCCGGTGGGCGACCACGGCGAGAATTTCATACTTCGTACGAAAAACCACCGAATACAGGGGCCAACCTATTCCCGGTGGTTTTCGTATTATTAGGTCAACCAGAATTTGATATGCTCCCATCATAGTA
>NZ_AGFX01000031.1 GCF_000236805.1 Paenibacillus peoriae KCTC 3763 | reverse complement strand
ATCGACGATCAGGTGAAAATTCGAGGCTTCCGTATTGAGCTGGGGGAAATCGAAGCGCAGTTGCAAAAGCATCCGCTAGTCCGGGAGGCAGCAGTGATCGCCAGAGAAGACAAGCAAAAGGAGAAGTATCTGGCGGCGTATTTTACAGCAGAAGGCGAACCGGGAGCGGAAGAACTGCGGGAACAGCTTATGCAGGAACTGCCTGATTACATGGTGCCGTCCAGCTTTATGCAGTTGGATCGTATGCCGATGACTCCAAGCGGAAAGATTGATCGAAAGGCTTTGCCTGAGCCTGAATGGCAGGGAAGCAATGATACATTTAGCAGCCCAAGAAATGACACTGATCTGAAAATCCAGAAGGTATGGCAGGATATTCTCGGTATGAAGCTGATCGGCATTGATGAGCATTTCTTTAGACTGGGCGGCAATTCGATCAAGGCAATTCAGGTGGTTTCAAGGCTGGCGCTGGATTTTGAAGTGGGTATTAACGACATTTTTCAATATCCGACGATTCGCGGCTTGGCGGATCACATCAAATATTCCAAAGGCAGATTACAACAATTCGTATACGCTCTACAGGCAGCGGCAGCTGCCGGAAAAAGTGGCGTACCTGGTCTTGTATGGAAATTGCGCGAGAGTCTCAAGGAATATGGCAAGAAAAATCAGGTATATGAAAGCATCAATCTTGCTGAACGGGCCGACTACCGTAATGTTCTGCTGGTAGGAGGTACAGGATATCTGGGGATTCATATTTTGTTTCAACTGCTGAAAAATACGGAATATAAGGTTTATGTACCTGTTCGGGGAACGAGTGACGAAGAGGCGCTAGAAAGACTATGGGCGAAGCTGAGGTTCCATTTTGGCCTCGAGCTTGACGGAGAGAATGCCTGGGAGGACAGGGTGCACGTGTTCTGCGGAGATTTAACCCAGGAATGCTTTGGCCTGAGTCGGGAGCGCTATGAGCGTTTGGCCGAAATCATTGATGTGATCATTAATTCGGCGGCAAACGTGAAGCATTTTGGACATTACTCGGAATTTCACACGGTCAATGTGGAAGGAAACGCAAGACTGATCGAATTTGCCAGCACAGGGAAGAAAAAGACCTACAATTTTGTTTCTACCACCAGCGTAGGCAGCGGATGGATAGAAGATCAGAACAGCTTCGTGTTCACTGAATATGATTGCAATGTTGGACAAAGCTCTGATAACTATTACGTTATGACGAAACTCGAAGCCGAGAAAGAGATTATTAAAGCAAGGGAACAAGGGCTTGATTCCAATGTGTTCAGAGTCGGGAACCTCGTTTTTGATTCCAATTCAGGGATATTCCAGGAAAATATTTTGGATAATGCATTTTATTCGCTGATAAAGTCGATGATCAAACTTGGCCGAGTTCCCGCAATTCAAGATAAAACCATGAATTTCTCCTTTGTGGATGAGGTCGCCAAAGCTGTTGTACTGCTGTTCGACCGCAAAAATCTCAAGAATGAAACCTATCATCTATTTAATAGCCATCAGGTTAGCATGGTATCCTTTGCCAAGCTTTTGCAGCAGGCGGATATACAAGTTCAGCCGATGCCAGTGGAGGATTTTGCCGAATACATGTTTGAAAAATACGATGAAGCACAGACGGAGCAGGAGGTTGCCCGGATTCTCGTTCATTCGAACGTCTTCTTTGAGGGAGCAAGCAAAACGTTGTTCATGACGATGAACAAGAAGACCGACGGTATTTTGCAGTCGCTAGGGTTTGAATGGTCCAGGCTGGACGGTCAAAAAGTGAAGCTGATGATGGGTCATGTCAAAAAGGTAGAGTTCATGTAAAAAAAGTAGCAGCGAAGGAGGGGAAAGAATGGACGCCATTAAACTGGCAAGCACTTACTTTTTCGGAACAGAAGATTATATTTCATCCAACAGCATGGTCGCAACGGTTACTTTTAAAAGAAGAATTGATGCTGAAAAATTGTTTTCCAGCTACCGTATGCTCATCATGGACAATCCATTGCTGCAAGCCAAAAGGGTGGAACAGTTCGAAAAAGATACGTTTGAATGGGGATGCTTTTCGCAGGAAGAACTGGAAAATTTGCTAGAGACTGAAAAGGTACAGCTTTCCCAATATTTTACGGAAGAAGAGGCACTGGCCCAGTATACCCCAACCAATTCCAGACTTCCATTTCGCATTTTCCCTATAAATGAACATACAATGATATTTGCAATGAACCATGCAGTGGCCAATGGGCTGAGCTTGGTTTTCTGGATCAAAAGATGGCTGGAATATTATGCGGGCGAATCTGAGGCGAAGCCAGAAAAGAAGGCAGCAAAGGGCGACGCCCCGAGAGACAAGCTGTTGCGTATTAAAAGAAGAGTTTCCGCTTTTTTATGGATGCCGGTTTTTATTACAGGCTTTATATCCAGGATTATGGGAAAAAGGACAAGCGCTGGCGAAACCGTTGATTTGAGTTACGGCAGAAAACCGGAGCAAGGCGGTGGTTACGTCAAAAAATCGTACTGTTTCAGTAAAGAAGAGACTGCTGAGATTTTACGACAATGCCGGAGCAAAAAAATGACAATGACCGAATACATCTGCTTGCGAACGACCGATGGACTACTGCAATATGCTCCCGGCAAGCAGCGCGTGTTTGTCTCCATGCCCATGGATTTGCAGCTTTTGATTAACTATTCGCCGGAAACGATGCATGGCAATTACGTCGCCAGTCTTCCGATGCAATTTTTCCGGAACGGGAAAATGGAAAAACAGGTGAAATCCGCGTTCAAATGGTTCAAAAGGGGGGTTCCCTATGCACTGTCGATCTTTTTTTCTTCGTTTTCCAATTCATATCGGAAATATAAACAACAGTGTCTTGAATTGTGTATGAAAACAATGCCTGAAAGATTCCCTCTGTGGAATTTTTCCATCACCTTGTCCAATCTGGGAATTATATCATATCCGATTATGGAGGAATGGGTGGATACGATCTATTTTTCCATCAAAAACCAGTCGTTACTGCTCACATCAGCTACGCTTTCGGGACGTTTAATGATGGAAGTCAGCGTATTGGAGAATATGTATGATTCAGAAGAAGTCATTGGTCTTTTTGATCACATCTTATCTGTGGAACATTTGTTGAATGGTTATACCTCTGTCAAGTAAACAAGTGAAAAGGACTAAGCAGCCAGCGCGTGCCGATACTCAATCGGTGCGCGTTGTTTGGGTTTGACTGAAATCGTTGGCAATTATAAAAATTCCCCTCCAAGTTCACTCTATCCTCATGATACCATGTGGACTTTTTTTGAGTGTCTACCTGAAGGGGATCATACTACCATACATACTAGTGCTCTCTAACCGAGGGTTCTTTTTTGTTGATGCAATTGTATACTTTCGTGTATCACTTTTGGTACTTCTGTTAGCTTCTGTATCGTATACATCACGGAATTTACGTTTTTTTGCAGTTCAACCATATTGTAAATCCATTCCTTGGGTTGCTTGAGATATACAGCATGAATACCTGCCGCAAGGGCTGGAGATACATCGGTACGCAGGGAATTTCCGATCATCCAGGTGATGCTTCGGTCCAGGCGATTCATCTGAATGATTTCTTCCAGTGCTTCGACATTTTTATGCTGGCGGATGTAGATGCGTTCATCAAAATAATTAGCCAGCTTCATTTGTTTAATCTTTCTTTCCTGAATAATTTGTTCACCGCCAGTGTAGAGATACAGGGAATGCCCGGCTTTTTGGAGCGAGTTCAACGTTTCAACCATTCCCGGGTACGGTTCGATTTCCTGCTCGTACACACTTCGTCCAAGGGAGCGGAGCTCCTGCTCGTCCCGAGAATCGATACGGCGTCCGAATTGCTCGGAGAAAAAGCGGTACGTATCTATTAGAGATTGAGGGAAATGCTCGCTGGCAAAGCCCAGTTGATGAACACCGGCCACATCAATTTCGATTTGTTTCTCGCGAATTGTATTTTTCGTCAGATTATGGGCTGCAAACCATTCCTGAAGCAAATCGAAAAAATGGCTGAGAATCTGGTCAAAATACTTGTTGCAGTGAACCAAAGTGTCATCAAGATCAAATAAAATGTGCTGCTTCGGATACGACATGTTACATACTCCTTCCAAGCCCAAAGCTTTAACGGTGTTCCGTACAACTAAAGGTGTAGTTTCATTACAATCCAATATAGGATTCCAAAAATACCTGTAAATCAGCTGCTCCGTCGGGACGGATGCTGAATTTTTCCTTGTGATAGCGTCCGATGTGAATGCGAAGCAGACCAGCTACTCGCAAAATCATCATATCAGACATAAGTGTATCTTCCAATCGGCTCAAATCATGGCGCATCTCCTCTAGAGATTTAGGGCCTTGAGCTACATAACGCAAAATTCGCAGTCGTTGCGGATCATTGACCGCACGAGTGAGCCGCAGCAGGAGCGTAGGCGGTTCTTCCTCGCTTTCCTCGGGTATATCTACCGGATACTGGATTAGCAGCATGCGTGAATAAAAACAGTAGGAATTAATCGGGCGGTTATGGACGACCGGAAACAGGACAACCGTATCCAGATCTTCCATATGTGGAACGACCAATCCAGCCGTGGCGTATTCAACTAGCGCTTCCGGCTCCATCTTGCTCAAAAGCATACGCTTTTCCGCGGCGTCTTCCTCTGCCAGCACGCGCAGCTCGCCTTCCAGAGCCCGAAAATAATCGCGGTCCCATAATTTGAGGAGGGGTGCATATACCTTGCGTATACGTAAAGATTCTTCAAAAGTTAAAAAAGGGATGTGCGGAACAAGCTGTTCAAACATATCTTGATCCGGGCCGTGCTCCAAATAAGTGATATAGTCGGATATTTCATCCGATTCCGGTCGAAGCAAAGCCCAGGCATACAGTGCGTCATAATCGCTAAAAGGGCAATCCTGGGCCGTGGCAAGCTCGGTACGAACTTCGTGTTGCAGCCGTGCATCCACCTTGTCGACCCATTCATGTCCCAGGTCCATATCGTGTACCCATTTTTTAGTTACATAGGCCATGAAGCTGCCGAGTAATTCGTAAATTGGAGAAGTGTCTATTTTAATTTGATAACTCATGGAATCAAATGCCTCCTATTCTGTCTTCGAGCCCAGAGCGGTGAACGAATTAAGCCCGTCCATAAGCACAACATGAGCATTTTGAAATTGCTCACTTAGTTATTATGGCTTGTTCTGCCGGGCATTGTCCACTATAATATGAATAGTGCGCTGTGACATGAAGAGGTTCGGATTGAACATACGTGACTCCTTAACGAATGGAGTCGGATTACATATCAGACAAGCTCTTTCCGTAGAATCGTCATCTCAGATGACGATTTTTTTCTTCTTTTCTGTAATACGTGCTGTAATGTGTTTAAGCTGCTTTTTCAGGCCAGCAGAGCATGTATATGGATAAGAATTATTATTGATTATGGTATCAAATGCAAATCATTCCTTAATACTCATTTTTGCTGTTGATATTTTATTGTTTTTACCAGGGGGTACCATGATGTCGTCGTCGTTACGTGTTCATTATTTTATTCTAATTACGGTTATTATCGTAGCCGGATTATGTCAAGGTTTGCTGCTACCTATCCTGTCTATCTCGTTGGAGCAAATGGGGGTCTCATCCTCGCTAAATGGAATGAACGCAGCTGCGCTATATATAGGTTCGTTCGCTATGACGCTGGTGGCTGAACGGACACTGGGATGGTTGGGCTTCAAAAAACTGATGGCCGGAGGCTTGGTGCTTGTACTCGTGACACTGCTGCTATTCCCGCTAATCCCTGATATCCGGGTGTGGTTCGTACTGCGGCTGCTGGTTGGTATAGGTGACAGTGCGCTTCACTATTCTGCCCAACTGTGGATTTTGCTAGTGACTCCAGCAGAAAACCGTGGCCGCAACATCTCCTTTTATGGCATGTCCTACGGTTTGGGCTTTGCAATGGGGCCGTTGGGATTATGGTTGCTTGATTATGGAATACTGGTTCCGTTTGCTGCACTGGCCTTGCTGTGCCTGCTTGTTTTGCTGCTGGTGTTAATGAAGCTACCGGATTCCAGACCGGAAAAGCAGGCAACCGAGGCACGTCCCGCACAAAGATTCCGACGCAGCTACAGCTGGGCATGGTATGCTCTATTGCCTGCATTCCTCTACGGCTATATGGAAGCCAGTCTGAACAGCAACTTCCCGGTCTATGGTCTGCGTATTGGCTTTCAAACCGCTGAAATTGCCGCATTGCTGCCATTTGTCAGCTTGGGTGGGTTGGTGCTGCAACTGCCGCTAGGTATTTTAAGTGACCGCTGGGGACGTAAAAAGGTGTTAATGAGCGTAGGTATAGCAGGTGGCTTGACCTTTATGCTGTTGCCCTGGAGCGGCAATCATTTTATGTTCACTTTGGTTTTGCTGACCATAGCCGGAGGCTTGGTGGGTTCTTTTTTCTCCCTCGGCTTGGCTTATGCCGCTGATCTGTTGCCCAAATCATTTTTGGCAGCTGCTAATGTACTGGCATCCTTTCATTTTAATCTGGGAAGTGTGATCGGACCTAATATTAGCGGAGGTCTGCTGGACTTTGGGACCCAAGGCAGTATGTTTATCGTTCTTGGAGGCAGCTACGTCGTTTTTGGCTTGCTGGGGCTGTTGGCCCAAAAAAGAGCATTGACGGCTTAAAACTGCGGTTAGCATGGTATTTGTTTTATATTTGCTATAAACTATAGACAATATTGATGGCGGGCAAAGGGGAATCACATAGATGATTAAAATTCAGAAGCTGACCAAGCAAGTGGGTCCTGAGCGTACCCCGTTACTTCGAGGAATTGATGCTGAAATTCATCAGGGCGAGCTCATTGCCATAGTGGGACCAAGCGGGAGCGGCAAAACAACGCTGCTTCGTTGTCTTGCTTTGCAAGAGCTATGGCAAGAAGGCGGTTTGATTGTAGATGGCAATGATGTGCTGAAATCCGGTTGGACGGGCAAGATGAAAATAAAGCGCGAATGGGCATACCTGGAGCAAAATCCGCATCTAAATATGAATCGGACCGCTCTCAAAAATGTGCTCATCGGCAGATCCGGTCAAACTCCATGGTGGAGAATGGTGACTGGTATGGTTCGTTCTGACGATTATATGGGAGCGATGGATGTACTGGAGGAACTGGGACTGCTAGATAAGGCACATGATAAATGTGACAAGCTCAGCGGCGGCGAACGGCAGCGGGTGGCGACAGCGCGTGCTCTCGTTCATGGAGCCAAGGTTATTTTGGCTGATGAGCCTGTAAATGGTCTTGATCCAACTTCAGCTGCACATGTGATGGATACCTTCCGCAAGCTGGCTTCTGATGAACGGGTGACGGTCATTACTGTACTGCCGCTGGAAATGGCTGAACGCTTTGCATCTCGTATATGGGGACTAAACAATGGCGAATTGGTGTTTGATATCCAGGGCAGACGGTTGACACAAGCAGAAAAGAACAAATTATGAAGGGGACGGCAAGTGAAGTGAAAATAATGCTGTTGAGAATGTTGGCTGGCTGCTGTCCTTTGCTGCTCCTTGCTGGATTTTTGAGCGGTTGTAATGTCATTAGCGACCCGGTTTCGCTGATGCAGACACCGACGATGTCTGACGAGAAACAGCAGCTGAATGGTGCGGTGATTACGCAGCTAGGAGGGGTGCAGCCGCTAAGGCCGAATGACCCGGATGACCCGACACCCATCCGGACGGGGGATTTGAACAATGATGGCACAGACGAGGCAGTGCTCTTTTATGAAACACCGGATGAGAGTGTCAAAATACACGGTGCCTTGTTTGAGGATCAGGGCGGGACATGGGTAAAGAAGCTGACGTTTGATGGAGAAGGCACCGTATTGGAATCATTTAAGCTCGTGGACTTAACGAATGACGGTACGCTCGATATTGTTGCGGGTTTTTCGAGTGGAGATAGTGGTGACAACGTTGATCAGAAGGGGCTTATCGTATACTCTTACACTGGAGGAACCCTTGAAAAAATATATGCTACAGGCTATACGGATTTTGTCGTAGACGATTTTAAGCATAACAAAATGGATTTGAACGGGGATAAGCTGAATGATTTGACGATTATTTTGCTCCGTCGCAATGAATTTTTTACGGTCAAAACATTCCAATTCAGCGGGGGAACCTTTAAGGAAATCGGATCGCTGGATTTGGACAGTCAGGTCTTAAGTGTCTATAATGTCGTCGCTGGCAAGGTAGCGGAGGATAGGCAAGGGATTATTATTGACACTAAAATTGCCCAGACGACTACCGTTTCCAATGTCATTGTGATGGATCACGGCAAGCTCAGGAAGCTTAATCTTATGGATGTTACTTTCAAGGATGCGACCATCGCCAGTGGTGATGTGGATGGTGACGGTATTCTGGAATTTGGTAATTTGGAGAAGCCTAAGGGCTGGAGCAACAAGCCGCTGGATGAGGTTCCGTATTTTGTATCGTTCTATCAGTGGGACGGGGCGAAAGGAACGATTTTCAAGCAGCAGCAGTATCGTGATTCCAATGAGCAGGTCTATTTCAGGTTACCGAAAGAGCTGCATGGCAAGGTGACCATTGATCCAAAGGTTTCAAGGAAGGACAGCTATTTGCGGTTCATTCTGATCGATACAGATAAAACGGTAGCGGAAATAAAATATTTCTCGTTGTCACAATGGGAACGAAACAACGAAGGTTATAGTCAACTGTGGCGAACGAATGCACAGGTGATTGGCATTAAGCGATCCAGTGAACTGGAACCACATAAACCGATTAAAAACAAGCTGGGGGAAAGGCAGGTAGAGTAGAGTGAGTAAAGTATTAATTATGGAGGACGAGGAATCCATCCGTAGTTTTATCGTTATTAATTTGAAGCGCAACGGTTTTGAGGTGTTGGAAGCATCGGAAGGGCATGAGGCACTAAATATTTTGAACACGGTGCGGGATATTGATATCGCGCTGCTTGACGTGATGGTGCCAGGGATGGACGGCTTCGAGGTTTGTCGAAGAATTCGGGAAACGAATGAGCGCATCGGCATTATTTTTCTCACGGCCAAGGTACAGGAGCAGGATAAGGTGTATGCCTTGTCTGTAGGAGCCGATGATCATGTGAGCAAGCCTTTCAGCCCGACAGAGCTGATTGCACGTATTCAGTCGTTACTGCGCAGGGTGAATGTGCATCGCGAAACGGCAGCCAAGGTATCCTTCCAGTCCGGTCCGTTTACGCTGGATTTGATTGCCAAGCAATTTAAGAAAAACGGGCAGCTGATTGAGCTGACACCAACAGAGTTCTCGCTGATTCAATTTTTCCTGGAAAAAGAAAACACACCGCTCAGCCGAGATGTTCTGCTTGACCACGTTTGGGGCAAGGAATATATGGGTGATCCGAAAATTGTGGATGTGAACATCCGACGTTTGCGGCAGAAAATCGAAAACAACCCTTCCGAGCCCGCTTTTTTACAAACAGTGTGGGGACATGGATATAAATGGAAAGGTCAGTCTCAATGATCAAAAAGGGGATTCGCAGACAGATTGTGCTGCACTATTTTTTCGTAGTGTTCTTGGCGCTTCTGTTAGTTGAGGTCATTTTCATGCTTCTCATCCGGTCGTATTATTATGACTCCATCTATAAAAAAATCGAGAATCGCATCTCATCGGTAAGTGAGTTTGCATCCAAGTTCAAAGAGCCGGAGCAATCCTTGCAATCGTATTTGTTGAATACATTTTCTCTAAATGGCACAGAACTGCAATTGCTCGATGAACAGGGAAATGTCATTGATAACTCGACGAATTTTGCGGCAGATCTAAGTGTGCAGACGAGTGATGTGACACAGGCGCAAGCCGGAGATACGGGAAAATGGATCGGAAAGCAACCGGGTACAGGGCAGCAGGTGATGGCGGTATCCAAAAAGCTGGACAATATCGTCGGAGATCAAGTGTACATTATCCGGTATACAACCTCGCTGGAATTGGTAAATGACAAGTTGTTTACCATTACGGTGTTTTCCGTGGGAATCATGGCAGCTGTACTGATTATAGTGTTTGTAGTGAGTACAGGTCTCGCCAATTCCATTGTCAGACCGATTAACAATATCCGCGATGTTTCCGCCCAGATGGCGCAAGGACGGTTTGACGCACGCATCAAAGGCGATTATCGCTATGAGCTGGGGGAACTGGCTTCGACGCTGAATTATATGGCACAGGAGATTGTTAGAACGAATCAAATCAAGGATGATTTTATTTCATCCATATCCCATGAACTGCGCACCCCGCTTACTTCCATTAAAGGCTGGAGTGAAACGTTAAATTCTGGCGGCTATGATCCGGAAGAAACGAAGATCGGAATGCAGATTATATCCAAGGAAACGGATCGGTTGATCGGCTTGGTAGAGGAAATTCTCGATTTTTCAAAGCTGGAGCAAAACGCCATGAAGCTCGTCATGGGAACGGTGGATCTGCGGGAGTTGCTGCAGGAAATTATGCTGAACGTATGGGCCAAGGCGGAAATGAAGCAAATTAAGCTCCAACTGGATTCAGAGGAAACGGCATATCTCGTGCATGGAGATGGTAATCGTCTGAAGCAGGTGTTTCTGAACATTGTGGATAATGCGATCAAGTTTTCGCATGAAAGCTCGATTATTTTTCTGTCTCTGCAACGGATTGGGGACGATATTGAGATATCGATCCAGGATACAGGAATTGGGATTAGTGAGGAAAACCTGGCCAGAGTAAGAGATCGCTTTTTCCAGGTAGACCATCAGAATGGCGGTACAGGGCTGGGGTTGGCAATTTCGCAGCAGTTTGTAGAACTTCACCATGGACAGATGCTCATCAGAAGTGAACTGGGAGCAGGAACCACTACTACAGTTTCATTGCCTGCTTTGCAAGCCGAGCAGCCCAACGAACCGCCGCAGCTCATGGAAGGCTAGAATGTATACCTGAAGCTAGTTACAGATTTCATTAAAACAGCCAGTCCTCGTCATATTGGAGGGCTGGCTGTTTTAAATTTTGCGTACTGTTATGAAGTAAAGCCTTCAGCACGCAGGCGTGTATTACGCTCATAGGCTTCTTTCAGCATACGGGCTGTTTGTGGACGTACTGCCATTTTACCAAATACTGTTTCATTGGGCCCGATGACCATAATTTCGTTCGGGCTCCCTTTGATGACAGCTCCATCACGAATGACCGCACCCTCACCGATAATCACATGCTCAATTTGCACGTTGCGTCCGATACGCGTGTCAGTCATAATGATGCTATCTTTAATAACCGAGCCTTTACCTACCTCAACGTCACCAAATATGACAGAGCGTTCAATTTGACCTTCGACCTGGCAGGAGTCGTGTAATAGACTGCCCATAGAGTGTGCTTTACGGTTAGTTACCTTGTGTGCACTCAATCTTGTGCGGCGTTCCCGCGTATACATAGGCCAGTCCGTTCGTTGAAGATCAATAGCGCAATTCTCTTGCAACAGGTCCATGTGAGAATCCCATAAACTCTTAACGGTACCCACGTCCTTCCAATAGCCCTGAAATTCATAAACGTACAAGGATTCTTGATCCGCCAGCATTTTGGGAATGATGTCTTTACCAAAATCATGACTGGATTGATCATCCAGTGCATCCTCCAGTAGATAACTTTTCAAGTAATCCCATTTGAAAAGATAAATTCCCATAGAGGCCAAATTACTTTCCGGTTTTTCCGGCTTCTCGGCAAATTCCGTAATGCGCAAATCTGTATCAGCACTCATAACACCAAAGCGATGTGCTTCATCCCAAGGAACCTCCATAACAGAAATCGTAGCCGCGGCACCTTTGCCCTTGTGGTAGTCCAGCATTTCACGATAATTCATATAGTAAATATGGTCACCGGATAAAATAAGTACATGCTCCGGATTTTGGCTGTCTACATACTCGATATTTTTATGAATAGCGTCTGCCGTTCCCAAATATTCAGCATTACCTGTATTATATGATGGAAGCAGCGTAATTCCTTTGTCGTTTGTTTTGGTCAATCCCCAAGGTGTCCCATCTCCAATATGCTCATGTAGGGATTCCGCCTCATATTGCGTCAGTACGCCCACAGTGTCAATGTCCGAATTTACGCAATTGCTGAGAGGAAAATCGATAATTCGGTAATGACCGCCAAAAGGTACGGCGGGCTTTGCAATCGTTGAAGTAAGGGGAGCAAGACGGCGTCCCTCTCCGCCTGCCAGCAGCATGGCAATGCATTCTTTATTAAACATTTCGTTTCCCTCCCGGTTTAGTCGTCTGTTGTAGTACATACATAAACGGTATGGGGTACCCTTGAAACCATCAGGTGTATAAGATACCCCAAAACCTAAGGTTTATTTTTTTCGTAGTCATTTTTCTGTTCATTGTGGCTAGAATGGGGTAATAACTCAGGTCAGCTTTGACCGAAAAGCGAATGCATTTCCGAATCATACATTTCGTATGATACAAACATATAAGGGTGGTGACGTGATGACAAAGCAAACTCTTCCGCAACAGGCTGTATCATCGGAAGATATTTATTTGTTTCATGAAGGAACGCTTTATTTCAGCTACCGATCTTTGGGTTCCCACCTTACTGTGGAGAACGGAGAACAGGGCGTCCGTTTTACGGTCTGGGCTCCTCATGCTCTCCATGTCGGGCTTGCTACAGATCGTAACAACTGGAATGGGGAACAGGATTCCTTATATAGGGTTCCCAAATCCGGTTTTTGGAGTCGTTTTTTTCCGAGGATATCCCAAGGAACTTTTTACAAATACGATATTACGGGTGCAAACGGTGAACGTTTTCTGAAAGCAGACCCTTATGCGGTTCGTGCTGAAGTGAGACCGGCAACAGCTTCTGTGGTCGCTTCTTTAGATGGATACCATTGGAATGATGCGGCTTGGCGCCGAAAACGCAGAGCACCCTATGGAAAGCCTCTTCATATATATGAGGTTCATCTCGGTACTTGGAGGCAAAAAGAAGACGGTACGTTTTATACATACAAGGAAATGGCAGAGCTGCTTGTGCCTTATGTGACCGATATGGGGTATACACATATTGAACTGATGCCGCTGAGTGAGCATCCATATGACCTTTCTTGGGGATACCAGCTCACGGGATACTTTGCACTGACAAGCCGTTACGGTGAGCCGCATGATTTTATGTATTTGGTGGATCATTGTCATCAGGCGGGAATTGGAGTGCTTATGGATTGGGTTCCGGCTCATTTTGCGAAAGATGCTCATGGATTGAGACGATTTGACGGGTCACCACTGTTTGAATACGCGGACCCGCTAATTGCAGAAAAACCTGGCTGGGGAACATTGACGTTTGATTATAGCAAGCCAGAAGTACGTTCCTTTTTGATCTCCAACGCGTTGTTCTGGATGGAGATGTACCATATTGACGGCCTGCGTGTGGATGCAGTGACGAGTATGTTACGCCTCGATTTTGAAAAGCAGGATGGACAATATCGTATGAACTCCAAAGGAGGCGTCGAAAATGAGGAGGCGATCGCTTTCCTTCAACAACTGAATGAGACCGTATTTCGCTATTATCCATATGCGCTTATGATGGCAGAGGAGTCCAGTGCCTGGCCGATGGTGACTTCCCCAGTAAGCGATGGGGGGCTCGGCTTTAATTATAAATGGAATATGGGCTGGATGAACGATACGCTTGATTATGTGCAAACGGATTTTGACCGTCGGCCGAAGCGCCATAATTTGCTGACGTTTCCCATAGCCTATGCATACAGCGAAAATTTTACACTGCCGTTGTCGCATGATGAGGTCGTACATGGTAAAAAGTCGCTGCTTGATAAAATGCCAGGCACCTATGAGCAAAAATTTGCCGGGCTGCGAGCGCTTCTCGGCTACCAAATGACCTCACCGGGTAAAAAGCTCTTATTTATGGGCGGGGAATTTGGCCAATTTATTGAATGGAAGGATCAGGATCAGCTCGACTGGTTTTTGCTGGATTATGATAGTCACCGGTCAGTGCATACCTATACGAAAGCGCTAAATCATTTGTATATTCAGGAAAAGGCATTATGGGAGCTGGATCATTCGTGGGACGGCTATCAGTGGATTGAGGCGGAAGACCGTAGACAGAGCGTAATTACGTATTTGCGTAAAGGGAAAAAGCTGGGAGATACGCTGGTTGTGCTTATTAATTTTCAACCCGTGACAAGAGAAAATTATCGAATTGGACTGCAAAAGGCAGGAAACTATATCGAGATGCTGAACAGCGATCATAAGGACTTTGGGGGAAGCGGACTGTTGAATTCCCGAGTGATACAAACCGTCAAAATTCCATGCCACGGACAGCTTTACAGCCTGGAGGTGACCATTCCACCCCTCAGCATTGTTATACTCAAGAAGGCACCCCGGAGGCCTAAAAAAGCAGATTAACCACATAGGGAGGAAGCACATATGAATATTTTGTTTGCGGCAGCAGAAGCACATCCATTTATCAAAACAGGTGGGCTGGCTGACGTCATTGGCGCACTGCCGAAGGCACTTCGTCAGGCGGGGTGCGACGTCCGTATCATTTTGCCTAAATATGCAGGGATTCCTGATACGTATAAGAGTTCTTTGCGGCCTGTAACGATAAAGCATGTACCTGTGGGCTGGCGTGACCAATATTGTGGAGTAGAGGCACTGACATTGGACGGAATCAAGGTTTATTTTATAGATAACGAATATTACTTCGGTCGTGACGGTATTTACGGCTACATGGATGATGGCGAACGCTTTTCCTTTTTTAACCGCGCCGTTTTGGAAATACTTTCTGAGTTGGATTTTCGCCCGGATATTCTGCATTGTCATGACTGGCATACAGCCATGGTTCCGCTGCTTCTGCATGCCGATTATCGCCGTTTGCCCTTTTACAGGGAAATTCGCACGGTGTTTACGATACATAACCTGCTGTATCAGGGGGATTTCCCATATGAGGTCTTAACAGAACTGCTGAACCTGGACGGGAGTTATTTTACCCCCGAGGGTGTGGAGTATCACGGCAGATTGAATTTTATGAAGGGGGGACTTACATACTCGGATCATGTCACAACTGTGAGTCCAACCTATGCGGAGGAGATTCAGACGGAGTTTTACGGATACGGGTTAGAGGGTCTGCTTCGTAAGCTGGGAGAGCAGGGACACTTGTCAGGGATTGTGAATGGAATTGATACCACAAGCTATAATCCTGCCACGGACAATCGTATATACACGAAGTATCGTACCAGTCTGGCAAAGAAGAAGGAAAACAAAATTGGCCTGCAAAAGGAGCTAGGGCTGCCAATTCGGCCGGACGTGCCTTTAATGGCCATGGTCACCCGGCTTGTCGATATGAAGGGGCTTGATCTGGTAACCAGAGTGCTTGACGAGATTTTATATTATGATGATATTCAATTTGTCGTGCTGGGCACAGGAGATCCCGCCTTTGAGCACTGGTTCCGGGAAGCGGCGGGGCGGCATCCTTTGAAAATGTCAGCGCAGCTCACCTTCAGCGAGCCTTTGTCACGAAAAATATATGCTGCAAGCGATATGTATTTGATGCCGTCGAGGTTTGAGCCTTGCGGAATCAGCCAATTGCTGGCGCTTCGTTATGGAAGTATTCCCATTGTGAGAGAAACAGGTGGGCTGAACGACACCGTGCAAGCTTACAATGAATCCACAGGCGAAGGAAACGGCTTTAGTTTCATGAACTATAATGCACATGACATGCTGCATACGATTCGTCGTGCTGTTGATTTTTATCGCCAGCCTGAGCATTGGTCCAGGCTTACACAGACGGCTTTGGCAGGAGAGTATAGTTGGGATGTGTCAGCTGAAGCGTATATGGATATTTACCGTTCGCTAACAAAGTCCGATTGATTGAATTTAACTAAAAAAGGGGCATCCCTTTAGCCAGTGCTGGCTGAGGAATGTCCCTCTTTGTGATGGCTGCTCTTTTCTGGAAAGAAACAGAATTAGGCTTTAAGGGCTCCGTTTTTCAAACGAGCGAATTCTTCTTTAATCTGTGCCAGTAGTTCAGGATTCGTGATGACATCACAAGCAGTCCATGCCAAGGTTCTCGCCGCCAGGAGCATTCCTTCCATAGCCCGGTCTTGCATCGCCAGATCGCGGAATTCAGGCGTATGCAAGGCGTGTTTCTCGTCAATAACTTGAATGTACGGATGAATGGCAGGGCAATGCAGCGATACGTTTCCGATATCCATGGAGCCGTGATCTTCACCTTCCGTTATGTCCTCCAGTGCAATGCCGGCCTGCACCAGATTTGCAGTAAAGGTATCGGAGAGGACGCGGTTAGTGACCATTTCATCATAAGAAGTCTCGTAATTTGAGGTCTCCAGACGACATCCGGCTTGTAAAGCCGCACCTTCGGCAATCTGAATAACTCGGCGGGTCAGCGGGTTCAGTTCATGGCGCGTAGCGGCCCGTACGTAAAACTGGGCGGAGGCGTAATCTGGAATGATGTTGGCTGCCTGCCCACCCTGATTAATGATGCCATGGATACGTACTGTACTTTTGACTTGTTGCCGAAATGCGTTGATGCCGTTGAACGTTTGGATCACTGCATCCAGTGCGTTAATGCCTTCATGTGGACTGGCAGCCGCGTGAGCGGATTGACCAAAAAATTCAAATTGTACAGCATCTATTGCCAGTGATTTGCCTGATTTCTCGTAGTGGTCATAGGGATGCGTCATAAGCGCAATATCGCAATCATCAAATAATCCGGCAGCCGCCATCGGAACCTTTGCACCGCGTGTTTCTTCGGCAGGTGTACCATATACCCGTACTTCTCCACCAATCTCATCGATGACCGATTTGAGGCCGACAGCAGCTCCGGTACTCATCATACAGATCAAATGGTGTCCGCAGGCGTGTCCGAGACCTTTCAGGGCATCATATTCCGCCAGAAAAGCGATAATTGGTCCGGGCATGGCTGCTTTATAAGTCGCAATAAAGGCTGTTTCTATGCCCAGCACAGGCGCCTGAACCTCAAATCCGTGCAAGGTGAGTTCTTCTTTTAAACGGGCAGCGGCCAGAAATTCCTCATTACCAAGCTCAGGATTCGCACCTATATATAACGAAATGTCCTTAAAGCGCCCGGCATGCTGCTCAATGGTCTGCTGAATGCTCTGTTTAAAATCCATGTTGAAAACCCCTTTATATAAGCTGTAATGTAGGCACTGCGTCAGGTATGCTGAAATTGTACTATAACATTCATTGCATAATCATGCATATTCATTTATAATGACACAATCTTATTTATTATAAAGAATTTAAGGGGAGAAAAAAAGATTGAAAAAGCTATATCGTTTTACCGCCCTGATTCTGACGGCGGTTATCTTGCTGTTGGCTGGCCTTCCCATGCTCACCGCATACGGAACGGAAGCAAAGCCGCAGAAAAAACTTGTAGTGGGCATGAGTGCCGACTTTCCGCCGTATGAGTTTCATAAAGTCATTAACGGTAAGGATACCATTGTTGGGTTCGATGTTGAAATCGCCAAGGAAATCGCCAAGGATCTGGGTGCGGAGATGGTCCCCGAGGACATGAGCTTTGACTCCTTGCTGCCTGCCCTGCAAAGTGGGCGCGTAGACCTGGTGCTTTCCGGTATGACACCGACGGATGAACGTAGAAAGAGCATTGATTTTTCCGATGTATACTACCACTCCAAACAGGTCATTATGGTACGACCCGAGGATAAGGACAAATATCCGACGATGGCTACGCTGAAAGGCGAAAAGCTCGGCGCGCAAAAAGGCACGATCCAGGAAGAAATCGCACAAAAAGTGCCTAATGCCACTGTAACCTCGCTGGATAAAATATCCGACCTGGTGCTTCAGCTTCGAACTCAGCGTGTCAACGCTGTCGTGATTGAAGATACAGTTGCTAAAGGATACACACTGGACGGCACTGTAACGCTCGCCAAGGCGGTGCCTGAGGATGAGGGGGCAGAGACAGCCGTAGGTATTCGCAAGGGGAATACAGAGCTGCTAGCCTCTGTAAACAAAACGCTCGCTCGCCTGAAAGCAGATGGCTCCATTGAGAAGTTTTCGACAGAAGCGAGTGCCCTGTCTGCCGATCGTCAGGCTTCTTCCAATAATATTGTGGATATTTTTTGGAAATACCGCAGCTTATACGCTACAGGAATTGGCTACACACTGTTGCTGTCTGCGCTCGGGGTACTGTTCGGATTTATCATTGGTTTGATTATATCGTTGCTGCGGATGAGTGGTGTACGTATTATTGAGTGGTTGGGGACGACTTACGTCGAGGTACTACGTGGCACACCTATGCTGGTGCAGCTCATGATCATCCACTATGGGGTTGCTCTGACGCTGGGTGTCAATTTTACGCCACTCCAGTCCGGTATAATTACGTTGTCACTGAATAGCTCGGCATACTTGGCTGAAATTTTCCGTGCAGGTATCCAAGCAGTCGACCGTGGTCAGATGGAAGCAGCCCGATCGCTGGGTATGGGACGGGGCAAAGCTATGCGTCATGTTATTTTACCGCAAGCCTTTAAGTCTATTTTGCCTGCGATCGGTAATGAATTTATTACGATTATTAAAGAATCGTCCATTATTTCTACCATTGGGATGGTGGATATTATGTATCAGGCCCAGGTCATTAAGAACATTACCTACGAAGGATTAAGCCCGTTCTTAATCGCGGCTGCTATTTATTTTGTAATGACATTCAGCTTGTCCAAGCTGCAGGGTTTATGGGAAAGGAAGTTGAGAGCCAGTGATCACCGTTAAACAACTGCGTAAATCGTTCGGCAAGAATGAAATTTTAAAGGGTATTGATATAGATATCGCCAAAGGGGAAGTTGTCGTTATCATCGGTCCCAGTGGTTCGGGGAAAAGTACGTTTTTGCGTTGCATCAATCTGCTGGAGCAGCCGACAGATGGGGAGATTTTGTTTGAAGGCGAGCCGATAACGGCCCGTGGTCATAACATTAATGCGACTCGGGAGAAAATGGGCATGGTGTTTCAGCATTTTAATCTTTTCCCGCATAAAACAGTGCTGCAAAACCTGACACTCGCACCAACCCAGGTTAAAGGACAGTCAGGCAAAGAAGCCGAAAAAATTGCGTTGGAGCTCCTGCGCACCGTTGGGCTTGAGGATAAAAAGAATACCTACCCGAACCAGTTATCAGGCGGTCAGAAGCAACGGATTGCGATTGTACGCGCTTTGGCAATGCAGCCGCACGTGATGCTGTTCGATGAGCCGACTTCTGCTTTGGACCCTGAAATGGTTGGGGAGGTTCTCGATGTAATGAAGAAGCTCGCTGAGGGTGGCATGACGATGGTGATCGTCACGCATGAAATGGGTTTTGCACGTGAGGTAGGGGATCGGATCATCTTTATGGATAAGGGCCAAATCGTGGAGCAAGGGACACCGGAACAGGTTTTTGGTACGCCAAGCCATGAACGCACCCGAGATTTTCTTGCCAAAGTATTGTAACGAATTGTTTCTATAAATTTAAAGTAAGCCCTCCACAGTCAATAGGGTCTTGACTACAGTCCTATGTCTGACAGGAGGGATTTTTCTTTTTTTGTCACTATTTCCCCATATTTTCGTAACAGATACCGATTTCATGATGACAAAATTGTAATGAATATAGTATGATATTCGAGGTTACCAACATTTTCATGCAGATAAGGTTACAAAATTGTGATATTATGCAGTAAGCCAAAACTTGCCGGGACAGCATAAGGCCCATGATTTATGCCAAATGTTTGGACCAAAACTATGGGAAGTGCGGGGGACGTAACAACGGCAGTCATTCCGATTCGTCATAAGGCGGATAGGATTGGAAGCTGCCTAGGGGTGAATTGCAAAAAGCATAGGGCTTCTCCTGAGTCCGAATCCGACAGCTAACTTCGCAGGCATAACAGAGGAGGTACATATCTTTTGAAACATCTGAAACGTATTGGACAAACCATGAAATTTGCGGTGCTTGCCGCAGCTATTGCAGGACTGGCACAAACAGCCGGAGTAGCGAATGCCGCTTCGCTACATACTGCCAAAGAAGGCGATACCTTCTTCTTGCTTGCTCAACGTTATGGAGTATCGGTAGACGAGCTGACGAAGGCAAACCCGAATATTGCCCCGAGCAACATATACGCAGGTCTGCAAATTAAGGTGCCTGGCGAAACAAGTGTGAAGGCTGCTTCGGATTCGAAGCCACAGCTTCTTAAGGAGACAGGACCGGCAAATGGGGGTCCAACGATTGAAGCATGGGGCAAAACATTCAATTACAGTAAAGTAGTTGATGTTAAAGCTACAGCGTATTCTGCCGCAGCTGATGAAAATGGCAAGTGGGGCGCGGTAGACTACTACGGCAATCCGCTTAAGCTAGGTACGATTGCGGTAGACCCGAACGTAATTCCGATGGGAACGAAGGTGCTGGTTACAGGGTATTCCCACCCCGGCCTGCCAGACCATTCTTTTGTGGCCGTCGCCCGCGATCAGGGTAGTGCCATTACAGGCAAGCGAATTGATATCTTTATTCCTGGCAGCAAATTATTTGTGAACGACTTTGGCTTTCAAAATGTGAAATTATACGTTATTGATAAATAACATTGCCTAGAACTAGAGTGAATAAACATAATATATATTATGTAAACTTAATGCATAGATTGTAAATGGGATCAGGTTTAAAACAGGTCCACACATATAAAAAGCTGTCTTGACGAGCAGAATGCATCTGCTGGCAGGACAGCTTTTTTGGTTGATCTAGTTCGGTGCTCGCTCCTTAAACAACCCCTTTATTTCCGTTCCGATGTGTGGAGCAGCCGGGGAACTGTAACGAATTTGTAGCCCTTGGCCTTCAGGGATTGAATTAGACCCGGAAGGGCCTGGACTGTGCCTTGCAGGTTGGAGCTTTGACCTCCACCTGCGTGCATTAAAATAATGGAGCCGGGTCCGGTAGCAGGGACCACATTGCGCTGGATTTGAGTTTTACTTAGTCCCTTCCAGTCGAGGGAGTCTACATTCCAATTGACAATCATGTAGCCATGGCGACGTGCCCACTGGATTTGAGGCTCCGTGATTTCGCCATAAGGTGGACGAATCAGCTTGGGACGAAAACCGGCGCTGGCTTGTAAAATACGTTCTGTTTTCGTAATCTGATTGCGAAAGCGTTCTGGTGTAGCCTTCCTGAAATCCGGATGGGTATAAGAATGGTTCCCTATAGCATGACCTTCACGGATAATACGGCGGATGATACCCGGATGCTTCTCCGCGCGGTGACCTACGATAAAAAAGGTGGCCTTGATGCCGTTCGCTTGCAAAACATCCAAAACCTTTGGTGTATACCTGGAATCGGGTACATCATCAAAAGTTAAGGCAATTTGGCGGGTATGCGGGCCGCACATTTTAAAAATGTCGGCATGTTTTTTTCGCAGCATGCCTAAGGTAGGAGCAGTCCGGTCTGTACTTTGATGTACAGAAGAAGTAACAACCGCTTCCTTGGGATGGGACGCTCCGATGCTGGGAGGCACATCCGCGTGAACAGGAAAACTCGAAAATGCTAGTAACAGTGCCATACTTGGTAACACTCCTCTGTACGGCATATGTAATCCCCCTTTCCGTCCAGTGGTACGTGGTACCTAGTGGTGCTCTCAGCTATTATGCACATGCCCTATTAAAATTATGCCGCTAAATCGAGTTAGACTCATATGCAATGGGATGATAGCATACGATGATGGATATGAGTGAAGATGACGAAGCTAAACGTACATATTTTCTTAACCTGACCGAATACAACGGCATTTTAGCAGGTTTTAGCCCGATAACGGATTCGGTATACCGTGACAACTGGTGTATAATGGAGATGCAATTCATAATTGTACAGACATGGAATTGAAGGAAGGATGGATAAAAGTGACCGACTTGTTTACTTCTTATCAATTAAAGGGGCTGGCTTTAAAAAATCGGATTGTTATGCCCCCGATGTGCCAATACAGCGTAGAGGCCAAGGACGGGAAGCCAACGGATTGGCATCATGTCCATTACGTTAGCCGGGCGGTAGGCGGCACTGGACTCATTATTGTGGAAATGACAGCGGTTCACCCGGATGGACGCATTACGGATCGTGATTTGGGCATTTGGAGTGACGACCATATTCCTGCATATCGTAAAATTGTGGAGGAAGCTCACAAATACGGTGCCAAAATTGGAATTCAATTAGGCCATGCTGGTCGTAAGGCTGAAGATGCTGAACAGCCTGTGGCTCCGTCCTCGATTCCCTTTAGTGAGCGCTTTAAAGTACCGCACGCCTTGACAACAGCTGAAGCCAGGGAACTGGTTCAAGCTTACAAAGAAGGTGCACGTCGCGCAGTGGAGGCCGGTTTTGACACGGTTGAGATTCATGGCGCTCATGGTTATCTGATCCATCAATTTCATTCCCCTATAACCAATACCAGAGAAGATGAGTATGGACAGGATTTGTCTCTGTTTGGTGTTGAGGTTGTACGTGCTGTTAAAGAGGCTGTTCCTGCTGAAATGCCTGTGATCATGCGGATATCTGCCAAAGAATATGTCGAGGACGGTTATGATGTGGAATACATATCAGGCATAGGGGAACGCTATCGCGATGCAGGTGTGGATATTTTTCATATTTCTTCCGGTGGCGAGGGGCCGATTGGTTCGGGCGGAGGCCCGTCTGCGCGTGCTGGCTATCAGGTGGATTTGGCCCATCACATCCGGGAAAAGCTGAATGTGCCCGTAATTGCTGTCGGCTTACTGGATGATTATGAGGATGCCAGCCGGGTTATTCGGCAGAAAGAGGCGGATTTGGTAGCGATAGGTCGTGCCATGTTGCGTGATCCCTATTGGGCGCTGCATGCATCGCGGGCGTTGAAAGTACAAGCGGATATTCCCGAGCCTTACCTGCGCGGCTTTTAGATTTTTTTGAAACCCTCATGCAAAACTTGCGTAAACATGTGTACAGAGCTTAAAATTTAAGCATTCAACTCTAGGAGGAACTTCACATGTCTATTTTCAAACGATTAAGAGATCTTACGATGTCCAACATTAACGCGATTATCGACAAAGCAGAAGATCCAGTCAAAATGACGGATCAATACATTCGTGATATGCAAGAGGATCTGGAAGATGCGGAGAAAGCGGTAGCCGCTCAAATTGCTATTGAGAAGAGATTCAAGCAGCAATATGAAGAGCAAGCCGCCTTGGTGAAAAAACGCGAAGAGCAGGCTCATACCGCGGCGAAAGCACAAAATGTGGATCTGGCCCGTCGCGCATTGGAAGAAAAGAAATCTGCCGAGCAAAAAATGAACGAGTTCAAGGCTGGTTATGAGCAGAACAAAGCCGCGGCCGATAACCTGCGTGGCAAGCTGGATGAAATGCGCAGACAGCTGACAGAAATGAAGAACAAGCGTGAGACACTGGTTGCCCGTTATAACGCAGCTAAAGCGCAAACTGAAATTAACAAAGCAATGAACGGTTTTAGCTCAGATACGGCAACTGCCGGATTGAAGCGTATGGAAGAAAAAATGCTGCAAGCAGAAGCACGTGCTGAAGCGAGCAACGAAATGTCCTCCAAGGAAAAATCGCTGGATGAGGAGTTTAAGGAGCTCGATAAGAAAAGCGCCGTGGATGACGAGCTTGCTGCTTTGTTGAAGCAATACGAAAATAAATAAGAAGGTAAGCATTGCCATCAGCGTAATCGTTAGGAAGCGAAGGAGAAACGTTTTCTCCTTCGCTTTTCCCTGCCTGGAGGCGTAAACCAACATAAAAGAAGGTCAAGAAGATGTGGAGGATGGGATGAAATGCATTTTTTAGAAACGATGAAGGCGATGCTGGTATGGACTGGCGCGGGTGCAGTTTTGCTGTTCGTATTGATGTATGTCGACTCTTTATTTACGAAGTATAAGGATTTTGCCGAAGTGAAAGCCGGTAATATGGCCGTAACGGTACGAATGATTATGAAGCTGATTGCACAGGGGTACATTTTGTCAGGTTCCATTGCTACAGCTAACAATTTGCTAGAGGCGCTTGTGTACTCGGTCATTGCCTTTGTCATTCTGTTTATTTTGGAAATTATTGTACGTTTACTGTTGCGGTACTGGGCGCAGTTTGATCTGGATAAAGGTACACAGGAAGGCAAAATTGGTTTTGGTCTGTTTTCAGGGACGTTGCATCTGGTTGGCGCCTTGATTATTACAGCGTGCTTCTAGGCTAAGAAAGGCAGGAGAAGTTATCATGGGTGTGTGGAAACGAATTTCAAATCTGTTTGCCAAGCCTGAGCCTCCAAAAGCGGAGAAGAGTATGCTTCACTTAAATCCGGGTGATATCTGTGAAGTGTCGCTTGTCACCTATGAAGTGGTAGGCCGGGTACATAATCGTGCCCGGAATGCCGTTGTTTTGACGCTTCAGGATGGTAATCAAGTCAGCTACCTTCATATTGAGGAACGGGAAACACTTCAATTTGGACTATATCAGGCTATCGATGGCAGGTTGGACAACCCGGAGGAAGTGCCGACTATTTTGGAATTGGATGATACGACGTATCATTTGGAGGAGCAATATTTTGGGCATGTTACGGTTATGGGACGTGCGCCTTTCCGACAGGGTGGAGAACAGCATGTTTGGCAATACCAGTCGGATGACTATCATCTGTTGCGGGTAGAGTGGCAGGACGGTCGCTTTATGCTTTATGAAGGTGAAGAAGTGATTACCGGAGACGTCAAGGTTATTCGGGCAAGCTAGGAGAGGGTTACACATGAGCAAACGCACCTGGCAGTATGCATTAAAGGTCATTGTGGCGCTGAGCCTGTTCGTATCCGTGTTAAGCGGCTGCGGTGCGCCAAATGTAAAAGATACGTACCCGCTGGAATCAGTAAGTGGTAGCGGAAACTCGACCTCTTATGTGTACCGGGCCGCTGGCAAAACGGTTCCGGAAGTAGCGGAGGAATTGAAAGAGCAGCGAACACCGGAGCAAATGTCGCCGCAGAGCAATGAGCGGATGTTTCTGGTATATAGCGATGAATGGTACCATTTGCAGCAAGACCCCGCCAAGAAGGAAGATACGCTAATTGAAGTCGACAGTAAAAAGTATGTTGAACAAAATTACAGTTCCAGCTTTCTCAAGGGATACTTAACTGCAACTGTGCTGGATGCTCTCTTTGATTCGTTGCGTGGCTCAGGTTCTTACCGGGGCTACTCAAGCAGAGATGTATACCGGCCTTCTCAGGGACAATATCGTGCTCCTACGGTGCAGGAAAAGAAAGCCATTCCTCCTATTACAGTGGAGCGGAAAGGTTCAGTAACTCGTCGTGGGAAGGGATCAGACTCCACGGTTGGATCAGGCGGAAGCTTGTTTGACAGAGGCTCCAGCAGCAGTTCACCAAGCAGAGGCTCGATTTCACGTGATCAGGGTAGCAGCGGTTCCAGCATATTTGGCTCGCCGCGCAAATCTTACAGCAAGCCTAAAACACGTAGTGGCTCAGGCAAGATCAGTCGACGAAGTCGACGATGATGGTCATGCAGCCCAAGCAGCTCGGGAAGAAGACTCCGGGCTGTTTTTTTATTTTATATCAGGAAGCAGATTTGCCAGAAATCGGTTTTAGAGTTATAACAGAAGGAGAAACTTTAGAAGAACGGAGTGACATTATGAAACAGTCATCATTAAACTCGGGAAAATTCCAGCGTAAAGCGATTCAGGTGGATGAGGCACAAAGCAGAATCGCTGGTCATGTCAAACAGGGAGAACGGGAGGAAGTAGGGCTGGAGCAGGCACATGGACGATATTTAGCGATGGACTTGACTGCACCACATCCGTATCCTCGTTTTCGTCGCTCTGGTATGGACGGTTATGCAATTCTGGGCTCAGACACCGAAGCCTGCTCGTCTGGTCAGGAGATTTGGCTGCGCGTCGTGGACGAGATTCCATGCGGTTCCGTATCGGACAAGCGGGTAGAGACGGGATTGGCGGCCCGCATTATGACGGGGGCACAATTACCAGAAGGAGCCGACACCGTTGTCATGCTGGAGGCAACACAGCTGCGCGAGGAAGATGGACAGACCTACGTCGGCTTGAAGAAGCGTGTGGAGATCGGCAAAAATGTAACGCAGATTGGTCATGAGATTCAGGAAGGTCAGCTCCTGCTCAGTAAAGGGACTTGTCTGGGGCCGGGACACATTTCGGTTTTGGCTACCTTTGGTGTTCATCGGGTGCCTGTCTACAGGAAGCCACGGGTGGCTGTTTTTTCTACAGGCTCGGAATTGCTTGCGGTGGATGAACCGTTACAACCGGGAAAAATTCGAAACAGTAATACATATATGCTGGCGTCTCAAATCAGGGAGGCAGGAGGAGAACCCTTCATCCTGCAAGCCATTCATGATGACCTTGATCTGGCCCGTGCTTCTGTACGTGAAGCAATCGCAGGCTATGATATCGTTGTTACGAGCGGTGGCGTATCGGTAGGGGATTATGATATTATGGGTGACCTGGTACGTCAGGAGGACGTAGATATGCTGTTCAACAAGGTCACGATGCGTCCGGGCAGTGTGACAACAGCCGCGGTAATCGACGGTAAGCTGTTATTTGCGCTTTCGGGCAATCCCGGTGCATGCTTTGTAGGCTGCGAGCTGTTTGTGCGGCCTACCATTCAAATGATGTTGTCTTCGGAGCAACCGTATTTGCCAACCTTGACGGTACGGCTGGGCGCAGATTATACGAAAGTGAACAATTTTACCCGTTTTGTACGCAGCTCTTTTGAAATACGCGACGGTCAAGTGTATGCCATTCCTGCGCGAGCGGATGAATCCAGTGTTATGGTGACGATAAAGGACAGTGACTGTCTGATCGTGGTTCCTCCAACAACAGAAGGCTTGCGTGCTGGAGAAGAGGTGCGTGTACTGGTACTCCAAGGCGGGCAGATAACGTGAATACGAAGCAGCCGTATGTGTGTCAGATCGTCGGCTACAAAAATACGGGGAAAACGACCTTCCTCGGAGGGTTGATTCGTTATTTGCGGGAGTCCGGGTTACGTGTGGCAGTGGTCAAGCATGATGGGCATGAGTTTGAGATGGATCATGAGGGGACAGATACATACAAGCATCGGCAAGCGGGCGCCGAAGGCGTGGCTATTGTTTCTGCTGGAAGAACAGCCATTTTAGAAGAGCAGAGTCGACCTATCAGCGGACTGATTCGGCATTTTCAGGCCTATGACTGTGTATTGCTTGAAGGCTTTAAACAGGAGCATTACCCCAAGCTCGTCATGATACGTGAATCAACAGATGCCCATCTTGTCGCTACGCTGTCAAATGTACAGGGAATAGCGGTTTGGAAACACCAAATGGAATGGGCTCAAGGTCATTATTCGGACAAAACGATACAAATATTTGCTGCCGATGCCAACGACCAGGCAGGTCGCTGGCTAATTGGTCAGATTCAGCAGCAAAGTGATGATGTACCGGATGAACGAAACTGAGATATCAATCGGAAGATTCAGCTTGGGGCTCCAGCCGCCGTTCAATCGCTTGGGACATGGTTTTGTCGGTTAGGTGGGCATAGACTTCAGTTGTTTCTGTCGAAGCGTGCCCAAGCTGTTCCTTCGTTTTATAGATATCATTTTGCAAATAATAGTCGGTGGCAAACGAATGGCGGAGCTTGTGAACGGTCAGGTAAGGCTTGCCGAACCGTTTGGCGTACTTGATGATCATCGCCTGAATCGCTCTTTTGGTCATTCGTTTGCCCTCCGTGCTGCCGTTGGGTCGTGCTACAAAGAGAGCTTTTTCTTTTTTTGGAGCACGGTAACGGGTATGTCTTAGTGACAAATAGAGTACAAGATCATCCTTGGACTGCTCGCGGAAATACACCGGTGTTTTAAACGTTTCATCGTTATTTCCTTTGCGGTACACGTATAGTAATTTATTGTTTAGATCCAGATCGTCCATGTTCAGGTTGACGATCTCGGACACGCGCAGACCCGAGTTCAGAATGAGACTGGCAATACAGGCATCCCGCTCCTTATTTAGCTCATAGGAGTAAAGCGCCTGCTTGTTGTCGGCCAAATCATGTCCATAGCCTTCGTAAATATAGCCGATAAATTCAAGCAACTCTTCCTCTTCCAATATTTTTCCCTTGAGCTTGGCGGCTGTATCCTTGGGTTTATGTATGCGCTTGATTTCCACCTTGGCCATAATGTTGCGTTTGAGCAACGGATAAAAATTTTCATCCTCAGCGATCTGACTTAAATAATGAAAGAGGGAACGGAGAGACGAAAGCTTGCGTGAAATCGTAATGCGGGAGTTGGAGCCTTCACGCTTAGTGGACAGGAACAAACGAAAACCTGTAATGCTGTCCATATGAAGTGTCTCCAATTCTTCCAGCGTAACTTGGGCGTTCGTTTCTCCAACAGACAAGCCTTCCGAGCGAAGCCATGAAAAAAAAACTTCATAATCCCGTACATATTCCAGCAGGGTAGAGGGAGATAGGTCGGGAAGCTTATAATCCATAAATTGCTGTACGTACCATGGTAGATCCGGCATTTTTTCATCCAGTTTGCGCCGGTCGATGATCTTTTGTATATTCATTGGGTTCCACCTCGTCCGGTCATAATATATATGTATTTTAACATATTTTGAACAGGACTGGATGGGATGTAATCCAAGTAAAGAACGCACGGAACCGCCAAGAGGGGTGAAAGTATGGGGTATAATATCAAATCGGAACTTAAGCTGTCCATCAAAAGTGTACCAGAGTCGCAGAAGGACATTGTTGTGCAGCTCATGCAATTTTATTTGTATGATTTTACAGCCTATCTTCGAATTGATGTTACTGAGAAAGGTACATTCCCGGCTTACCCGGATTTGTATCAATACTGGACGAGTGGCGAACAGAAGTTGCCTTTTTTAATATGGAGACAGAATATTCCTGTGGGCTTCGCGCTGGTTGATCGAATGTCCAGCAATCGGGAGGCTGACTACTATATGGCCGAGTTTTTTGTGCTTCGCCCTTATCGGCATAACGGCGTCGGAACCTGGGCAGCTCATGAGCTGTTTGGACGTTTTGCCGGGCGTTGGAAGGTGACACAGATGAGCACAAATAGACCGGCACAATCCTTTTGGCGCAAGGTGATTGATCGTTATACGAATGGGGATTACAGGGAACAGACACATCCCGTACGAGGGAATATAAGTCAGTTTTTCAATACATGAAAAATTCATAATAAGAGATGGTAGCACAAAAGAGCCGAGGCGTTGCCTATCGGCTCTTTTGTGCGATGTCAATTGAGTTCTTCGATTAAACCATAGATCATCCTGATTGGGTGCCAAATGGGCACTGGATTACAAACGGCGACTCGAAACGGTTGAGAACAAGGGAGGGCTGCATTTACAACTCATTATGCCCATCACCATCTTCATTTTGATTTCGATGAGCGTGCTCTTTGCGGGCAACATTTTTTAGCATTGGCATTTGGATGCATGTAATAATATGGAATTAATTGAATTCTACCGGGGCATCAGCTGCGGCAGAAAATTGCTAAAACCGCGCATAACGCGGTTTTTTGGCATTTATCGAGGAATTTTGACATGTACGGAAACAAGAAATTAAAATAATTATTTCAATATATGAAAAATTATAAATAGAAAAAAGAAGATGGAATAAGCGGTAAATGGAGCGTTTTAGCAGGAGTAAAAGTACATAAATTATATAGGTAATATTACATATTCTTGAATTTTTACACAAGGAAATAGGAGAAAAATGACGAATGTATTGAATGAGACGCACAATGTAAGCCCTTATTTGGAAAGGAAAGGCTTAATTGGTGACTTCTTTTTATATTTCATCGCATGATTGGAGGTGGAGACGGAAGAAGTCAGTTTGAGTTGTGGGCTGAAACGAGTTGAAACGGAGGATCGAATTGGCTAATTTTTGACAGCAGGTATGACGTTATGTTCAAACGAAAAGAGAGGATGGCATTCATTGAAAAAGGCAAAAAGCAAATTAGGAGTTGCATGTCTGGCGCTTATGATCGCAGGAGCTTCCTGGCCGGGGATGGCAGCACAGGTGCATGCGGCACCACCAAGTGATGAGTACAGCTGGAAGAGTGTAGTTACAGGCGGAGGCGGCGGGTTTGTGCCCGGTATTATTTTTAATGAAAAGGAAAAGGATCTGATATATGCCCGTACGGATATCGGAGGAGCTTACCGCTGGGATGCTGCCAAAGAGAGCTGGATTCCGTTAACGGATTCCGTCGGCTGGGATGACTGGAACAAAAATGGGGTAGATGCGCTGGCCACCGACCCCGTCGATCCCAATCGGGTATATATTGCTACAGGTACGTATACCAATTCCTGGGACAAGGAAAATGGGCAAATTATGCGTTCGACCGACCGGGGCAATACGTGGAAGACAACCAAGCTTCCTTTTAAGGTCGGGGGGAACATGCCGGGACGTTCGATGGGTGAACGACTGACGATTGACCCGAATAAGAACAATATTTTGTTCTTCGGGGCACGCAGCGGCAATGGTTTGTGGAGAAGTGATGATTACGGGGAGACCTGGAGCAAGGTGGCCAGCTTCCCGAATCCCGGCGACTTTGTGCAAGACCCTTCAAATGAGTATACAAGTGATAACATAGGCTTAGCCTGGATTACATTTGATAAGAAAACAGGCTCTTCCGATAAAGCGACTCAGACGATTTATGTGGGTGTAGCCGATAAGAAGGAAAGTGTGTACCGCAGTACGGACGGCGGGAAGACCTGGTCTGCTGTGGCGGGACAACCAACGGGTTATTTGCCGCACCATGGCGTATTGTCCTCGGACGGAAATTTGTACATCACGTATAGCGATGGAGCAGGTCCATACGACGGGACAAAAGGTGAAGTGTGGAAATTGAATGCGGCCAGCGGTCAATGGACTAACATAAGTCCTGTCGCCAGTAGCAGTTCGGACAATTATTTTGGATATGGCGGCTTGGCAGTAGATGCGCAGAAGCCGGGTACTCTGATGGTGTCTACGCTGAATTCCTGGTGGCCTGATGCACTTATTTATCGCAGCACAGACAGTGGGGCAACCTGGAGCCCTATTTGGGAATTCGAATATTATCCAAATCGTAAGTTGAGATATAATCAGGATATCACGGCCGCGCCTTGGCTGACCTTTAATACGATTCCTGCTCCGCCTGAGGTATCTCCGAAGCTTGGCTGGATGATTGGGGATCTGGAGATTGACCCATTCAATTCAGACCGTATGATGTATGGTACGGGGGCTACAATTTATGGCTCCAAAAATCTGACCAACTGGGATAAAGGCGGGAAGATAGACATTTCGGTAGCAGCCCAGGGTATAGAGGAAACGGCCATTCTGGATTTGGTGAGTCCTCCAAGCGGTGCACCTTTGGTGAGCGGAGTCGGTGATGTCTCCGGCTTTAGACATGACGACTTGTTCAAGGCCCCGGCTAAAATGCTGGATACTCCAACCTTTACAAGCAGTGAAAGCATAGATTATTCAGAGTCAAATCCTGGCTTTATGGCACGGGTTGGCAAGGCGGATTACAAAAAAGATCCAAATGCCAAATCCATCGGATTCTC
Source organism: Paenibacillus peoriae KCTC 3763 (assembly GCF_000236805.1). Lineage (GTDB taxonomy): Bacteria > Bacillota > Bacilli > Paenibacillales > Paenibacillaceae > Paenibacillus > Paenibacillus peoriae. The sequence continues at coordinate 135,265 of NZ_AGFX01000031.1, read as the reverse complement.
CCATGATGGCGGAGCGAACTGGTATAAAGCCAACAGCGAGCCTTCTGGCACTGCGGGAGGAGGCAGCATTGCTGTAGCTGCTGATGGCAATGGCTTACTGTGGAGCACATCGGATAAAGGGGTATTTTACTCCAAGACATCCGGTAATTCGTGGACAGCGAGCACAGGTGTTCCGGCAAATGCCAAGATTGTGTCTGACAGGGTGAACCCGAACAAATACTACGCATTTGCGGCTGGAAAAGTATATACGAGCACCGATGGAGGGGCTACCTTCAAGGCATCTGCGGCAACTGGATTGCCAAATCAAGGCAATGCGGATATCGGTGCTGTCCGCGGTGTGGAAGGAGAGGTGTGGTTAGCTGGAGGCTCCGAGGATGGAGGGGCATACGGCCTGTGGCATTCCAAGGATTCCGGCGCTACCTTCACCAAGCTGGATAATGTCGAGCAAGCAGACTTTGTCGGCTTCGGCAAAGCAGCTCCGAACCGCACAAATGCGGCCGTATTCATCGTCGGCAAAATCGATGGTGTACGTGGATTTTACCGTTCAGATGATAGCGGCGCGAACTGGGTACGTATTAACGATGACGAACACCAGTATGCACGGGTGACGACGATTATCGGCGACCCTCGGGTCTACGGACGTGCGTATCTGGGAACCAATGGACGAGGAATTCTCGTGGCGGACCGCTTGAGCGGCGAAGAGGCTCCGGCTCAGTCCACGATTACCCCTACGGCTGCAACTTATGGGCCGGACGACAGCTATGATGATATTTCTGTCAAACTTACACTGAACGGCAATACGCTGGATGAAATCCAGCAGGGCAGCACGGTATTAAAGAAAGATGAGGATTATAAACTTGACGGTGAAAAGGTAACCCTTACCAGTAAGTATTTGTCCACACTTCCAAAAGGAAACACATCATTGACGTTCCATTTCAATATAGGTGGCGATGCTCAATTTGTCGTTACAGTGAAGGACAAAACACCTAGTGACCCGGGAACGGATCCTGGAACCGATCCAGGGAAGGATCCAGGAACTGATCCAGGAAAAGACCCAGGTACTGATCCGGGAACCGATCCAGGAAAGGACCCAGGGACTGAGCCTGGAACAGAGCAGGGCGTTCTGAAGGTACAGGCATACAACGGCAGTTTGATGGATACAACCAATACAATTAATCCTAGAATTAAAATCTTTAACACAGGCACTTCTCGCGTTTCATTAGCGGATGTGACGCTGCGCTATTACTTTACCATAAACGGGGAGAAAGACCTGAATTTCTTCACGGATTGGTCTAACTATGGTGCATCCAATGTATTCGCCAGCTTTAAAAAATTGTCCAATCCAAAAGCGGGAGCGGATACTTACGCGGAAATCGGCTTTAAATCTACAGCAGGGTATTTAGAGCCTGGTCAAAGTGTCGAGTTGCAAACCCGGATATCCAAGGTGGATTGGACCAACTACTCGCAACTTGATGATTATTCCTTTGACAGTGCATCAAGCAGCATGAAGGATTCAAGCAAAATAACCGCTTATTTATCTGGCAGCAAACAGTGGGGAATTGAACCGTAAATCTAGTTAGACATATTAGAGGCACACAAGGCTAATTTTTTAGCAATAAGCCTTGCGATTCCTGCAACTGTTTAAAGCTTGCAATGAAGCCGGCCACTCTGTATGAGTGAGCTGGCTTTTTGCTGTTCAACCATTATTGCAGGCTTCGGACGGTAAACATTTTGGAGCATGTACAGCCTTTGAACGAGGTAAAATAAGAAAGTATCAAGCTAGCTAGCCATCAGGCAAACAGGAAGGATGAAATTATGAAGTTAACCTTAAGTCATCAACCGGCCGCAAGAGCGGAAATGTTAATTAGAAAACCGGTAAAAGAGGTGTTCGAGGCTTTTATCGACCCTGCAGTCACCACAAAATTCTGGTTCACCAAAAGTAGCGGAAGCTTAAAAACAGGAGAACGTGTTCGATGGGATTGGGAGATGTACGGTGTTTCCGCAAACGTGGAGGTAAAGGAAGTGGAGGAAAACAAGCGAATCCTCATCGAATTTGGCACTACAGTTGAATGGATATTTACTTCCCGGGCGGAGAATGAAACGCTCGTTACGATTACCAACACCGGATTTAAGGGAGATGGTGATGACATCGTAAAGCAAGCCATAGTGTCAACGGAGGGCTTTACAATTGTCCTTTGCGGACTGAAGGCGCTTCTGGAGCACAATATCGTTTTGAATCTCGTATCGGATAAAGCGCCGCATGCTCACCTCAAACGCTAAAAATCGTTTTTTAAAAGAAAATGTCTTACCAATGTAGAAAGAGACGGTTGCAGATTTCTGTAATAACTATTTCACTATATGAAAAATTCAAAATAGAAAAACCGTCTCTTGTTGCCTCATATCTCCATAAAACGCACATCCGCCATAAGAAAAAGAAGAATAATAGAACAAATGTTCTGTATTTAGCAAAAAAGAAACGCCCTCGTTCGAAAAGGCGTTTAAACTGTGGAATGGTAATGCCCGTCATACAAGGTACTTGGATGCGGAAATCAACAGCGTCATCGTTATGACATTCACAATCGTGGAAAGCAATACCGTTTGTGCGGCAAAATCAGGTTCATTTTTATATTCTTCCGCCAGAATACTTGTGTTAACGCCAGTAGGCATACCGGATGCAATGAGCAGTGCCTGAGCCGGAATTCCTTTAAGACCAAGCAGCGATACAATCAGAAAACCGACTATGGGACCTGCGATCAGGCGCAGTACCATACTGATATACACGGCTGCACGGCGCAAACGGAAGGGATATTGCACAATTTGTGCCCCCAAAGTAAGCAGAGCAACGGCAACCATCGATTGACTGATATAATTCAAAGGCTCATTTAGTAAATGAGGCAATGGAGTATGCAGCACATTCAGCAGCAAGCCCAGCGCAAGCGCGTAGGGTACAGGCATTTTTAAAAAATTAATTAAAATTCTTCGGGTATTGGCTTTGCCATTTTGTACAACAAATGTACCGTATGTAAACGTAACAAAGCTTTGAAAGGTCATAATCAGAGCCTGAACAGAAATGGCGAGTGGATCACCTTTGAACACCAATTGGTTGATTGGCAGACCATAATTTCCTGAATTATCTAGCATAACGCTGTTTGTAAAGGCTCCGCGCATCCCGGGGCTGTATTTCAGAGATCGGGCAACGATTGTGCTGATCACGTACAGAATAGCTATGTATAAGGCATAAAAAAGCGAGACCTCACCCATGAGCATTAAGGATATTTCCGAATTATAAAGGCCCGTAAACACTACCGCAGGGGTGATATAGTAAAAATTGATTTTAGCCAAGGTGTACAAATCCAGTCGGAAATAATATTGCATAATGCACCCCAAGCCAATGAGTACAAAAATAGGTAAAACAACGTCCAAAAGTATGGTGCCAAACATGTCTGTTTCATCTTCTTTCTATTATGCGAATGTATAGGCTAACGCTTAAAAATGCATGTGTAAATCCCATTATACTGTGGAAATCGGTCAAGCGTATATTAAAATTTTAGACTAGATTGGCAATCTACGCTGTAGCTCTAATGGCGTTTCACCCATTAGTAAAAAAAAGATAAAAAATCAGCTTATAGAAGCCGTTAATACATCTAGGGACATTGGAGCCCGGTCTTACTATAAGGAGGAATCGCATCATGAGAAACACTTGGACAGCCTTATTAGCGTGTATACTGGTCTTGGGATTGACAGCAGAAACCGCTGCAGCCAAGCAGGGGCACGGAAATGGTCAAGAGAACAAGCAGGAAGCAAAGACAACTGTTAAAGAAGTGAATGAGAAAAACAGGGAAAAGGTAAGCAAACCGCATGACTCAGACAATGATCAGTCCAAAAAGCCAAACGATAAAGCATCCGGCATAAAGGGTGAAGATGCACCTGCCGCAGTAACGGATGATACATACGGAGGGTCCAAAGGCCACAATGGTCACAAGGGACACAACGGGTACAAGGGTCTGCTTAACGCGGTAGAAAATACGAAGGACAAGCCGGCAGGAGCGGTTATTGCGAACCTGCTGCTTACGAAATACCCGGACCGATTGACTCCGGAGCAGATTGCTGAACTCGAATTGATCCGGAATTCCGGAAAAGCACTGGCTGAGGCAGCTGATCTGCTAGCTCAAAATGGAAATGTAACAGATGCTGTTTACATGCAGGAGGAAGCGGTGCTGGCTGATGTGACTGATTTGAACAGCTACAAAAAGCTAGGTGAATTGTCGAAGAAAGCTGGACAGCAGTCAGGTATGAAGCTGTTCGTGAACGGTAAACAATACGAAACCAAGCCGATTAATCGCAATGGAACTACACTGGTTCCGTTTAGAGCAGCTTCCGAAGCCTTGGATGCAAAGGTTTCCTGGGATCCGAAAGAAAAGGCTGTTATTGTCACTCGTAACGGCGTAACTGTCAAATTATTTGTTAACAGCTCCAACGTATATATTAACGGTCAGTCGTATTCTATCGAGCAGCCGGCATCCATAGTGGACGGGACGACAATGGTGCCTGTAAGGGTGATCGGAGAGGCCTTGGGAGCCAATGTTAAATGGGAGCCTGAGAGCCAGTCCGTGGTCATATACGAGCAGCCAACATCATTAACGCCTATATCAACACCCTAATGTGCTGTGAACACAAATTTTTGTAATAGCGAAAAGGGGCAGTTCAGTCATTTTTGACTTGGGGCAGCCCCTTCGTATTACTAGGTCAGCCCAATATTGATATGCTCCCCTTTAGGTAGACAGGTGAAATAATAAAACCTGATTAGCAAGGGGAGTTTTTCTATGTCAAAAATTAACGGATACTGCGGAAAAGATAGCCCCTATGCAAAGTGGCAGCATTCCCCGTTCAGGCTACTATAAGTGGTTAAATCGGGAAATCAGCGTTCAGAACAGCTAGATCATGCGATTAACCACAAGCGGATTTACCGCTTGATGAAACTGACAGGCATCCAATCGGTTATTCGCAGTAAGAAAAAGAAATACGTTAAATCCACCCCTGAACAACTATCGGAGAATGTGTTGAACCGTAGATTTACTGCCGAGAAGTCGAATGAGAAATGGGTGACCGACGTAACTGAAATGAAGTACGGAAGGGAGCAGAAAGCTTATCTTAGAGCCATCTTAGATCTTCACGATAATCCATTGTGGCCTACATCCTTGGTCATTCAAATAGCAATAGCCTCGTTTTCACAATACTGGACTTGGCTTTCAAAGCTGCACCCGGAACATCGCCAATGTTTTGCATAGTGACCGAGGTTTTCAATACACGTCATGGGGCTTTAAAAGGTGCTTAGAGGCACACGGAATGACGCAGAGTATGTCGAGAGTAGGAAAGTGCATCGATAATGGTCCAATGGAAGCATTCTGGGGCACCCTTAAGTGCGAGAAATACTACCTCCATAAAGATTGACGGCAAAGACATGCTTCGATAAAGAAATATTTCGGTCATTAAATTGATTTTGATCGAACGTTCGATTATACTGTGTTTATGAAAAATAAAACTGATAACAAAATGGAACTCATCTATCATACAACCATTGAACTTCTCAATGAAATAGGTCTGTCCGATATCTCCATGTCCAAAATTGCGAAGAGGGCAAGCATCTCTTCATCATCTATTTACTTTTATTTCGAAAGTAAAGAAGACTTGCTGATTAAACTATATTTTAACCTAAAGGAACAAATGCATCAGATGATGTTTAAAGGTGTAACGGCGGATATGTCAGTTAAGGATAATCTTGAGAAAATATTACGCAATTACTCCAATTATATTATGAACAATAAAGCTAACTTTCTGTTAATGGAACAGTTTCTTGACTCACCGTTTATACGCAAAAGCTGTAAAGATCAAAACGGTGGTGTATTCAAGCCGATGTATGCCTTATTCGAGAGGGGGGTCAGGGAAGGTCTATTTAAGGACTCGGAAACGAATCTTTTGGTTACTTACTCCTGTCTGCCATTTGTCCAAATGGGGAAAGAGTATATAAATGGCGAATATGAATTCAGTACTGCTAATATCGAGAACATGATTCAAATGAGCTGGAATGCTATTAAAGCATAAGCAGCCCATTTTTTTAATAAAAATTGATCGATCGTTCGATTGAAAAGAGGTGGACGTTTCTTAAGTCTTGGTTGGGTCGGAGGACTAGTCGTATTGCTTGCAACCGTATTTGCAGTGATTTCAATGCACTGAACAGATGGTAAAGGAGAGATTTTCTATGGAGAAAAGAGTGATTGGGGCAAGTGGACTGGAAGTATCAGCTCTGGGATTAGGGTGTATGACCATGTCCGACTTTTACGGCAGCGACCGGGATGAACAAGAATCCATACGAACAATTCATCGTTCATTGGAACTTGGTGTGGGCTTCTTGGATACCTCGGATATGTACGGTGTCGGCGAAAATGAAAAACTGGTGGGAAAAGCGATCAAAGATCGACGTCATGAGGTCATTTTGGCTACCAAGTTCGGGGTAGTACGCGACAAAGGGCGGACTTACTGGGGAATTAACGGAAGAGCGGAATATGTTAAGGCTGCTTGTGAAGCAAGCCTGCGCAGACTAGGCGTTGACCACATCGATCTGTATTATCAGCATCGTATTGATCCCTATACTCCAATTGAAGAGTCTGTAGGAGCGATGGCTGATCTAGTGAAGGAAGGCAAGGTTCGTTATATCGGCCTTTCAGAAGCCTCGCCAGATATGATACGCAGAGCACATGCGGTTCATCCAATATCGGCAGTGCAAACAGAATATTCCTTGTGGTCCCGAGACATTGAAGATGAAGTTCTTCCTACCTGCAGAGAGCTTAGTATCGGCTTTGTAGCATACGGTCCACTTGGACGCGGGTTTCTGACAGGTACTATTCAACGAAACGAGGATTTGGGGATCGACGATATTAGACGGAATTTCCCAAGATTTCAAGGGCAAAACTTACAGGAAAATCTTAAATTTGTCGCTCGGATTCAAGAGATAGCTGCTGAAAAGGGATGCACTGCTCCTCAATTAGTACTTAAATGGATTTTAGTACAAGGCAACGATATCGTACCTATTCCAGGAACAAAAAGAAGAAAATATTTAGAAGAAAATATCGGGGCTTTACAGGTTGAACTTACGGATTCAGATCTTAGACGCATCAATGAAACTGCGCCAAAAGACGTTGCCGCAGGACATCGATAACAACAGGGAATGAAGGAGGATCAACTATGGCTGAATCCATAGAAACTTTGAGATAGGCATTAATACCTTTTTAGAGAATTCACCGGATCCCGTAACGGGCGAGAGGACTAGCCATCCCGAGCGGATTCGGGATGGGATCGAAGAGATCGTAATCGCGGATTAAGTCGGCCTTGATGTGTTTGGGATTGGGGAGCATCAACGGTTTGATTATACTTCTGAATCGCCAGCTTGTGCTTGCTGTAGCGGCAGCTTTAACCAAGCGAATTCGGCTTACGAGTGCCGTTACTGTTCTTTCCTCGGATGATCTGGTTCGCGTATACCAATCTTTTTCTACACTGGACAGCATCAGCAATGGTCAGGCAGAAATTACGGTAGGCCGAGGAGCCTTTATTGATTCGTTCCCGTTGTTTGGCTATAGCTTGAACGATTACAGCGAATTGTTTGAAGAACACCTTGAGTTGCTTCTAAAGATTAGAGCTTCAGAAAAGGTAAGCTAAATTCCGCTAATTTACAGTTCGACAGACCGGATGTATTACGATATAGAATCTGCCTTAGGCCCGATATACGCAACAAAAAAATATCGACGGAACACTAACAAGAATTCATTAGGAGGAAAACACAATGTATGTAATAACAGGTGCAACTAGCAGAACAGGAAGTGTCGTGGCAAATTACTTAATAGAGAAAGGACAATCGGTAAGGGTGCTTGGACGGAATGCAGAAAGGCTGACTCCGTTTGCCGACAAAGGTGCTGATATCTTTGTCGCTGAGCCAGCAGACCAGGCGGCGCTGACTGAAGCCTTCACTGGGGCAAAAGCAGTCTATGTAATGCTCCAGCCTAACTATATTGCTACAAGCAACGACTTTCATGTCTTTCAAGACCGGATCATGGATGCAATTATGCCTGCTTTGGAAAAAGCGAAAGTAAAATACGTCGTTTCTTTAAGTAGCTGGGGTGCCGATAAACCTGAAGGAACTGGCCCTGTCGCCGGTCTGTACCAGCTTGAGCAACGTCTAAACCGTATTGCTGGTTTGAATGTGCTCCATATACGTCCAGGTTATTTCATGGAAAATACTCTTTCTCAGGTCGATAATATTCTAGCTCGGAATACAGCAGCAGGCCCTTTTAGTCCCAATATAAAGTTCCCGTTTATTGCCACACGCGATGTTGGCCTTGCTGCTGGAGAGGCTTTGCTGAAACTGGATTTTCAGGGTAAGTTAAGCCGCGAACTTCATGGAAGCCAGGATATTACAATGGTTGAAGTTTCCGCTATTATCGGCAAAGTCATTCAACATCCCGATCTAACTTACGTTCAGGATTCAAAAGAAAGAACAAGGCGGGATTTGCTTGGCCTCAATTTTTCTGAGCACATCATTCAACTCATTCTTGAAGTGGCAGACGCAATGAATGCGGGTCATATACAAATGTTGGAACCACGTTCGGCAGACAACTCGACTCCTACTTCTTATGAAAGGTTTGTCTACGAAACGTTATTGCCCTTGTATAAGCAAAGAGCCAGTAACACCTAGTTGCGGTGTCGTGAGTCCGCTTACTGCGCAAAGGAGGCTTAATATATGCCCGTTATAACTATTGAAAGCTTGAATTTAACTAAAGATCAAAAGTAATTGAACAAGGAATATCACAAGCTGGCGATGTTACACAATCAAGTATTGTACGTCCGTTTTCCATGGAGAAGGGGGATAATAAAAAGAGGAAAGTAAGGGTACTCGCATTACGTGTCCAGCATGTGTACAATTAAATAAAGATGACAGAAAAATGGGAGTGGCAAATATGGATTTGGGATTAACGGGAAAGGCTGCCTTTGTTGCGGGTTCCAGTAAAGGGCTTGGCAAGGCAAGCGCATGGGAGCTGGCACGTGAAGGGGCAAACGTCGTGATTTCAGGACGGAATGAAGAAGAGCTTCAGCGGACACAGGCAGAATTACAGGCAACAGCGAGTGGCCGAGTTGAATAAGTAGTTTGTGATGTAACGAAACCTGAGCATATTTCCGAGGCTATCCGCCGTACAGTGAATTTGTATGGTACCATCGATATTCTGGTTAACAATGCGGGTGGGCCTCCAGCGGGAACCTTTGATGACTTTGCGGATGAAGTTTGGCTGCAGGCCTTTGAGCAAAATTTACTTAGCCATATCCGTTTGATTCGCGAGGCTCTGCCTTATATGAAAAAACAACAAAGCGGCAGAATTTTAAATATTGCCTCCTCTTCGGTGAAGCAGCCGATTCCTGGCCTGATTATTTCGAATACGCTACGCACCGGGATTGCTGGACTGGCAAAGACATTGTCTATGGAATTAGCTCCTTACAATATTCTGGTACATACTGTAGCGCCTGGGAGAATTGCAACGGATCGTGTTCGCAGCCTGGACGAGCTTCGGGCAGAGAAAACTTCCCAAACGGCAGATCAGGTTCGCAGGCAAGCAGAAGAGGGCATTCCGTTGGGACGATATGGGGAGCCTGAGGAGTTCGGTAAAGTCGTTGCTTTTCTGGCGTCGACAGCTTCATCTTATTTGACAGGCAGTACCATTCTTGTTGATGGCGGAATGATTAAATCGTTATAAATAAAGAAGCGTACCAGCAGCGGAGTTCATCGGCTGTTAGGCACGCTTTTTTTGAAGCTTTATTTCTGGAGAGGAATTTCACAACCGTCGTCAGTACAAACACCGCTTGCATCCTGTTCGGAGGAGCTTGCGCTTACCATCGTAAATGGAGAGCGTTCGTCCCATGCTTTTTGCAGAGCATCATGGAACACTTCCTCCGGCTGAGCGCCCGAAACTGCAAATTTCCGATCAAACACAAAGAACGGCACACCTCGAACGCCCAACTCAGCACCTTCAGCTTCATCGGCTCGAACCTCATCTGTAAAGCGGTCACTGGCCAATATAGCAGCGGCTTCTTTCTGATCCAACCCTACTTCGGCAGCCAATGCCGCCAGCACTTCACGATTCCCCGTATGCTGGCCTTCTATAAAGACAGCCTGGAATAAACGCTCGCTCAGCTCCAGCATTTTGCCCTGTGTTTGTGCCCAATGTGTCAAACGGTGAGCATCAAGAGAGTTGGTCGGCACCATCGCATGAATGTTGTACTCCAAGCCGGCAGAGCGTGCATTTTCATTCATCCGATCATTCATCGCCTGAGCTTCTTGCAGACTGACGCCATATTTTGCTGACAGCTCTTCATTGATCGTTTTGCCGCTATCTTTTACAGCATCCGGGTTTAGTTCAAAGCTCTTAAACGTTAATTTCACCTCATCGCGGTGTGGGAATTGCTGCAACACTTGTTCCAAACGGCGTTTGCCGATATAGCAGAACGGGCACATAAAATCTGACCAAACTTCAATATTCATAAGGAAAAGCCTCCATGTTTTATTGAGCAAGCGGAAATGGGTCAGCTCACTTTTACAATGTGTATCAAGATGAAACTCATTTGGTTACAATATGGATTATAAGCCCAAAGCAGTTAACGTGCAAATATTTAATGCTTGCCAAAAAATAAATGCTGTGATATTTTATATCTGTAACCGGTTACACATTGGAGTTGAAATTACAGTATGACAACAATTAAACAGGTCGCCAGTTATGCAGGTGTTTCTGTAGCGACCGTATCCAGAGTTATTAATGAAACAGGATATGTGCATGAGGACACACGACGCAAGGTTGAGGAGGCTGTTAAGCAGCTGAATTACAAGCCCAACGAAGTCGCTCGTTCTTTGTATAAAAAGAAATCCAGATTAATTGGTTTGCTTCTGCCGGATATTACGAATCCTTACTTTCCTTTGCTGGCTCGCGGGGTGGAGGATCGAATGCAGGAAAATGATTTTCGGATTATTTTTGGCAATAGTGATGAAGATCGCCAAAAAGAGCTGGATTACATGGACACATTTGTTCAAAATAATGTCGTTGGAGTCATTTCATCTACGAATGATCCTGACGCCGATTGCTACGCCAAGCTGAAAATTCCTGTCGTTTTTCTTGACCGGACTTCCAGTGACAGCCTCTCCGTATATGCGGATGGGACCCACGGTGGTCGCTTGGCTGCTCAGGAAATAATTGCTCGTGGCAGCAAACAAATTACAGTCTTGCAGGGGCCCGCACATATTCGTCCGGCGCAGGATCGTTTTCGCGGGGCGGTGGAAGAGCTACAGCAATCGAATATTGCTTATCATGTTGTCGAGACCACTTCCTTTTCGTTCAAGGATGCGGAGTCGTGGGCCAAAGAGCTGTTCAGCAAGCACCCGGAGACGGATGGGGTTATCGCCAGTAACGATATTGTGGCAACAGCGGTAATGCATGAGGCGCATCGATTAGGAAAGAAAATCCCGGATGATGTTCAAATTATCGGGTTTGATGATATACCATTAAGCAGCTTGCTGTTCCCGCCTTTGTCAACGATCCGCCAGCCTGCTTATGAAATGGGCTGGGAAGCGGCAGGTCTGCTGATTCAACTGATTGAGCAATCGCAAGCAACGAAGTCAAGCACACCTAATCTTCATTCGAATATACTTACTCATTCAAGCATTCAGTTGCCTGTCAAATTTATTGAGCGGGAAACGACGAGAAAGGTGGATTTTCATGGCTAAAATTTCGATTATCGGAAGCAGTTCAATGGATCTTGTAGTTACTTCATCCAAGCGCCCTGGTGCGGGGGAAACCGTGTTAGGTGAAAGCTTTAAAACTGTGCCAGGGGGCAAAGGGGCCAACCAGGCAGTAGCCGCAGCTCGGCTCGGAGCGGACGTCACGATGATTGGGCGCGTAGGGGATGACCATTTTGGGCAACAGATTTTGCGGAATTTCGAGGAAAATCATGTTCATATCAACCATGTGAAACCGGTTACACATATGGAAAGTGGTACAGCACATATTGTACTGGCTGAGGGCGATAACAGTATTGTCGTGGTCAAGGCAGCCAATAATGAAGTAACACCCGCTTATGTGGAAGAGGCACTCGATGTCATCCGCAGCTCGGATATGGTGCTGGTTCAACAGGAAATACCGGCGGAAACGGTCGTTTATGTAAGCGAAATGTGCGCAAAGTACCAAGTACCGTTCTTGCTTAATCCTGCTCCGGCACGTGAAGTGGAAGCAAGCGTGATTGAGAATGCGACATACATCACGCCGAATGAGCATGAGGCTGCCATCATGTTTAAGGACATGAGCCTCCAAGAGGCCTTGCGCAAATATCCGAACAAGCTGTTTGTTACGGAGGGCAGCAATGGTGTACGTTTCTTCGACGGAGAACAGGAGGTTGTGGTTCCTACTTATAAAGTAGAGGCCGTTGATACGACAGGTGCAGGGGATACATTTAACGCTGCATTTGCGGTGGCGCTGGCTGAAGGAAAATCGCTGGCTGACAGTGTGAAATTCGCTAATCGCGCGGCTTCATTGTCTGTTACCAAATTTGGAGCCCAGGGTGGTATGCCGACCCGCCGTGAAGTGGAGGAGCAATTATAATATGAAAAAACATGGAATCCTGAACAGTCATATATCCAAAGTACTGTCGGATCTCGGCCACACGGACTATATTGTCGTGGCCGATGCCGGTTTACCTGTTCCTGAAGGCGTTATCAAAATTGATTTGGCCCTTAAACTAGGTGTCCCTTCCTTTCAGGACGTAGTTGATGTCATCGCTGCGGATATGGTAATCGAAAAGGTGACGTTGGCCGAAGAAATCAAACAAGGAAATGAACAGGCATTACAGCAGATTACCCGTACGTTTTCAGGTAGCAATCAGAAAATCAACAGATTGCGGCACAATCTGCCGTCATTGAATTTTGCTCGCATGAACAATTCAAGGAGCTGACCCGGCATGCCAAGGCGATCATTCGCACAGGTGAAGCCAAGCCGTATGCCAATTGTATTTTACAGGCAGGGGTTAACTTTGGATAATCCATTTCAGCTAAGATATTTTTTGAATAAAAAGGAGGGCGCAGCATGCAGATTCAAATGAAGGGAATACACAAGGCCTTTGGAACCAATCAGGTGCTGAGTGGAGTAGATTTTGATCTCCGTGAAGGAGAAGTACATGCCCTCATGGGTGAAAATGGTGCCGGCAAATCAACATTGATGAACATTTTAATCGGTTTGCATCGGCGTGATGAGGGAACGATCATGATCGATGGTCAGGAAACGTATTTCGCCAACCCCAAGGAGGCCGAGCAAAAGGGAATTGCTTTTATTCATCAGGAATTGAATGTGTGGCCGGAGATGACGGTGCTGGAAAATCTGTTTATAGGCAAGGAAATGACATCCAAGTGGGGATTACTGAACAGTACTAAAATGAAAGCGTTGGCAAACGCGCAATTTGTTAAGCTTGCGGTAAATCTTCCTTTGAATAGTGAGGCAGGCAATTGCTCTGTAGGTCAACAGCAGATGATTGAAATAGCCAAAGCACTGATGACGGATGCAAAAGTTATCGTGATGGATGAACCGACAGCCGCCTTAACCGAACGGGAAATTCAAAAGCTGTTTGAGGTTATTACTTCCTTGAAAAAGGATGGCGTTTCAATTGTATATATATCACACCGGATGGAGGAGATATTTGCGATCTGCGACCGGATTACTGTCATGCGTGACGGGAAAACAGTGGATACCCAAGCCATTCCAGATACCAATTTTGATGAGGTTGTACGTAAGATGGTCGGAAGAGAGCTGACCGAACGCTACCCGGCAAGAACACCTGCTTTGGGAGACGTGGTATTTGAGGTCAAAAACGCCTCGCATAAAGGTCTGTTTGAAAATGTGAATTTTTCGGTAAGATCGGGTGAAATTGTAGGTTTCTCAGGTTTGATGGGCTCGGGACGGACCGAGATCATGCGGGCACTTTTTGGACTGGATGCTTTAGACAGCGGAGAGATACATGTACGTGGAACAAAGGTGTCTATTCGCAAGCCGGATGATGCGGTAAAGTTGGGAATTGGCTTCATTACTGAAGACCGTAAAGATGAAGGCTTGGTGCTGGACTTTTCGATCAGGGAAAACATGGTGCTGCCCAATCTGTTTAGCTTTACTTCAAAAGGATTGATTTCAGACAAAAAAGAGCTGGATTTTGTTAACACATTAATTAAGCGCTTACAAATTAAAACCCAGTCGGGCGAAACGCCTGTCCGCAGTCTGTCAGGTGGGAATCAGCAAAAGGTAGTTATCGCCAAATGGGTAGGCATTGGACCAAACGTTCTCATCCTCGATGAACCAACGAGAGGCGTAGATGTAGGGGCCAAACGGGAAATTTACCAGCTAATGAACGAACTGACTGAACGCGGAGTCGCTATTATCATGGTATCCTCAGAGCTCCCCGAGGTACTCGGCATGAGCGACCGTATTATCGTGGTGCATGAGGGAAAGATCAGCGGAGAGCTGAGCAGGGAAGAAGCCACACAAGAAAACATTATGACGTTAGCTACAGGAGGACAGTAATATGACAACTATGAATGAAGCAAAAGGCAGCAAAGGCTTTTCGATGTCACAAATTACACAAAAGCTTGGTCCGTTGTTGGGACTCATTATTCTGGTGATCATCGTCTCTGTCTTGAATCCCAGTTTTTTGGAACCGCTCAATATTTTGAACTTGTTACGACAGGTGTCCATTAATGCGCTGATTGCGTTTGGCATGACCTTCGTTATTCTCACAGGTGGAATTGATTTGTCAGTCGGCTCCATATTAGCACTATCCAGCGCCTTTGTTGCCAATATGATGCTGGCCGGTTTCGATCCAATTCTGGCGATAATCATTGGCTGCGCATTGGGTGGCGTGATGGGGATGGTCAATGGCTTGATGATCACTAAAGGTAAAATGGCTCCGTTTATCGCTACATTAGCAACCATGACCATTTTCAGAGGATTGACACTCGTCTATACCGACGGGAATCCCATTACAGGACTCGGGGATAGTCTGATTTTTCAATTGTTTGGTCGTGGCTACCAGTTTGGTATTCCGGTTCCAGCAATTACGACGCTCATTACGTTTGCAGTACTGTGGGTCATTTTGCATAAAACGCCGTTTGGACGCAAAACGTATGCCATCGGGGGAAATGAGAGAGCGTCCATCGTATCAGGCATTAAAGTACCACGCGTTAAAATTTGGATTTACTCGCTGGCCGGGATGCTTTCCGCTTTGGCTGGTGCGATCCTGACCTCACGTCTGGATTCGGCGCAACCGACAGCAGGAACCTCTTATGAACTGGATGCCATTGCGGCCGTCGTACTGGGTGGAACAAGCCTGTCAGGAGGACGCGGACGAATCGTAGGTACGTTGATTGGTGTGCTTATTATCGGTACGTTAAACAATGGCTTGAATTTGCTGGGTGTTAATTCTTTTTATCAAATGGTGGTAAAAGGGATTGTCATCGCCATTGCTGTACTGATTGACCGCAAGAAGTCCGCATAAACTACCTAATCTGTATCAAAGGAGACCACAACTATGAAAAAGCTTACATTAATCATGACAGCCCTGCTGCTTGTGCTCATGACAGGCTGTTCCCTGGAGCCGCCGGAGTGGGCGAAGCCTAAAGCGGCTGCGAATTTGAAGGACATTAAAATCGGCTTGTCGATCTCGACGCTGAATAATCCATTTTTCGTATCTCTCAAGGACGGAGTCGTTGCAGAGGCCAAAAAACAAGGAGTTCAAGTCATTGTCGTCGATGCACAAAATGATTCGGCGAAACAAAGCAACGATGTAGAAGATCTGATGCAGCAGGGTGTGAATGCCCTCCTGATCAACCCGACGGATTCGTCAGCGATTTCCACGGCGGTACAATCCGCGAATACTTCGAACATCCCGGTCATTACGCTGGATCGTTCGGCTGACAAAGGGGATGTAAAAACACTGGTCGCTTCTGACAACGTGGAGGGCGGACGGATGGCAGCCAGATACTTGGTGGAACACGCCGGCAAAGGAGCCAAGGTGATCGAGTTGGAAGGTGTGCCAGGTGCATCTGCTACCCGCGAACGAGGAAAAGGCTTTCATGAAGTGGCCGACAAGGAACTGAAAGTGATTGCCAAGCAAGCGGCCGATTTTGATCGAACCAAAGGCTTGAATGTCATGGAAAATCTGCTGCAAGGCAATCCGGATGTTCAGGCAGTATTTGCCCACAATGATGAAATGGCACTGGGGGCGATCGAGGCCATCCAAAGCTCAGGCAAGAACATTCCAGTCATCGGCTTTGACGGTAACGAGGATGCGCTTAAATCTATTAAGGAGGGCAAGCTGACAGCCACAGTGGCTCAGCAACCCGAGCTGATTGGGCAATTGGCTGTTCAGGCAGCCAAGGATGTACTTCAAGGGAAAACCGTGAAAAAATCAATTCCTGCGAAGCTGGAGTTAGTGGATCAATCGAAATAAAACGGGTGTATACCCAATAAAGTTAAGGTCTCGGACTGATGCAAACATGTGCATCAGTCTTTTTTTTGGATTTGATCCGCTCCGGTTCACTTTGTATCCCTAAATCGGATAAAGCTACATCTAAAATTTGTATTGTAAGAAGACTCGTTAATAGATAAAATAAAAATTATATGATAATGAGAATCACTATCATTTTGATATATATGTTTAAGGGGGATTTACTATCGTGCAGCAAAATAACAGATCAAAATTAGGAATCACGTTTTGTCTGGTTGTACTGTTGACGTTGGTGTTAGGCGCATGCGGGAACGCAGATAACAACAATCAGACGAATAAAGAGACGGGTACTAATGATTCTTCCGGGCAGTCGAAAACGGTTGCTACGCGTGAGTATACAGATGCTACTGGCAATAAGATCAGTATTCCTGTCAATCCGCAGCGTGTAGTCACGACGCAATATTTGGATGCTATGTTGACTTTGGGTGTTAAGCCAGTGGGAGCTACTTCTTATTTGCTGGAAGGCGACTATTTAAAAGGAAAGATTGACGGGATTGCTGATATTGGGAACCCGACCAATGTTGAAAAGGTGCTTGAGCTCCAACCGGACCTGATCATTGCAACAGAAGATACCACTCCGGAAGTGAAGGAGCAGTTGGAAAAGATTGCTCCAACCGTGGTCGTTTCTTTTGGAAACGGGGATGTATTCAAGCAATTGCAGGATGTTGCAGCTGTGCTGGGTAAGGACAAGGAAGCCGAGCAATGGATCGCTAACCTCGACAAAAAGGCCGAAGAAGGTCGAAAGAAACTAGCCGGGAAATTTAAGAAAGATGAATCCGTTACGATTTATATGACCTATGGCAAGGATGTGCTAAGAGTTTACGGGGCGCGAAATGTAGGCCATGTCATTTACCGTTCACTGGAATTGAACCCGCCCGAGTACATACGTCAGAAGCTGGCTCAGGACCCGAAATTTAACTTTGTTTATGATTCTATTTCGATGGAAAAGCTGCCTGAACTGTCTGGAGACCGGATTATTATGCTCGTTTATGATGAAGCGACTAAAGACGGAATACTTAAGGAAATTGAGCAAAGTGCATTGTGGAAAAACCTGCTGGCTGTCAAAAACCACAAAGTGTATTTCATCAAGGCTGATCCATGGTTTACATATTCACCCCTTGCTATTGATCAATCGCTGGATGAAGCCATTAAAATGTTTTCCGTCGATCCTAAATGATCGATTCAATTGAAATAGGAAGGGAGATGTCATAACGATGCTAAGACGATTTTTTGAATACTACCGTCCTTATCGGACTTTATTTATCATTGATTTCTCTTGTGCCTTGCTGGCTGCGCTGTTGGAACTGGCTTTTCCCCTTGCGGTTAACCGGGTGGTCGATGATTTGCTGCCCAGCGGGAACTGGAAATGGATTTTATTTGCCTGTCTAGCTTTGCTTGGGATTTATGTCGTAAGTGCCGGACTGAATTACGTGGTTACCTATTGGGGGCACAAGCTGGGAATTAACATTGAGTCAGACATGCGCAAAAAGCTGTTTGATCGGGTGCAAAAGCAATCCTTTCGCTTTTTTGACAATAACAAAACAGGGCATCTGGTCTCCCGTATGACCAACGATCTGATGGATATCGGAGAAATTGCCCACCACGGGCCCGAGGATTTGTTCATCGCGCTGATGACTCTGGGCGGGGCCTTCGGTATCATGCTTAGCATTAACTGGAGGCTGGCTGTGCTGACATTTATTATTGTTCCGCTGATGATTTACTTGTCCTTGTATTTTAGCCGCAAAATGAATGCTGCTTTCCATCGTATGTTTTCTGATATTGCGGATTACAACGCCCGGATTGAAAACAACGTTAGCGGTATCCGCGTTGTACAGGCTTTCTCCAACGAAGCACATGAAATGAAACGTTTTGCTGAAAATAACGGACGGTTTCGTAAAACAAAGCTGATCGCTTATCGTATTATGGCATGGAATTCTTCGATCAGTTTTATACTGATGAAGCTGGTCTCATTGTTTGTGCTTGTATGTGGAACATGGTTTGTTATTGAGGGGCAGATGACCTATGGGGAATTTATCGCATTTGTAATGCTGTCCAATGTATTTCTCGCACCAATCAAACAAATTAACTCCGTCATTGAAACATATCCCAAAGGGATTGCCGGCTTCCGACGTTACCTGGATTTGCTGGAGAGTGAATCTGACGTAGAGGATTTGCCGGCTGCCAAGACGGTTAAGCATCTTAACGGAGATATTCAATTTGAGGGTGTAACGTTTGGCTATGAAAACAAAGATAAGGTACTACGCAAAGTAGACCTATCCATTCATGCAGGAGAAACCGTAGCACTTGTTGGTCCTTCAGGGGCAGGTAAAACGACACTTTGCAGCTTGCTGCCTCGCTTCTATGATGTCGAGGAAGGCAGCATTACGATTGATGGCATGGATATCCGTGAAATGAAGCTGGATTCGCTGCGATCCATGATTGGTATCGTACAGCAGGATGTATTCCTCTTTGATGGGACGATTCGTGAAAATATTGCTTACGGCAAACTTGATGCTTCAGAAGACGAAATTTGGGATGCTGCCCGGCGGGCTCAGATTGAAGATCTGGTTCGCTCATATCCGGAAGGGCTGGATACGATGATTGGCGAACGAGGCGTGAAGCTGTCTGGCGGTCAAAAGCAACGCTTGTCTATTGCCCGGATGTTTCTGAAAAATCCGCCAATTCTCATTTTGGATGAAGCAACATCGGCATTGGATACGGAGACGGAGGCCGCGATTCAGCAGGCGCTGGCGGAGCTGTCGGAAGGCCGCACAACGCTCGTGATTGCCCATCGTTTGGCAACGATCAAAAATGCCGACCGCATTATCGTAGTTGCAGATCAGGGTATCGTCGAGCAAGGGAGACATGAAGAATTGCTGATCGCAAAGGGGGCTTATAGCCGTCTGCACCAAGCTCAGTATGGTACGTAATTAGGTCTTTGAAAGCAAAGCGAGAGGGATGAATTTCTTGAAGAAGCAAATTTGGAGTTTGGCAATACTGCTTGTACTCGTTGTAGCTCTGAGCGCATGTGCAGGCAAAATGAACCCGGCTGCTGAAAAGCAGGATCAAGCTTCTGGCGGGCAGAAGCCAGCGGCAACCAAGACAGTCAAAACCATTCATGGAGAGATTACGATTCCTGTTCAGCCCAAACGGATCGTGGTAGATATGTATCAAAATGATTTATTGGCCCTCGGGATCAAACCCGTGGGAAGTGTAAAGTATTATCTGGATAACCCGTTCTCGAAGGAGCTTGTACAAGACATTGCAAGTATTGGGGACCGCGGTAGCGTGTCCGTTGAAAAAGTCCTGGCTCTGGAGCCGGATTTGATCCTGATTGGTTCCAAAGATGTAGGCGAGTATGAGAAATACAGCAAAATTGCTCCAACTATCGTCATTCCTTATGGGACGTACAAAAATGTGCATGAGGAGCTGACAGCTTTCGGTGAGCTTCTTGGAAAAGAACGAGAGGCCGAAACATGGCTTGCCCAATATGATCAGCGGATGCAGGCGGCGCGTGACAAGTTGAAGGGAATCATCCAGCCTGGGGATACGTTTACTGTTATGGAGGCCTCTCCCAAGGAATACTATGTATATGGTGACAATTTTGGCAGAGGAGGCCAGGCGATCTATAGAGGTCTTGAGTTAACACCACCACCGCTGGTTCAAAAAGAACTCATGGGTGAAACTCAATGGAAGTCAGTTTCGAGAGAGGTAATTGACAAGTATGCAGGCTCTTATATTTTTCTAACCGTTAGTAAGGAAAACACCGGATATAAGGGAGACAGCATATGGAAGTCACTGAGTGCCGTTCGAAATGACAGAGTTTTTGAGCTTCAGGAGGACCGGTATTGGTATTTTGATCCCATTGCTATTGTGGGACAAGCTGAAGAGATTGCAGATCTTCTTGTGCAGCGGAATAAAGAGAACGCTCCACAGAAGTAGCAGCTCTTGCTGGAAGCCCTTTGGTATGTATACCGAAGGGCTTTAATTATTCCCCAATAGCAGAGCTATACGAGATTGTCGAAATTAGCTATTGAAGCTATTGACGCATTAATTTACAATAATAAAGATTGCGTGATAATAATTCTCATTATCATACATTTTCGTCAGCGCAGGTTTTGAGTAACCTACATACTATTCAACAGTTAGGGTGAACAATAGTCATGAAATTATCAGAATCATCGGATAATCCTGCTCGGAGTAGTCATAAGCAGCCGCCAACTCAATTCCACTCGCGGCCATGGGCGGCTTCACTTATTTTAACAGCAGGGGTAGTCCTTTTAGCGTTTGGTATCGCTTTATCCTTATCCTTTGGTGCAGCTTCGATTAGGCTGTTTGAGGTATGGAACGCAGTCTTTCATTTTAATCCTGCAATACAAAACCATCAAATTATTTGGGAAATCCGGTTGCCTCGGATTTTGGGTGGTGTGCTAATCGGAGTCTGCTTTGCTGTTGCAGGGGCAATTATGCAGGGCATGACCCGCAATCCACTTGCTGACTCGGGCTTGCTTGGCCTGAATTCAGGAGCGAGTTTGGCGATGGCGATTTGCTTTGCTCTTTTTCCCGGCGCTTCCTTTTTACAGTTGATGCTGTACTCCTTTGTTGGTGCAGCCTTGGCTGTTGTGATGGTATATGGTACAAGCTCCTTATCCAAGACCGGCATTACACCAGTGCGACTTGTATTGGCAGGTGCAGCTGTGACGGCATTATTGTCTGCCTTGGGTGACGCGATCAGCTTGTATTTTAATGTTGGACAGGATCTGGCCTTCTGGTATGCAGGGGGACTGAGTGGAACGAAATGGGTTCAACTGGGTATTGTCTTGCCCTGGGTGGTGGTAGCCTTTATCGGCGCTCTCATGTTGTCGCGCTCTATTACGCTGCTCAGTTTGGGCGATGAAATCGCACTGAGTCTGGGTCAGCGAACAGGGCTGGTAAAGGTAGTGGGAATGCTTCTTGTTCTAATTCTCGCAGGTGCGGCGGTATCATTAGTAGGTTCTATAGGCTTCGTGGGATTGATCATTCCTCATATCACTCGTAAGCTGGTTGGCGTCGATTATCGCTGGATTATACCGTGCTCGGCCATTATGGGAGCTTTGCTCATCGTGTTTGCCGATCTGGCGGCCCGTATGATTAATGCACCTGAGGAAACACCGGTAGGCGTGCTTATTGCCCTCATTGGTGTGCCGTTCTTCCTTTATCTGGCACGCAAAGAAAGGAGAGCGCTGTAAGATGAACAATGTTACGAGTGGGGTTATTGCCAAAGCAAGTCACCGCAAAAAAATCCATGATTGGATCGTTGTGATCATTTTAATCATTTTGCTCATTGCTGCATTTACCATAAGCGCGAATACGGGAACGATTCGACTTTCGCCAATGGAGCTTTTTAAAACCTTATTTGGACAAGGGACTCCACAACAGGAATTGATCCTGTTTGAATTCCGATTGCCGCGCATGGTGATTTCCATTCTGATTGGTGCAGGCTTGGCCGTATCCGGCTGCATCATGCAGGGTGTTTCACGCAACGGTCTGGCAGACCCTGGTATCCTGGGGATTAATGCGGGGGCCGGGCTAATGGTGATGCTGTTTGTATTGCTGTTCCCATCCATGCAAACCACGAACTCATTGTTTTTACTGCCCGGACTTGCGCTGATAGGATCAGGAGCGGCTGCCATTCTAATCTATGCACTTTCCTATAAAAAGGGCGAAGGGATTTCCCCGACAAGGCTATTGCTGAGTGGAATTGGTGTAGCAGCAGGTATCAGTGCTGCGATGATCATTATGACGCTAAAGCTGACACCTGAAAGCTACACGTTTGTGGCAAATTGGCTGGCTGGAAGCATATGGGGATCAAACTGGAAATTCGTCATGGCTCTGTTGCCCTGGCTTATTGTATTGCTTCCTTTCACATACTATAAAGCCAATGTAATGAATGTACTGAACCTAGGAGATCAGACAGCATCAGGGTTAGGTACACCTATCGAAAGGGAACGTATCCTTCTTCTGGCTGCTGCAGTAGGACTGGCAAGCTCCAGTGTGTCGGTTAGCGGTGGTATCGGTTTTGTTGGCTTGGTCGGTCCGCATTTGGCGAGAAAGCTGGTGGGGCCAAAGCATAAAATGCTGCTGGTGACCTGTGCTTTAGTCGGAGCACTCCTGGTGCTCGTAGCCGATACGATCACTCGATCCTTACCTTTGCAGAAAGAAATTCCTACAGGTCTGATCGTTGCTATTATTGGTGCGCCATACTTCCTGTATTTACTGAGCCGCTCCAAGGGATAACACAAAAAATAACCTTCCACCACTAAGAAGTGGGATGAAGGTTATTTTTCATTTGCGTTTTAGCAGTTTTGCATCTCAACGGGAAGTATTCAAAGCATGAGAGGTTTGATGCAGTTCTCTGATCATTTTGTGCAACGTGTAATTTTCCTGACGTGTCACGCCGTGTTGATTTTCCTGAACCAGCAACTGATGGATATTACGTTTTAGAATTTCACTTCGACGTTCCAGCATTTCGGTACTCATAAATAAATGAACACTCCCTTTGTCATAAATAAACCTATTTCTTTGAAATGAGCATAGGTGTATATCAACTTGGCTTTCGACTTCTTTAAGTATATCGTGCTGGATGATCAAGGGAAAACGGAGCAAGACAGCAAAATGCTTTTTCTCATCACCCTTGTCGTGGCAACGGCTACTCACCCCATGGGTTCTTAGATATGCTGCCTAATGCTGGTGATCACAGGGGATTAGACGTAATTAGCGCCTATTCGAATATCAATTCACTGCCTGAACCAATTAAAATATGGAATCCCTAAAAGGAGCCCCTACACATGAGTCCATTGTGTCCCGCAAGAATTATTCTTTTACTCTTATCGACCAATGCATAAAAGAACCGCATTGTTGCGGTTCTTTTTGTTTTTCGAAAACGAATTGGGATTCGAGGCTGGACAAGGGTAACAAGCTTTTTTATACTTAAAAAGTACCCGAAATAACTGCGTATAATATAAATTATACGCAGTTTAGATTTAAAACGACTTTCTATAGTCTTCTTGAATAAGGTTGTCGATTGAATTGTCGATAAAAAACAGATGAAAGTGAACGTTTTACAGCATATTTCGAATACGAATGGTAGAGGAGGTCATTGGAATGAGAAAAGAGCAGCGGCGTACGGGGGCGGTCACAATAGATGAAACGGATGAAATGTATGCTGAGGAGCTGGAAGCCTTTTTAATCTGGATGAAGGATGCGGGCTATACAGTACATACACAAAAAAACTATGTGGGGGATGTAAAGCAGTTTTTATGCACATTGCGGGATAAGCCACTTGATCAAGTGAAAAAGATTCATGTTATGTCGTATCTGTCTAAGGCTCGGGAGGGAGGAGCCGGGGACAGCACCCGAAACCGGAAGCATGCAGCGGTGAGTAGTTTTTTCAAAGCACTGCAGGAGTTTGAATTATGCAGCACAAATCCGGCGTCCGGAATTAAAAAAGCAAAGACAGTAAGAAATCGTATGCCCGTGTACCTGGATGAAAATGAAATACGGCCATTTTTACTCGCGGTGGAAGGGAAATATGCTAATCGGAATACGGCTATTTTTCTGCTCATGGTATATATGGGATTGCGGGTGGGGGAGGTCCACTCTTTGAATGTCTCGGATTACAGCCGGGAACGACGCACTTTGGATGTGTTTGGTAAAGGACGCAAGTGGCGTACTCTTCCAGTGCCGGAGGCTGTGTGTGATATTTTAGATCGTGCAGTGGCGGAAAGATTAACGCCGTGGAGAGGGAAGGAGGATGCGATGTTCGTGTCGCAAAAAGGCCGCCGACTGGCAGTACGCTCTATCCAGCAGATCGCTACAGAAACGTTCGAGCGATTCCAGCAAGATAAAGGTGCACAGGCTCGGGTGGCTTACTCCAGCCATAAGCTGCGGCATACGTTTGCAACGATGCTTTTGCGTAAGGGGGCCGATCTGCGTACGGTACAGGAGCTGCTGGGGCACTCATCCATCCAGACAACCACCGTATATACGCATGTCACGGACCGGGAGAAGGAAAAAGCGATGGACAGGTTGGATATTCAGGTGCCGATCAAATAATCATGAGAAACGATCGTAAAAATGTGCCAACTGTAGCCTTGTTAAACTGATGTACCCGTTAGCATAATCATATGGGGTACTCAGTTGCTTTGTGGTTTCTTGAACCGCTTTTGGGTGCTCTCTTAAATAATCCCGGAATGCAAGATGTCGTTCAATCTCATTGCTTCCAACTTGAAAAATATGGACATGATGAGTCCGATTGTCCCCACCCTTTTGGAAAAATCTTTGTCCCGTTATTCCGTTCTCGCCCTTTGGTTCATATCCGATCTCTTGCATGAAATGATTGTGTTCAAAAGCATTCTCAATCGCTAGACAAGCGGCTCGGTTAGTAACTTGTCAGCCCTTCGCACAAGCTCCACAGTTTGTTGCCCGCTCCATCATCAAACTTGGTGTGAATCGGTACGATCTGCTTCTTATCATCGAAGAACACGCCATTTGCGCGCTCTATTTCTTTAGCAGACGCCAGATAAACCCCGATCTCGCATTCTGCTTTGACCCATGCGTTCATGAGAGGTGCAGCGGCCCTTAAATACCAAGGCGTGTTCCTCGAAAGATTGGATTTCACAAACCCCGGATAAAAAGCGTTGGAGTTCACTCCCGTTCCTTCCAAACGTTTTGCCAATTCGAAAGCAAACAGCGTCTTGGCGAACAGCGACTGGTTGGCTGCACTCATCCCGCTATACTGGCGCTCCATTTGAATATCATCGAAGTTAATGACGGGATTCTTAAAAAATCTAGGGTTACCCGACACTGTGATGACGCGTGCAGGCCCGCTTTCCTGGAGGATGTCGAGCAGCCGGTTAGTCAGCAGATAATGGCTAAGCACATTGACCGCGAACGTACGATCAATTCCCTCAGCCGTCAGTTCCTTCTTAAAATAGATTGCACCACAAGCATTAACAAGCACATGCAATTGATCGTATTTCCGCTTGATCACATCGCTGACTTCCCGGATCGATGACTGTAGGGAAAGATCCGCCACCACCCAATCTCCCCTGTTGTTGCCTGTGGCTTCCGAAATATCCTTTAGTGCAGCTTGTCCACTCTCCGCACTTCTGCTGATGATCACGACCTTGGCGCCAAGTCTGGCTAGTCCCGTTGCGATGGCTTTTCCTACTCCGGATGTTCCCCCTGAAATTAAAAATACTCTGTTTTCAATATCCGTACGTGTTTCGTTCATCGTCTCTCCTCCTTATATGCAACAGCTAAAACTTTCGCGAAGTCTACGAGCTTGACTTTGCCTAGGTGGTAGTCGGTGGCGCGGAGACTGGCGTAAAATTCATCGGGGCTCTCACCAGCGCGGCTCATTTGGGCGAAGCGGTTAGCGGTGTCTTCGTGGAAGCCTAGTTTTATCATATTTTCAATGAGGGCTTCGACAGGGATTTGTCGGTATTTGGCTTCGATACCATTCTCGGCAAGAGCCTTGAGCCAGTCGTTGCCTGTGGCCCAGTCGCTAACGACGAATTGCGCACTTTTGCCCGCTGGGGTGTGATCAATCAGGGCGTAAGCGACGTCCGCAATATCAATGGGGCTGACCCAACCGTGCTCTATATTAGCCGAAACTGGACTAAAGAGGGTTTGCATCGTTTTGAGGCTTTGCATGTCGGCAAAAAGATTGCTGTAAAAGCCGACAGGACGAATATGAGCAACGTTCACGCCTTCAAGCGAGTTAAGCGCGTCTTCTGCAAAATGATAGCTGTAAAGGATGCCAGCGTTAGGGTTGTCGGCGCCGACTGAGCTGAGGTTGACGACGTTTTTCACGCCCGAATTTTGCACGGCGGTCTTATAATTTTCAGAGAGCTCAATTGCGCTCTGCCACATGTCGATGCCGGAGGCTGGATTGATGCCTGAAATCATGAGATAAACAACGTCGCTACCTGCGAAAGCCCGGGTAAGGAAGTCGACGTCTCGGTTTGAGCCGACTGCTGATTTGGCACCGAGCGCTTCGATGTCGGCGATACGATCACTAGAGCTTGTGATGACCGTGACGTCGTGTCCGTCAGCGATGAGGCGTGGAAGGTAGTAACGATTAATATTGCCAAGTGAGCCGAGTACTATGATTTTCATTGTGTATTCTCCTTCTTTTTGATAAAATAGTGTCACAAACTGACATTTGAAATTATTGTATACCTGCGGGTTTTTTATTGTCAAGAAAAAATGTCAGAAACTGACCTCTCTATTTTTTTCATTAATAACATAATTAGGAATGATAAAAATGAAAAGCAAAGAAAAATTACAGGCGGCGGCCACCAAATTATTTATGGAAAAAGGCTATGTAAACACGACTGTGCAGGAGATTGCGAGTCTTGCGGGTGTGACGGAGCGAACCTTTTTCCGGCAGTTCAAGGACAAGTCGGACGTGCTTTTTGACACGAACAATGAGCTGGGGCAGGGGGTCGCGGCTTTTATCACGGACAATTTTGACGTCGAGAAAAAACCGCTGAAGCTTGCGGTTGAAGGCTTTGTGTCGATTTCCGAGTTTTTCGATGACTCGCGGGAGAGGGTGCTAGCGCGGAATCAAATTATTCAAAGCAACCCTGATCTGCAGGAACGGGAACTGTTGAAGGGGCAGGTGCTCATTGCGTCTATCACAAACTCGTTATCTGCCACATATGATAGCGATCTGTCGGAGCTTGCTGCGCGATTTGCGGTTGAAATTTTTCACATGGCATTTATTAAATGGATTAAAAGCGCTGAGAAAGGCCT
Organism: Paenibacillus peoriae KCTC 3763; assembly: GCF_000236805.1. Lineage (GTDB taxonomy): Bacteria > Bacillota > Bacilli > Paenibacillales > Paenibacillaceae > Paenibacillus > Paenibacillus peoriae. The sequence continues at coordinate 107,836 of NZ_AGFX01000031.1, read as the reverse complement.
TGCGGAGCAGCTGCTCACTGTTTATGAGTTGTATGAGAACTCGTTTTGTTGCGTGGATTGAAACACTAAAAATTTTGCCGTCACTTATGGTATGGTTCACCGCAAATGATCTTGAACTATTCTGCCTGTTAGGTTAATCCGCTCTCATTATTGAAATATTCGACATTGACTGATAATCTCTCCATTCCTCTTAAAAAAGTTCCGAATATATTTTTGTAAAAGGAATATCGGGACTTATGGGACTCATATTGTCTAAAATATGTTGCTTCGATACACTGATTTCAATCGTATTGTTCCGATACTCACTGTAATAGGAACTTTCAATTGGAGGGAATCAATATTCGGCTGGCGGATATTGATTTTCATTACTGCCAGGTTCGCATCAATAACGGAAAAAGCGGCAAGGATCGCATCGTTCCATTCTCTCAGTCATTTAAATAACTGCTGGCTATGCACGCTGACGCGATGAAGAAAAAACATACGGTCTATTTATTTGAATCATCGTGGAAGAAGAAGTACACGGACCGGGGAATACGAAAGATTTTGTCCAAATATTCGGAGGAAGCTGGCCTTGTTCAAAACTTGTCGCCACATAAGTTGCGACATTTCCTGCTAACTTGGCTCAAAAAGCAGGGCATCGATGACGCGCTCACACAACCGTATTCCGGACATGAAAGCCGAAAGTCATTGGAACTCTATTCAAAGCTTGCAATCACCGATGCCCAGCAGGAATATAACGAGGTTATTAATAAACTTCCTATATAATTACATCTATTTTGCCCTTGATGACAGCTACTCTGGCGCTACCCCGTATTATCTAAATGAAGCGGGTTAATCAGCAGGTTAACATAATATATATTATGAAACCTAACTGGTTGGAATGTTCATTTGATGTCAATGGCAAAATTATCGTGAACAGGGCCTGTATGAAAGTCTGGTATGCGAAGTATTGAAGCAGTGCTTGACTTGTAACGCGTTTCATCAACTAAAGTAAAGTTATAACTGCAAAAAACAGCGAGGATTTTCTTGTGATTTCACCCATTCTTTTGTTCAGTTATATGGGTGGTGTGAAGGTTTACCTTATCTAGCAGAAGAGGGGCTTATATCCTAAGCTGCATGCTTGATGTTTCGTTATTTAATCAGGTTTATCGCGAAATGAAGGAAGATAATATTTCGTTTAATGTTTGTACAAGCAAACAATGTGAAAGGGGAGAAGAGTTAATTACAAGCTATAGAAGTGATTGAGCATTTTGTCTATAATCTAATTATCATCGCTGTGGATTCTGAGCCCTGATGGATGGATTTTACAAAAAAAGTAATTATTATTTTTGAAAACGGTTAATCAGGCATCGAGATCACTCTATGGAGGAAATGGACATGAAAAATAAAATACTCGTTTTTGATATCGGAGGCTCTTTTATCAAGTTTAGTTTATATTTCGAGGATCGTTTTTTAACAAAGGGGAAAGTGGTAACACCCAGGGATTCACTGGAAAGCCTTATAGTCGCTTTGAAACAAATACACCATCAGTTTATAGATGAAAGTGAAGGTATAGCCATAAGTATACCGGGGGTCGTAAACTCAGAAAGTGGTCATATGGTGCATGGTGGCTCCTTGGATTATATACGTGACATCAATATGATTAAAGTTTTTGAAGAGGCGTTTGGCCTTCCCGTATCGATTGAAAATGATGGAAAGTGTGCTGCACTTGGGGAAGCATGGCGCGGCTCATTACAGGGAATTTCCGATGGTGTTGTCTTGGTCATTGGAACAGGGATGGGAGGCGGAATCATCTCTCAGGGGAAATTGCTGAAAGGTCATCATCTATCTGCAGGGGAATTTTCTTTCATTCGAACGAACAATGAATTCACGAACAACCATGAATATATGCTTGGTTTCCAGGGAAGCAGTGTAACCTTAACCAAAACTATCGCAAAAATGAAGCAGCTTCCTGAAGGCTCTATTACAGGTGAAAAGGTATTCTCCCTCCTCGAAGAGGGAGATCCAATAGTTCAATCTGTTTTTCAAGCATATTGCCAGAATATAGCCACCCAAATCATCAATCTTCAATCTATCCTTGACCCTGAAAAGTTTGTTATTGGTGGCGGTATCTCTGCAAATCCGCTGCTCGTCATTACGATTAAGCAGGAATTAGAGAAGCTTTATGAGCATTCTCTAATTGATTTTGTTCATGCCAATATTGAACAAAGCAAGTTAGGCAATGAAGCCAATTTGCTTGGCGCTGTTTATAATTACAAAAAGTCACATCATATAGAGATGTAAAATAAAGGATCAGGGCGAAACATAATAATTATTATGTTAACCTGAATTTTCTTATAATCTTAAATAATAAATTTAAGCAGAAAATGTAAAATCTGCAAGTGGGCTGCTGTTTACAGCATCCAGCTTGCAGATTTTCATTTTGCGTCCCGCCTAGGACAGCTTCTGTTTAGTGAGACTATACGTTTGTATTTGTACTTAATCTTCCGGAGGCGTTTCAATAATCAGACCCGGTACATGTTTACGGCCTAGAATCTTCCGTTTTTTGCGGTTTTCCTTGGTTTCTAAAACAATGTCCAGATCATAGTCGTCAGGATACAATTCAGTAGCGGCAATATGAAGGGCGAGCCTCTTTTTGTTAATGATCAGCTTTTGGCCTTGGATCAAAATCTCCACATTCCCTCGTTCATCCTCTGTTTTACATACGATTCCAGTCCGATTGAGGTAGCCTACAAAAACACTATCGCCAAGCGCAAATGGCCTGGTTTGGACAGGATGTTTTGGTTTCTCCTGTTTGGTGACAGAAGGGGCTATAACCGCTTCCTCATCATCAAAGACAGGAGGAATAACGGACGATTTCTGTGTGTTCTGAGACGTCCTGCCTGCGGAAATGGCCTGAGAACGCTCAATAATACGATTCCACATCCCCAGCTTCAAAGCAATAGCGTATGCGTAGCTTTCCCCGGCCTCACCGATTCGGAGACGGTATAAGGGCTGCAGCGTTTCAGTGTCGAACTCCATGCGGGCATTTTGAAATCCAGGTGTATGTTCGGCAAAATGCTTGATTTCACTGAAGTGTGTTGTAGCCACTACCGTTGCCTTGCGGCGGTGAAACTCTTCCAGCAGGGCAATAGACAGGCCCACACCTTCCCCTGGATCGGTGCCGGAGGCCATTTCGTCAATCAGAATCAAAGTAGAGCTGCCCGCCGTTTCCAAAATGCTGATCATGTTGCGCACATGTGCTGAAAAGGTACTCAATGCATGTTCTATACTTTGTCCGTCACCGATATCCACCTCGATTTTCTCGAATACAGCCATGCGGCTGTCTTCCAACACAGGGACCAGCAGTCCGGATTGCACCATTAAAGTTAACAGGCCAACGCTTTTGAGGGCCATCGTTTTGCCGCCTGTATTCGGTCCGGTAATAATGAGCGAGGAATAGCCCTCACCGATTGAGAAATCAAGCGGAACCATGGTATGCGCCATGAACGGGTGACGTGCGCCCCGGATCTCTATAATCCCGTCCAGGTTAAGCTCGACAGGAACAGCATCCAGGGTCATAGCATATTTGGCTTTGGCTAATAAAAAATCAAGCACACCCACCGTCTCTGTGTTGATATTGAGCTCCCGGTTGTATGACTCAGCGAGTGTTGTCAGTTCTCCCAGCACTTTCATTTCTTCTTTTGATTCTTCCGCCATGTTCGCACTTTGATCAAATTGCAGACTGACAATTTCGGCAGGCTCAACGTAAACCGTTTGTCCGCTTCCTGATTCATCCAATACGCTGCCTTTCACCTGCTTGCGAAATTCTTTTTTGATGGGAAGCACATAACGGCCTCCGCGCTGACTAATCATATTTTCCTGCATGATGGATCGGTGGCGGCTGGTGAGTGCATCGAGCTTCCGCTTAATGCGTTCTTCAGTGACTGCTATTTTTTTGCGAATTTTAGCCAGCTCTTTACTGGCGTTATCCGTTACTCGTCCTGCATAAATACATTTCTCGATTTCAGAAAGAAGGGACTCCATCCCGTACATGGAAGAAGCATAGGCACTAACGGTTGGAGCGGCATCAGCCTTGGAGTTCATGTATTTTATGAATTGGCTGCAGCTTCTTATAAACTGGGCCAGGTGTGCAAAATCGTGTTCGCTGAACAAATATCCGGTCCCCAGCAAATGAAGAATGTGCTCCATTCCTTCCAGGGAGGGGATGGGAACACTTGCTCCGTGGCGTATTAACTGCATGGCTTCGTTGGTTTCATTCAAGCGAATCCGGATGGTACGAATGTCTGTAATGGGAAGCATGGAAGCGGCATGACGCTTACCGAGGTAAGAAAAGGCACATTCGGACACGCTGGTTTTGATCCGGTCGTATTCCAAGCGCTGCATTGTAGCTTGTTTCATTAAAATCTCTCCTTTAATTGTAGATCAAAATTTTTGGATTCTTGCTGCAAAAGAAAAAAAGGGCGGAGAATGAACAAATCGTTCATTCTCCGCCCGCAAGGAAAGAGGGGAGTTATCGTCTAATAGACCTGTTATTCAGCCTTTGCAGTTCCAATTTTATAGTCTTCCACCATCCACGTATCAGCACATGTGGAAGCTATTCGGCATGGTGAATGGAAGACGTATATAAAGGAATTTTACAAATCTGAAAACAAAAAAACCGCGCTGAACACAGCACGGAATAAGGCCTAGATGAAAATAATCCCGAAGGCGACTCATGATATCCGCATGTTCTTAACTAATATCAGGGTAGAAGCACAGCAACAAACAAACCTGCCCCCGAAAGGTACAAGCGCCTGATGGTCTTCCCTGAATATGCAATTGCTTAGTTAAGAACGCTCACCGACATCAAAATCTCTCCCTTAATTGAAGATATATCCATACTATACGATTAGGAAATCATAAAAGTCAAGGCCAATTCTTCAATTCGATTCAATGATGATCATGAGAACTAAGAAATTAGATTTACATAATAAATATTATGTTAACATATGTGTGTAAAACTGGTGCCTGATCGTTCTCCTTGTGGAAGAGGATAGCTTCCTAGTGTTCCCTGTTCTCCATATTATGCGAGGTAAAATATAGTTAGTAAAAGAGTAAAAAGGAGTCATTAAAATAAAGTAAAATAGCTATTACAATCAAATTGTTAGCGCTATCAAGTTTTATTTCCGGGAGAAAAAAAGGATATATAGGGGGAGGCATCATGAATACAACCAAGGAATCATTAACTGATAAATTGCAAAAAGTTGTTGGCCCATTTGCCAAAAAAGTTAACGGAAATATTTATGTTTCTGCAATTAGAGATGCTATGCTAGCTTATATGCCATTTACATTTATCGCTTCAATATTTTTAATAATCGCTTATTTTCCAGTTACTCAAGTGACCGATTTTATAACAAAAATGTTGGGAACTTCAGATGCAAGTGTATGGCAAGAAAAGTTATTGTATGTAAATAACGCAACATTAGCTGTAGGGGGGTTAATTGTTGTAATTTCAATGTCAAAATCCATTGCAGATAAATTAAAAACAAATGTGCTGCAATGCGTAATTACGGCAGTTGTATCCTTTTTATTAGTTACACCACTTAATACAATAGATGGAGTCATGTATTTGGACATTTCGAGAATAAGTGCGAAATCCATGTTTTTGTCAATTCTCATTGGTATATTCAGTACTCTTATTTATAAAAAAGTGGCTGATAAGGGCTTCAAAATTAAAATGCCACCCTCTGTACCGCCAGCAGTAGCAGGACCATTTGAATCAGCTATTCCTTCTTTTATTGTTATTACATTCTTTTTGTGCATTAGGTTAAGTATTGAATTGTTATTTAATACTAACGTTCTTGATCTAGTAAACAATATATTGGGAAAACCTCTAACTTATTTAGGAGGCTCTTTAATTGGGCTAGTTATTGTTAAAATTTTCGAGCAGTTTTTATGGTTTTTTGGATTGCATGGAACATCTATCATCCAAGCTGTTATGGACCCTATTCATCAGGTACTTGAAGATCAAAATAAGGTGGCTTCAATTGCTGGAGAGTTGCCCATCAATATTATAAGCATGAGTTTTAGAAACCATTTCGCTGGCATTGGTGTCATAGGTGCAGTAATTGCAATTTTGTTAGTGGCAAAAAGCAAACAATATAAACAAGTGGGGAAAATTGGAGGGGCTCCATATTTGTTTAATGTGGGTGAGCCGGTTCTGTTTGGAATTCCATTAGTGCTTAACTTTAGTTATATTTTTCCTTTCATTTTCTCAAATGCAATTTCTACGGTTGTCGCATATTTTGCTTTTTCAGCGGGATTAGTTTCTTTACCTACCGGTCTGGCACAAATTCCTTGGACAACTCCTGTAATTATTAGCGGTTACTTAGTTACCGGTAGTATTCGAGGAGCAATTCTGCAATTAGTTTTGTTGGCTATGACAACATTAATTTGGCTACCTTTTGTGAAAATGGCAGATAAAAAAGTGTTTGAAGAAGAACAATTGAATTCATCAAATTGAACTAAAGTAAATGGCTACCTAGGTCCATTCAAAAATTATTTTGAATAGAAAGGTGATTAGCGATGAAATTATTGGGAGTGCTTTTAGCTCTTTTCTTGTTTATCTCATTTGCAAATGAAAAAGCAACTGCTCAAACAATATCCATTCCCTTGAGAGAAGTAAATTCATCAGGATCAGCACCTCATTATTACAAATATGATGCAAGTCAAAATGGATTTGAAAGCTCGCGCTCGGATATTCTTTCGCCCAGCTACTATGTTTATGCTGGTAATCTCACCTTAGATGAAGCAAAGCAATTAATAAGTAATTTGGGTATCGTGAATAATATAAATGAATGGGGATCTACCATTCGTTTCATTAATCCGCTTAATCAGTCAGGGTATGATGAAAAAGATGCTGAAGCGTTTATAGATTTGGTCTCAAATGGAATTGTACGAAATGTCAAAGTAATTGGAATTGGAGAAGGTGCAACTTTTGTGAATAATTATTTGTCAGACAAAGGTTATTGTATAGCTGGCATTATGTTATATGGGGGTTCAATTGACGAAAATAAGAGCTTAGGTGTGGCCATTCCTGCCTACCTGAGCAATCCTTCTGAAAAGGTGCTTTCGTACTATGTTAAAGGAAACAGCGCAATTGAAAAATCATCACCTAATAAAACGATAAAATCCTATGTGAATAAAGAAAATGCATATAAACAAGTTATTGCCAGTACTCAAAATGAAAGTTTGTCAGAAGCTTTTCAAAACGCATGGAAACAGGTTTTTTCAAAAAATTACCGCATGCACAATGAAGTAACAGAATTTTATAATTCAAACCCTAAGGATTATACGAGCGAATATACTTTGACAGGCATTCCAGTATTTGAAGATTTGGACCTTACGTATAATCAAATGATTGATCAACCGGTTAATGGGACTGGCAAGTATATGTGGTATGAATATGTTCCTTCAAATATTAAAACATTTCCAGAGAAAACGGTTCCTCTGATCGTTACCTTACATGGAACAGGCAATGACCCGCGAATACAAGGCGATACTAGTGGATGGACAGAATTGGCTTCCAAAGAAAAGCTTATCGTTGTTTCTCCCGAATGGGAGGATAAGAGTAAGAACTTTAATCATAATGATGGTCTGGGAGACGCTGGAGTAGCAAGCTTGGTCAAGGATCTTCAAAAGAAGTACCCGCAAATTGATCCATCAAGAACCTATGTTACAGGTTTGTCAGCTGGTGGCTCTAAGACTTCTCTTTACGGAGTGAAGTATTCTAATATTTTTGCAGCTGCTGCGGCCGTCTCTGCTCCTGGTGTGGATAAGAAGGAAATTACTGAAATCTCAAAAAACTATAAAGGTGGAGCAGTTCCTTTTATGTATATGTGCGGAGATCATGATTACCTGCAAATGATTCCAGTGGACGGCTCCAGTAAGTATGGTAAACCAGGTAAATTCGAAGAGGACCCGAATGTTAGTATGTTTGAAGTCATTCAGGCTTATCAACGTATAAATAAGTTAGAAGTATCTAAAACGTATGATATGAATGCAAACGAATATTATGGAGTCCTATTGGATAATCAGAAATGGTCAAAGCTAGGTGACAAGGATATGTATAGTGGCACATTATCCAATGATCAAGGTGTGGTTGTTATGCAATTGACTGCAATTAAGGATTTGGCTCATTGGAATTACAAACCGGAAGCAGAATTAATGTGGAAATTTTTGGAAAAATATCAAAGAGATATTGCTTCCGGAGAATTAATTGTAAGCAAGCATTAAGCGAGTAAGAATATTAACCGGTAGGGCCCGCCTTTCTTGAGGATTGCGTATATGTGATGAAGCAGCTTGGTAAGACACAAGCGATCACTGCAATCTTGTAAGGCGGGCTTTTTTATCGTTGTATGACTTCAAGTTTTATGTGATGTGCAGTTTGCGAAACTCATTGGGGGTCAATTGGTATGTTTCTTTAAATTTCTGGTAAAAAAAGGTGACGTTATTATAGCCTACTTGCTGACTTATATACTCAATCGAAAAGTTTGAGTTTTTAAGTAATGCGCAGGCATGGTTAAGGCGTATTTCTTGAACAATTGCAACAAAGGATTTTCCGGTACTGCTCTTAATATATCTGCTTAAATAACTTGTATTGAAGGAAAATTTAGCAGCAATATCGCTAAGACTGCAATCACCATAATGTTCCTCGATAAACTGTAAAACATCTCCTATATAATAATGATTAGCTTTTCTTAATTCCATTGACTTTTCTTTTTTGTAAGACTTTAACAACTCCGAAAATATAATAATCATGTAGGCATTAATTACGTCGGTTGAGTAAAAGGACTTGTCAAAGTAGCAGGCTATTAAGCCATTGACTGCATCAAAGAGCTGTTCACTCTCTTGAGTATTAAAAATAATATACTGATCATAATTTTGAGCTTCGGAAATAGAATTTACAATAAATTGGGAGATGATACTGTTAGAAGCCAATCTGCTTAGCATATTAGTTGTGAAATATTCTTTTTTCATAAGTATATTGACGAGAATATCATTCTCTGTAGTATTTAAAATTTGGTGAATTACATCGGTATCCAGTATACATAAATCTCCCTTACAGAGCGTAACTGTTTGTCCATTTATGTTTATTTGGACACTTCCTGTGTATACATAATTCAATTCAATAAAATCGTGTGAGTGCAGAGGAGTGTAGGAGAAACGATTGTGTTTGCATATTAAGAGGGGAGAGTTTTTGAGATTTTTAGAAATTTGGGGGTCTTTTTCTATGAAATTACCAAGATGCTTCTCAAAAGTATATCTATAAACGTTTTCTCCGTTAAAGGTTCTGTAAATATCAAACTGGTTGGAGTTGTCTTCTATTTTATCAATCATTGATTCTTTGAAATATAGCTCTCGAGGTGTGAGCCTTTTTAAAAAATGATATACCTCTTTTTTGTTCATAAAGCATTCCTCCGATGTAAAAAAAGGTTAGTCATTCAGTCAAAACAAGTCATTAAAAAAACCAATATTTTTGATAAAATAATAATTGTTAGCGCTAACATAGTAATATTATTTGATGATTTCGTCAATGAAACATATTTATTCAAGCTTATTATGAAATAGGCAAGTAAAAAAATGATAGCATTTAGCATTATTATGCAACACCGAACATAAGCAGAAAAACCAATGGAAAGAGAGCTGTTATACGTTGAATACTATTAGTAGTATTAAAATCAATGGTTTGACTACTGCCTTGTCGGTGGATTTGGAAAAAGAGATTTTATTGGATTGGAGCAGCTTTGATTTCTGTCAGAAAAGCTATAGTCTGAAAATGATGTGTGAAGATGAAATCGTCCTTAAGCTGGAAAATAGGTCTAGTTTCAGCAAAAGAACTTTTGTTACTATTCCATCAGCATTCAGATCAAGTGTTAGGAAGAAATTCGTTCTGCAAATTAAAATAACGGATCAAAATGAAGAGCAGTATGAGTTGGAAAGTGTTTTTTATTCTGAAAATCTGAATTTTGAGGGTGCGGAGTGGATAACCAGATTGGACAATCCGATTGAAAAAGAATATGAGTACTTTCAAGAAAAGGCTAATATTGTTTTAGATAAAGAATTTGTTGTAACAAGTGATCTTAAAAAGTCTTTTATTGATATTTGCGGCCTTGGGTATTATTCGTTATTTATCAATGGGGCAAGGGTGCATGATACTTATTTGACGAATGATGTTACTAATTACGACAAAATTGTATACTATGACACGATGGATATCAGTAATTATGTTCACACAGGCAAGAACAAGGTAAGAGTTGAATTGGGAAATGGTTGGTATAATCCCGCCCCGATTCTACTACTTAATAGATACAATATACGTAAACAGCTGGCGATAGGAAAACCGTGCCTATTGGCTCAAATTAGCTTATATATGCCGGATGGAAGCACGAAAATGATCAATACAGATAATACTTGGGTATCTGGCTTCGGTCAATATTTGTCGAATAATATTTACATTGGAGAGCACTTTACGGATGCCACATCTCATGAATTAGCAATGACTACCAAGGTGCATGGCCCCAGTGGAAAGCTGACTTCGAGTTTGATTCCCAAAGTGAAAAGGAAAAAAGAAATTCGCCCTAAAATGATTAAAACAACCGAATCTTATATCATTATGGATTTGGGAGAAATCATTTCTGGTCAAGTTGGTTTTCATATCAAAAAAGAATTTATAGGAGAGATTACTCTTTATTATGCGGAGGATATGGGGAGTAATCACGAATTAAACTTTTCAACAAGTATTAGTGGTCTTTATGGGATGTCAGATAAGCAGAATCATATTCATCCAGAGGACCCTGTCATTCAAAAGGACAAAATAACAAAAACCAGACCGGAACCGTTGTATTTTGAAAATACCTATACGTACCATTCTTTTCGTTATATTAAAGTGGAGTTTAAACATGTAGATCAGGTTACTTCAGGTGAAAAAAATAATTGTATTTTGGAAAATTTCACTTCTTATCGCGTTCATACGGATTTGCAAAAATTATCAACCTTTTTCTCATCCAGCACAGAACTGAATGCTTTGTGGGATGCGAGTATAGACACCAGGTTGAACAACATTCATTCCTATTTCGAGGATTGCTCAAGAGAGCGATTGGGATATGGCGGAGATATTGTAGCACTTCTGGATACGCAGATGCTTACTCTTGATACAGAAAACCTGCTCAAAAAAGTGTTTTTAGATTTTGCTGCTGATCAGACGATGCAAGGAGGTATTACACAAACTGCTCCTTATGTCGGCATCATGACTCATGGACCTTCCAATGGCTCAGGCTCGATAGGCTGGCAATTGGTTTTTCCTTCTATAGCACATGCGATCTGCAATAAGTACAAGGATGTAGGCTTTATAGAAAATAACATACTATATTTGGTGAAACATCTGGATTATCTATTGAGTTTTGATTACGACTATATCAAGCACTGCTGTCTTGGCGATTGGGGATCAGTAGATACATCGATACAGAATGGAAAGATTTATACGCCGGACCAGACCTTTTGTTCTGCATGCATGTATTTGATTATTCTAAGACAATATCAAAAATTGTTTGTATCACTTGGGAAATCCGGTTCAATGTACGATGTGCTTCTGGAAAGAATAGAATCTGTCAAAGCATGTATTATGGATGAATTTTATACTCACAAGGGTTACTTTTCCACTGGCTCGCAATCCAGTTTTATGTTTGGCATTCAAGCAGGATTACTTGAGGGTGAAATTCAATCTCTTGTTGAAGAGAATTTGCTGAAAAAACTTGAACAAGACTCGTGGATATTTAAATTCGGGATTTTTGGCATGTCATGGGCATTTGAAATCTTGTCTCAATTAGGTGAAGAACAGCATGTATATCAGTGGTTAACTCGAGATGAAATGCCGAGTTATCGAGCAATGCTTTTGAGAGGCAACAAAGTGCTTAGTGAATATTTTCCGGTGCAGATTTCGAATCCGTTACATGCAAACGCATCATTTAATCATGCGATGTTTGCATCGTATAGTAGCTGGATGATACGTAATCTTATTGGAATTAATACCTCTGAGCAAGATGATCACGTCATGATTCAACCTTACTTTCCTAATGAATTGGACTTTGCACATGGAGCTATCGATACATTAGTTGGCAAGGTTTCTCTTGAGTGGAAAAAGCAATGTGAAGGAAAATATGAGATGAATGTGAGCTTACCGTTAGGAATGAAATATTCCATAAAACAAAATTCAATCCATAACATTGTAGCTCAAGAGACAGGTACAAATAATAAAAACAGACTTGTAAAAATAGTCTATGAACTAGACCATATGACATAGGAGTTGACGAGAAATGGATTACGAACAAACCATTATGCAATTAATTGCAAGCAGCGGAGAGGCAAGAAGCTTGAGCTTAAAAGCTATACGAGTTGCACGTGATAACAATATACAGGTTGCAGAAGAGATGTTGATGCAGGCCAAAGAACAGCTTACTAAAGCACATAAAGTTCAAACAGACTTGATTCAGGCTGAAAGTCGAGGGAAAAAAAACGAAGTTTCTCTCCTGCTAATTCATGCACAGGATCATCTCATGAATGCCTTGACTGTACGTGAGCTGGCTATCGAAATGGTAGAGGAAATTAAAATGAGAATCGAACTTGCAGACCAATTGAAAGGAAGAGTGAACTAAGATGAAAAAGATATTACTGGCTTGTGCAGGAGGATTTTCTACCAGTATGCTGGTAGAAAAAATGAAAGAGGCGGCTCGTGCGCAGAATGTGGAAGTTGTAATCGAAGCTTGTAGTGAGAGTAGTATAAGAGAACATTTGCCGGTTGATATTGTCATGTTGGGCCCCCAAATGGGACACGCCGAAGATGATGTGAAGAAAGAAGTCGGCAACGAGATTCCAGTTACCGTAATTAATATGATGGATTATGGAATGATGAATGGAGCGAACGTGCTGAAAACAGCGCTGGATATGATATAAGCGCCCATTTATACAATGTTATCATCATTTAATGATAATTCAATCAGATAGCCGATTCAAACCTGATGATCCATGAAAATGGAAGCGGCCGATAACAGATCACAACTGATCATGGTTCGTTTGGGAGAGCTAGATGTATAAAAATTGATTTCATGATCTGCACTTAAAGAGGTCGAACTGTACTTAAAGAGGCTAATAAGGTGCAATTGAATAAATGACAAAAATTGTATTAAAATTGTAGTTATTTTAAATTTGCATTTTAGTTTTCATAATAAATATTATGTAAACTTATATGTAGATCTTAACGATGAGGATTTGAATCGGATGTACCTTTTAAATTCATAGTGATATAATTACGCGTACATGCCTGAAAAGGAGCGTATGGAACGTAAATGAACTTTCAAGTGGACTTTTTATCTTTTTTTGTAATTCAGGTAGACGGAAAGGAAGGGCAAGGCGGCAAGTCCTACAAGCATTACGCTACGATGGATGACTATGATTATGACGAAAGCGATGTTAAAAAATTTCTGGACGGGGAATTTGCCCGTATCAGCAAACGCAAGGTCGAGAAAAACCCAAGCACTGAGCAGGCCCCGACCAAAATTGGCCGTTTTATCGTCGAGCCGGAGCATGATCTGAGCAGCAATCCGAATTTCAATATGTTCGCACGGCTGCGAGCAGCAGAGGAGAAGGAAGAGTTTAAAAATGCATGCGATGATCTGGTGCGAATGTATCTGGATACAAGCGCGGTACGCGGTGGAGCGTTGATCATTGTACAGGCTACCTTAAATACACACTCGGACGATCCGTTTATTTTTGTGCTTAAATGCGACTTTGAACCCAAAATTGCCCGGATAACGGAAAGCAGTCTGGTTAGTGAAGTTGAAATGGCCATTTCAGCACGTAATATGAAATCCATTATGTATCCTTACATGCTGGAGGAAGGCATGAACGATGAATGGGAGCTTAAGATTCACCAATCTTCCCATGCCCGTTATTTTGAGGATTTTCTGAAATTTGTGACCTATGAGCAATCCATGCCGGAAATCGTCAATGAGCATGTCATGGGTTTCGTTCAGAACTATGTAGAAACCAAATGGCCAGATGCTTCTAATGAGGAAAGACAGCAGGAAGAGCGTGAACTGGAGCTTTGGGCGGCCAGTGAAAAGCGTGATTTGCAAGGGAAATGGGAACCTCTGCAGGTCGTAGAGGCTGCACAGCACATTGTAGAGCTGAAACCGGAAATTGAAATTCGCTTCAAGCTGGATGATACGGCTGTGCGCGGGCTGCTGTCCGACTTTGGGGCCAAGCTGCATATTACGAAGCTGCATGACAGATATGCGCTTATCATTGAAGGTGATGCATTCACCTTTGAAAAGGGTTTTTCACCGATTGAGCTGCTTCAACCGGAATCGTTTGAAACGGTGGCTGAGCGGCTGAAAGAGAAACGCCGGCAAGAAACTGAGGCTGCTGATGGCGATACTCCGCCTTGGTAATTCGACTATCATATGTGAAACAAGCTGGACTCTTATATAAAATGATCAAAAAACTGGCCTCTCGGGCGGATGTTACCGCTGTGGAGGCCAGTTTTTGTTTAGCATTTATTTTGCCTGAATTACAGATGCACTTTACTGATTTGATCTTTTAACTTGTCCGCTGATTGAAGCAGTCTTGCCCGTTCCTCATCATTGAGCGGAAGATCCAAAATTTCGCGTACCCCGTTGTGATCCACGATACTTGGGACACCCAAATATACGTCAGATACTCCGTTATAATTTTCCAGCAAGGTGGACACATTAAGTACAGACCCTTCGTCGCCGAGAATAGCGGCTACGATCCGATCCAGAGCCAGCCCGATGGCGTAAGAAGTTGCGCCTTTGGCATCTATAATTTCATAAGCTGCATTTTTGGTGCTTTCGAAAATTTCATTTTTCGTGTCTTCGTTCAGCTCCAGTGGAGTCCCTGCAACGTTGGCCGTGCTCCATACAGGCAGCTCGGAGTCACCATGTTCACCAATAATATGAGCATGGATACTGCGCGGATCTATGCCTTTTTGCTTACCGATCAAATAGCGGAAGCGCGCACTATCCAATAGCGTACCTGAGCCGATGACTCTACTTGAAGGCCAACCGCTGCGTTTCCAGGAGATGTAGGAGAGAATGTCTACCGGATTGGTTGCAATCAGCAATATGCCGTGTGTGTTCACCTTAACGATATTATCAATGATGCTTTCAAAAATTTCGGCATTACGCTTGAGCAGGTCGATACGCGTTTCTCCCGGTTTTTGCGAAGCACCTGCTGTAACGATAATGATGTCCGCATCACGGCAATCTTCATAATCACCGGCCCATACTTTGACGCCGCCGAGAAAAGGAAGCCCATGATTCATATCGAGCATTTCCCCCTTCGCCTTTTTGACGTTGACATCAATAAAGACAAGTTCTGACATGCGTTGGCGCAGCAGCAGGGTATAGCCGGTCGTTGTGCCGACTGCTCCCATGCCGACAATGGCAACTCTACTTCTTTTGTAAGGTTTTAAGCTCATAAAATCCTCATCTCCTTCTCGGGTTGCATACCTTTTCATTTTAGAAAAATCATTTAAAATTTATCTTTCCAACTTAGTTTAACGTATATGTGTACTCCACTGCAAAGAAATATGACATTTCTCCTTGACTTCAAAGCGGGACTCGCTAATAATTAATCGAATGCTAGGGACATACACTAAAGCGTTGCAGCAGCGATATTAACGTATGAATTAGGGAAAGAGGATTATGGATATGGACTTATTTCGAAAAAAAACAGGATTACTCCCACATGAGGAAAGCGGATCTACAGGACAGTTAAAGAGAACGATGAGCGCCTTTGACCTTACTATGCTGGGTGTAGGTTGTATCATCGGTACCGGGATTTTTGTTATCACTGGCAAGGCAGCAGCAGAAAATGCAGGTCCTGGATTAATGCTCTCTTTTGTAATTGCAGGGATTGCCTGTGTGCTGGCTGCTTTGTGCTATGCGGAGCTTTCATCTACAGTCCCCGCAGCGGGCAGTGCTTATGCATATAGTTATATTGTATTTGGAGAGATTCTGGCCTGGGTGCTGGGCTGGGACTTGATTCTGGAATACGGAGTGGCGGCCGCCTCTGTAAGCAGTGGCTGGTCTGCTTATTTTCAAGGCTTGCTGGCGGGGTTCGATATACATCTGCCCCTTGCTCTAACCGCAGCCTTCAATTCGGCCAAGGGGACCATTATTGATCTGCCTGCCGTGTGCATTATTATGTTAATCACACTATTACTGAGTCTCGGGGCAAGGGAGACAGTTCGATTCAATTTTATAATGGTATGTGTCAAAGTCGGCGTTGTACTGCTATTTATTGGAATCGGAATCTTTTATGTTAAACCTGCCAACTGGACGCCATTTTTGCCTTATGGATTTTCCGGTGTTCTAAATGCAGCAGCCATCGTATTTTTCGCTTATCTGGGCTTCGATGCCATCTCAACCGCAGCCGAAGAGGTACGCAATCCGCAGCGGACCATGCCAATTGGCATTATTTCTTCGTTGGCGATCTGTACGGTACTGTATATAGCAGTTTCGGTCGTATTAACAGGAATGGTGCCTTACACACAGCTGGGGGTAAGCGATCCTGTTGCGTTTGCCCTGCGCTTTATTCATCAGGACTTTGTGGCAGGACTGATTTCAGTCGGTGCGATTGCAGGGATGACTACTGTACTGCTGGTGCTGCTGTATGGTCAGACACGGTTAATTTTCTCCATGTCACGCGATGGACTTTTACCGTTATTTTTGTCTAAAGTAAATGCCAAAACTCAAACACCGATTCGAAGCACCTGGCTGGTTGGCAGCATTATTGCCTTGGCTAGTGGATTGTTTCCGTTACAGGCACTGACTAATCTGACGAGCATTGGAACCCTGTTCGCTTTTGCAGTCGTATCGGTGGGAGTTATCGTTCTTCGTAAGAAACGGCCGGATTTGAAAAGAGGATTTGTCGTGCCATGGGTTCCGGTGATTCCGATTTTGAGTGCTCTCGTGTGTATCGGTCTGATGCTCCAGCTTCATATTAGTACGTGGATCGGATTCCTCGTGTGGCTCCTGATTGGGCTGCTGATTTACTTCTTTTATGGATATCACAAAAGCTTGTTGAATCGTAAAGCTTGATCAAATGATTATGGAAAAAGCCGGATTTCTGCACTGATGTGCAGATCCGGTTTTTTTGTCATGAGCACGAAAAGTGTCACATAAGGTCGTTTATGTTATAATTTTGTTTCAGATAAGCTTTTGGCACGGGATTACCGCATGCCATTGAGGGAGGATTTTTATATATGAAACTGCGCTGGCGTGCGCTCCTGGGGGGAATAATGCTGTTGACTGGCATTCTGTTGACTGCCTGTTCTTCTGAACCCCCAAAAACTGTAACCAAACCCTCGGTAGAAGAACCAGATGACCAGGGACAGACGATCACGATTAATCCACCTTTAACTCCACAGGTGGGCGATCCAAACGCCAAATATGTAGTACAGACGCGAATAGCCGATTTTCATTTGATCGATAACAATAAAGGCTTGGTTTGGGGAGTTACCCGCAATGAGTTTCGACTTTACTATACGCATGATGGAGGAAAGACCTGGAATAATATTTCTCCTTCCGAAAATGTTCAATTTCAAGACAAGCTTGAATATGGAAAGGACATTAGCTTCACTGATTCCCGTCACGGTTGGGTTGTCCGTCAAAATTTGGACAAAACAGCAACTGTTATTCTCCGAACGTCTGATGGAGGACAGAGCTGGGATGTGTCAGCACTGCCAAACGGGGAATATGTGAGTTCCATTCAATATGTGAATCCGTCTACAGGCTGGATCATGGCATATGTAAACCTGGATAAGCATGATCAGCAAAAATTGTTGTATCACACCACTGACGGGGGAGCCACCTGGAAAAAGGTTGCGCAGAGTTCCGGTATGACATCCGGCGTATCAGGCTCGGGGCTGCCCGATCAGGGCCTTGTGGCGGGGATGAGTTTTTCTTCCGGCAATCAGGGTTTTGTTGCGATTAATCGGGATAGCGGTGTTAAACTGTATAGAACTTTGAATCAAGGGAAAACATGGACTCCGGCAGTTCATAGATTGCAGGGTTGCCCGCAGGTACAAGCAGAAGCTCAGCAGTCTCTTCAAGGAAGCAGCTCCTCGTATTGGGTTCCAGTCCTTTGTTATGGAGATAACAGCACAAAATATAGCGGACTGTTTACTGCTGATGCAGGCACGCAATGGAACGCTGTGTCTTTGGGCCTGAGCAGCAAAAGCAACTCTATTATCCCTGGGCGTACCTTCCTGAACGAAAAGGAAGGCTGGATTATAACCCAAACCGGAATGAGCCGCACGTTGGATGGGGGAAAGACGTGGACAAGTCTCACAGGCAACAAAGTACTGGCTTCGAAGCTAAAAGATTACCCTCGATCGGTCAAGCTCCGTTTTGCTTCATCTTCAGTAGGCTGGCTGCTTTTGGAGCGTCTGGACGATAAGAAATCACTATTGCTGAAAACGACGGACGGCGGCGTAAACTGGAGAATTCTATAAACTTTATAAAGATGATCGCCCTGGGCTTTTTTCCTAACTTTGCAGGTTCTCAAAAGACATGCAGACTCAGGAAAAAGGCGTGGGGCGTTTTATTGTTGAAAAATTTAAATTTTATACGATGATATGTGAAAAAAATCACAAAGTAAAAACTGCGGCGCTGTTATACTAAACCTGTAAACAACGATAGGAGTGATAATCATGAGAGCGAATCAGGATCATATGTTAACCCAATACTACCTTCAATTTTGTTACACTTGTCAGGATGCCTATGGTTGCACAACTGAAGAGGACTGCAAGCAGTGTGCGGAGCGTTACGCTGAAGCCGAAGATTGTGAAGTTCTGGATGAGACACAACATTATCTCCAGCTTGTACATGTGTAAATCAATGTACCATTCTGATATCGCCATATCTTGAGCCTCCCGGATCATTCCGTGGAGGCTCTTGGCGTTCTTAAGGAGTTGCTATCAAATTTGGGCAGGAACCTACATATACTATTACGGAAAGCTTAGGTCATGTGAGGATGCCCGGCGGTTTCCCTGTGGAATGCCTGGCGGAGAGGAGTGCGGTGCATGGGATTTGAGTCATTATGGATGTTCGATTGGCTGGGTACGGTACTGCCCGTTTTTTTCGTAGTCGTGCTAGGCATTGTCGTGTTGTCTGCGGGCAGAGAAGTCATGGAATGGAGCCGAAATAAAAGGCAGCCTGTATTGACAGTCGGTTCCCGAATTACGGCCAGAAGGACACATCTCCAGCAGAGGCGGCAGGAGGAACAAGGGACTCGTACCTATACTTTCTATTATCTAACCTTTGAGGTGGAGAGCGGCGACCGGATGGAGTTTAAGGTAACCGGAGAAGAATACGGTCAATGTGCAGAAGGGGATGAGGGACGGCTTACCTTTCAGGGTACACGATATATCGGATTTCAACGCCTTAATCGCTATAGCCTGGAACAGGTAAAAATGTGATCACAGCCTATTCCTTCATTTGATCATTCACAGCCTTCTGCGATGCAACAGGGTAGGGGGCTGTGAGTGTTTCTTGTACAGCACATTTTGGTCCATATATAATAGCAAAGAGTTTAGAGGGAGGAATGAGTCGTGTCATTTGAAGGACAAGTTGTTATTGTAACAGGAGCGGCGCATGGAATCGGGAAAGAGGTTGCTTTTGCCTACGCTGCACAGGGTGCCAAAGTCGTATTTGCGGACCGTAATGAGGAAGAGGGCGCGGCCGCCGTTGCAGCGGCACGAAATGAAGGATATCAGGCCATTTTTATTCCTTGTGATGTGCGGAAAGAAGAAGATATTGTAACGCTAATTCGTACCACGGAGGAAGAATACGGTACTATTCATACACTGATCAACAACGCAGGTGTGTCTAAATGGAAGTCTCCGTATGAGTTGACGGTAGCAGAATGGGATGACATTTTGAATACGAATGTACGCAGCTGTTTTATTGCGACACGGGAAGCGGCCAAGGTGATGAAACGAAATCCGGAGGGTGGATCGGTGGTCAATATGACCTCTACACGTGCTTTTATGTCGGAGCCAGATACAGAAGCCTATGCGGCGTCCAAAGGCGCCATTGCGGCCCTTACACACGCGATGGCCATATCCCTAGGAAAGGATGGAATCCAGGTCAATTGCATCAGTCCAGGGTGGATTGAAACCGGGGATTACGGGCAACTGCGTGCAGAAGACCATCGGCAGCATCCGTCTGGACGCGTGGGGACTCCTAAAGACATTGCTCGGGCCTGTCTCTATTTGACCCAATCTGGTAATGATTTTGTAACAGGTACAAATCTGGTGGTAGATGGTGGCATGACGCGCAAAATGATTTATGAACCCTAATACTGACCCAATAAGTAGTCCCTAATTTGGGGGCTATTTTTTTTGTTTGTTTTTTAAGCTGTCACCTATTGGGCATTTGTACCATACGATACGGTATGTGATGAAGAACGAGGAGGGGACGCGTTGGCCGTTATTAATGTCAACTCAGAGGATGTAAGGACACTCGCCCGACTTATGCGGGCAGAGGCCGAAGGAGAAGGAGAGCAGGGGATGCTCATGGTTGGCAATGTCGGAGTAAATAGGATTTTGGCCAATTGTCTGGATTTTCAGGGAATTCGCCTCATGAACGATATGGTCTTTCAAAGTCCAGGCGGATTTGAAGCTACCCAAAAGGGGTACTTTTATCAAAGAGCTCGTGACCGAGACATTCGTCTTGCCCGGCGTGTCATTAATGGGGAAAAAATACGCCCGGCTTCGAATGCATTGTGGTTTTTCAGACCTTCCGGAGAGTGTCCGGATACATGGTATAACCAGACTAACACCGGGCGTTTCAAAGCACATTGCTTCTTTAGCCCGACTGTACAGGATTGCCCTGCCGTCTATTAGAGCGTTTCAACATAAGTTTGAATGATTTAAAACCATTTTAGGAGGAATTTACATGATTTCACAGCAAGCTTACCGTCCTGTCTCTTATTCTGCCGGTGGCGGGTATCCCGAATGGCCCAGAGGGATGAATCCAATGGGAACCATGCAGCCCATCAGCACCTTCCCCCCTCAGGTTAACAGCGGCAGCGCGATGACACCGGCTGGTATGGTGGTACAGAGTCAGACTCCGCAATTTGAGCAATCATATATTGAAAACATTTTGCGCTTGAACTTGGGTAAAACAGGAACCTTTTATATGACGTATGAAAATAACCGGGAATGGAATGCGAAAATATTCAAAGGTGTTCTGGAAGCAGCAGGTCGTGACCACATTATTATCAGTGATCCGGCTACGGGCAAGCGGACGGTGTTACTGATGGTTAATCTGGACTATGCTACTTTTGATGAGCCTTTGGTGTATCAATATCCCGGCGTCATCGGGAATCCGGGCGTATCCCCGGTTCGCTGATGCCTTTATATATATTAGTCTGCATCCTCTGCCTGAAGGCAGGGGATGTATTTTGTTTATATTCTTTCTCAAATATAGTTGCTTCCTTTGTGGTAAGAGGCGAAAAAGGAAGCTTTTTGACCTAAATAACAGCGGAAACTGATTTTTCTGACATTGCTTGTGGTTTGACTGTATAGAGTATAGTTATATAATTGAATATAAGCTGATAAAAATCTATTTAATCATGCGGAAAAATGCTTTTAGAAGCCGAAAGGAGTGAACGTGTTGGGAAGTTGACGCTGCTTATGATGTGTTATCGTTCTGTCTATGATGAAATTATCCGAAGGAGGTGCGCCTGTCTGCCGTAATGACGGCTGATGGGGAGCATATTGAGTGACCCTTTACCGAGTATGTTTAACTTAATTATTGTATTTGCATTAGTATTATTGAATGGTTTTTTTGTATCTGCGGAATTTGCCATGGTCAAGGTCAGAAGCAGCCGTATTGAAACATTGGTGGAGGCGGGCAACAAAAAAGCCGTGTACGCTGCCAATATGCTACGCAATTTGGATGCATATCTGTCAGCCTGCCAGTTGGGCATTACACTAGCATCGCTGGGACTGGGCTGGATCGGAGAGCCGGCCATCGCACATCTGATCGAACCTGTATTTACTGCCGCCGGATTGGGAGCGGTATATGTGCACGGAACTGCCGTGGTCATTGCATTTATTGTTATTACGATTTTGCATATTGTGCTGGGTGAATTGGCGCCCAAAACGATAGCGATTCGTAAATCTGAGACCATTACGCTGTATTCAGCCATGCTGATGACTTGGTTTTACAAGCTGATGTATCCGTTCATCTGGGTGTTGAATGGAATGGCGAACAGCCTGTTGCGTTTATTCCGTATGGAGCCGGTATCTGAATATGACGATTCCGCGCATACGGGAGATGAAATACGCATTCTGATGAAAGAAAGCAATAAGAGCGGACTAATTGACAATACGGAATTGGCGCTTGTTGATAATATATTTGATTTTACCGATACGACCGCCAGGGAAATTATGATTCCGCGTACCGAGATGATCTGTTTGTACAGCAATGAGTCCAGAGAGGAAAATCTCAGAATTGCGACGGAAAGCATGAGAACCCGTTATCCAATCTGCGCCGAAGATAAGGACCACATCATTGGCTTTATCCACATTAAGGACCTTCTGCGGGCGAACACACTGGATACCCGTACGATGATTCGACCGATTTTGGCTGTTCCTGAATCCACACAAATTAGTGACCTGCTTAAGCGCATACAGCGCAGCAAGACGCAAATTGCGATTTTGATTGATGAATATGGCGGAACATCGGGGATGGTAACGCTGGAAGACATTATGGAAGAAATCGTGGGTGAAATTCAGGATGAGTTCGATCAGGAACGTCCTGGCTGTGAGCAGATTAATGACGAGGAGTTTTCCATTGACGGTATGTTATTAATTGATGAAGTGAACGATCGCTTTGGACTGGAACTCGATCATGAGGATTATGATACGGTAGGAGGCTGGCTATACTCACATGTTGAGGTTATTCCTCCACAGCCGGGTCAGTCTGTCGAGTTTGAAGGATGTATGTTTGTTGTTGAGGAAGTTGAAAATAAGCGGATTTCACGTATTCGGCTGATAAAGCAGCCTGTCATCGTGGAGGAAGCAGGAGTTTCATAATGGAATAAAACCTTGGAAGCGACCTTGAATGATATGGGGTCGCTTTTTAATTTGCCTTCTTTACAGAAAGGGCATGAATTGATATGATGTTTGTGTTATTGTCAACCAAAATGAAACATATTAAGTTGACAATTGAAAAATGAATTTAAGTTATCCTGAGCATTTATTATTTTTCATGATCAAAATGATGGAGGTATGAAGTATGAAATTATTTAATGAGGGTTTGGAGTGGTACTCGTCGTTGGCGGATAAAGCGATCCACGGCACCAGGCTGACACTTAAGGAAGGCACCGCGATATTGGAAGCGGACGATGAGGACATATTGTCCATTATGCAAACTGCGTTCCGGGTACGGCATCATTTTTACGGCAAAAAGGTTAAGCTTAACATGATCATGAACGCCAAAAGCGGCCTGTGTCCGGAGGATTGCGGCTATTGCTCACAATCTATTGTCTCCACGGCGCCTGTCAGCAAGTACAGTATGCTGGACAAGGAATCTCTGCTGGCTGGGGCGCGTGAGGCGATGGCACGAAAAGCAGGGACGTACTGCATTGTCGCCTCCGGCAAAGGCCCAACAGATCGAGAGCTGGATCAGGTGATTGAGGCTGTGCAGGAAATTACCCGTACGATGCCGCTCAAAATTTGTGCTTGCCTGGGGATTCTAAAGCAAGATCAGGCCCAGAGACTGGCAGAGGCTGGTGTACATCGTTACAACCATAATATAAATACAAGCAAGGACAATTATCCGTCCATCACTACTACACATACATATGATCAACGGATCGAAACTGTTCAAATAGCTCAGTCTCACGGAATGTCTCCGTGCTCTGGCGTTATTATCGGTATGGGGGAAACGAATGAGGAAATCGTTGAAATGGCCTATGCCTTGCGGGAACTTGATGCTGATTCGATTCCGGTTAATTTTCTGAATCCGATTCCCGGAACCCCGCTGGAAGGAGAAAAACGAGTAACTCCGATCAGAGCATTAAAAGTACTGGCATTGTTCCGATTCATCTGTCCATCCAAAGAAATACGTGTCGCTGGCGGTCGGGAGCTGAATTTACGCTCACTGCAGCCTCTATCTCTATATGCAGCTAATTCGATTTTTGTAGGCGATTATTTGACGACAGAAGGGCAAGACGTCACAGCTGATCATCAAATGATTGAAGATCTCGGGTTTGAAATTGAGATGTGTGCCCTTTCCACCGTATAATAAGAGTTGTACAAACTTGAAAGGAGAGTTGAACAATGAGCGAAAAAGTATTTATTAGTCCAGGTAAATATGTGCAAGGGAAAAACGTGATTGATAAAGCTGGTGAGTATGTCAAGCCATTAGGTCAAACTGCCCTGGTTATTGCAGATAAGCTGGTTTGGGGCATCGCAGCCGACCGGGTAGTCAAAAGTCTGGAGCAGGCGGGGATTACGGCGGTTAAGGTTGAATTTCAAGGAGAAGCGTCCAAAAATGAAGTGAACCGTATTGCTGATCAGGGACGAAGCGGTGAGGTTGATATTGTCATCGGTGTTGGTGGTGGCAAAACACTGGATACCGCCAAAGCCGTGAATGAACTACTCGGTTCCTCGGTTGTGATTATTCCTACGACTGCTTCCACGGATGCACCGACCAGTGCGCTATCTGTCTTGTACACGGATGAAGGTGCGTTTGATACGTATTCCTTTTTTAGTAAAAATCCAAGCTTGATTCTGGTCGATACGAAAGTCATTTCCCAAGCGCCGCCACTATTCCTCTCCTCAGGTATTGCAGATGCTATGGCAACATGGATTGAAGCTCGCGCAGTGATCGAAGCTCGTGCAACGACCATGGCTGGCGGTTTGCCCACCTTGGCAGCCGAAGCCATTGCGTCCAAGTGCGAAGAGGTTCTTTTCGACTACGGACTGCAGGCTTACGAATCTGTAAAGCGTAAAGTCGTCACACCTGCGCTGGAAGCGGTGGTGGAAGCCAATACACTACTGAGCGGTTTAGGGTTTGAAAGCGGTGGCCTGGCAGGCGCACATGCGATTCACAATGGTTTTACCGTGCTGGAAGGGGACATTCATCACCTGACGCATGGTCAGAAGGTAGCTTTTGGCACCTTGGTACAGCTTGCCTTGGAGCAAAGACCTCTGACCGAGGTGGAACGATATATCGACTTTTATCTAAGGCTGGATCTACCCGTAACGCTGGAAGACGTTAAGCTTCAGGAAGCTTCACGCGAGGATTTGTATCGGGTAGCCCAGGCGGCCACGAAAGAAGGCGAAACCGCTCACAATCTGCCATTTGCCGTTACAGCGGATGATGTACTGGATGCGATTTTAGCTGCTGATCAGTATTCACGGGCTTATAAGGCTAAACTTGGATATAAGATCTAACCTAAAAAAACCAACTTTTTAGAATTTAAATGATAGACAAAGGCCGCTGATAAGCGGTCTTTTTTTTACCATTATTTAACTTGTAACTTATGTTATGATTTTATTGATACATAATCAGGAAATGCCGGAAGTACATCTACGGCTTACCTAAAACTTGAGAGGAGTTTAACGATGGCAAAATGGAATGTGGAAGACAACGGGACTCAATATAGTATTGAGTACAAGCGTGGCCTGAATGGCGGCAAAATCATTGTGAATGGGAGCGAGCAAAAAGTTAAAACCCAGAATGTATTTTTGAATTTGATTGATTTTCCAATCAAATTGAATAATAAAGCTGTGAATGTGGTGGTCATCGGCAACAAAGCGGATTTGGCCGTGGATGGTGTATATCTCGGGTCCAATAAGCCTTATGTTCCTGTGAGCAAAGTTCCCGGCTGGAGCTGGGCTTTTGTCACACTTAGCTTGGCTATTGGATGGCTATTCGCGGGGATCTTGGGTATATGTTTAGGAATCTTTGGCAGTATGTTTTATGTAAAATCATCTTTATCCATGCATCAAAGCACCAATCGAAGAGTTGTAAGCTGCCTTATTGTCTTTTTTATCATCAGCGTGGTACAAATTGTTTTTGGATTTGCAGCAAATTATTGGCTCAATACGTTATAAAATATATGTGATCACCTGCTGAAGTAGTAAGAAGGCTCCCCCGCATGAAGCGGCGAGAGCCTTTTTGCATTTTAGATCGCCCAATTTCCTTTACGAAAGATAGGCTCCTCCGTGCCGTCCTCGGTAACGCCGTTAATGTCCATTTCAGCTGAACCAATCATAAAGTCGACGTGCGTCAGACTGAAATTCAGACCATTCGCTACCAGTTCCTCTGCAGTCATATCCTTGCCGCCTTTAAGGTTAAATGCATAGGCATTACCAATGGCCAGGTGGTTGGATGCATTTTCATCAAACAACGTATTATAGAACAAAATATTTTTGTCAGAGATAGGTGACTTGTGAGGTACAAGAGCAACCTCTCCCAAGTAGTGGGAGCCTTCATCCATTTCTACGAGATGCTGAAGAGTCTCCAAACCTGTTTCAGCCTGTACATCGGCAATGCGTCCATTTTCAAAGGTCAACGAAAAGTTGTCGATAATATTGCCACTGTAGCTAAGTGGTTTGGTACTGCTGACTTTGCCGTTTACTCCTGTTTTAAGTGGAGCTGTAAATACTTCTTCGGTAGGCATGTTGGCTACGAAGGTATGTCCTTGTTGATTGACGCTTTCAGCAGCTACCCAGAGGTGATCCTTAGCCAATTCGATGGTGAGGTCGGTTCCTGGGGCTAAATAATGAAGTTTTTTATAGCGTTTGGCGTTTAAAATATCGGATTTGCTGGAAAGGGTTTTCAAATGCTCTTTCCACGCTTCCACGGGATTGTCCAGATCTACACGCACGGTGCTGAAAATAGCATCCCACAGCTTATCTATTTGCTCGGAAGCAGGCAGATCAGGGAATACTTTGGCTGCCCACTCTGCAGAAGGGTAAGCTACCAGTGACCAACTGAATTTGTCAGCCATTTGATATTCACGGTATTGTTGTAATTCATGTGACCGCACCCGCTGTGCAGCCGTGATTCGGCTGGACGGGATGCCTTTAAGCAGATCGGGATTTTCGGCAATAACATGGAGCACTGCCGCACCATGTTTAGCCTCTTCCGTCATTTCGGCTGCATACCATTTGGGGGGGATATTAAACGTTTCGTCAGGAGCCAGTTCATACTGTAACCGGGTGATGGTCTCATCGCTCCATTTTACTTTAACCAGCTTCGCTCCGACTGTGTAGGCTGATTTGACAATCAGTCGCACGAGTTCGGCGGACAAGATGGGAGCATGAACGACGAGGGTCTGTCCAGGCTGGACATTGACACCCACTCGAACGGCTAATTCGGCATATTTTTGCAATTTTTGTTGAAAATCTGACATGTTACATTCCTCCATTTCACGAAAAAGCCTTAAACAGGCTTGGGTCGCTTGCACAGTTTTTTTGCAAATTCTACGCATAGCTTATATATTGTACAATGTAACGAAAAGGTTCTCAAATCAATTTTGGTACATTTTAGGAAAAATGAAAGGGCGGATCAATGAATGACAGAGCAAAATTCACCTCAGGAAGTGAAGGAAGTACATATTCAACAGGCACAGATGACGAGAGATGAAAACGGTGTTTATTTAGGCCAAGCCATATTTGGAGTAGATGGACATCAGTCTGTATATGAAATTACATTCCACAGTAAAAGGGGGAAGGAATGGGACTACAGTCTTCATTTTGCGGGAGAATCGCGGGTAGAGGAAGAAATGCTGGAGATGGATGGCTGGATTGAAGAAAATGACGATTTATTCGATTATTTGCTGGATGCGGCTTGGAGCAAATTACCCGAGTAATGTAAACAGGTCTATTTTCGTGACAAGCGGATTATATTTAGCAGTGTCCGAATAATCTGCTGACATGGGGGAAGCCTATAGGTCGATAATAACAGGAAATTCCATGTGAATAGGAGGGTGACGCTTTGGCAAATCATCTGTTCACCGAAGGAATGACGGCAAATGAAGAGGCTGCTCCCGATCTCTTGAGCTTACGGACACTGTTTGTAAATATGTGTTTTGTCGGGGAGCCGGGAAGCCGAACCTGGGTGCTGGTGGATACGGGGATGACAGGATTTACAGATTCGATTATTCGCCAGGCTGAGGAACGGTTCACGGGCCCTCCGATTGCTATTGTGCTTACTCATGGTCATTTTGATCATGTAGGCTCTGTTATTGAGCTGGTACAGCATTGGGGGGCTCCAGTATATGCACATCCGCTGGAATTGCCTTATTTGACGGGAATGAAGGATTATCAGAAACCTGATCCCGGTGTGGGTGGAGGTTTGTTGTCGGGTATTTCTTTTCTATACCCCAATGATGCTATAGATCTCGATGATCGCATTGCTCCCTTGCCTCAGGATGGCAGTGTCCCTGGTGCTCCCGGCTGGAAGTGGCTGCATACGCCAGGACATACACCTGGTCATGTATCGCTTTTTCATGAGCGAAGACGGCTGCTGGTGGCTGGAGACGCTTTTATTACGGTGAAGCAGGAATCGGCACTGACTGTTATTTTAAAGGAAAAAGAAATTTTACAGGAAAAAGAAATCCACGGGCCGCCTGCGTATTTTACGACAGATTGGCAGGCTGCACAGCGCTCAGTGGTAATGCTGGCCGGTCTAAAGCCTGAGGTTGCAGTTACAGGGCACGGTCATTACATGCGTGGAACCAAGTTAAAGGATCAGTTGGAGCGACTTGCCGCTGATTTTGAGCGCATAGCTGTACCCAAACAGGGGCGGTATGTGTAACAATGTGAAAAGGACGATGCTTTACGAGGCGTCGTTTTTTTTGTGTTGACGTGGAATTTTTTTGCTGAGCATGGTATAGTCAAGCCAAAAGCAAAACGCTTTCATTAACCATCGTCATTTCATCAAGGAGGATTTTTGATGACACAACAGCATGCTGCAATTGGTGATCTTTATTACGGAATCCCTGCCATTCGTCTTAAATTTGGGCGGTATGAAGCAGTAGCCTTGCCGGGAAACGGTGCAAATCTGATTTCTTTTCGTGACAATGAACTGGGGTATTCTTTTCTGCGTGAGCCGGATGCTGACTGCATAGAGGCTTTTAAACAAAACCCGTCTGTTTATGGAATTCCTTTCCTGTACCCTCCAAATCGGTATGAGGATGGAAAATTCCTGTGGAATGGAGTTACATATGAGCTGCCGATTAACGAAGAGGCGACTCATAACCATTTGCATGGCTTTTTACACACCGTTCGGTGGGAGGTTGAGGATTACGGTTCCGGGGAGCAGGGCAGCTATGTGGTGATGAATCAGCATGTAAGGGAAGGGCATCCCATGTTCCGATACTTGCCGTTTACCTTCACGATGAAGCTGACGTACACTCTGGACGAATTTGGTCTACAACAGCGTTATGTGATCCATAACGAGGGTAATCAACCGATTCCCAACCTGTTTGCCTTCCACACGGCGATTCGGGTTCCGTTCGTACCCGATAGCTCGCCTGAGGATTACAAGATTAAGGTCACGATCGGTGAACGTCGTGAACTGACGAAGCGGCTGTTGGCCACCGGACAGTTCCAGTCTTTATCACCAGAAGAGGAATTGCTGAAGACAACGGGAGTTAGTCCTTATTTTGCTTCTATGGATAATCATTACACGGCAGTTCCGCAAAATGGACGCAACTATATGGAGCTGTCACACAGCAAGACAGGTGCTACCCTCGTGTACGATGTAGGCACAGCCTATAAGCATTGGATGATCTGGAACAACAAAGCGAACAAGGAATTTATTTGTCCTGAGCCGCAAATGAACATGATCAATGCACCGAATCGTACGGATTTGCCTGCGGAAGACATCGGGTTGATTGCACTGGCGCCGGGCCATATTTTTGAAACAACCAGCCGTCTGTATTGTGTTACACCAGCCAACATGAAATCGTAAAATAGATGATATAAAAATAAGCCTGGACCGTGTTGAGAACGGTTACCAGGCTTATTTTTGTAGAGAAGCCCCGAGGAAAACAGTTGCAGAGTACGAAGCAGCCATAGTATGATGTGAAACAGGAGATGATCAGATGAATGATGATATGGTGCCTTTTCAAGCCGTCAAACGCAAGCAAATTGCCGATGAAGTGGCTGAACAGTTGCAACGAAAAATAACAGCTGGTGAATGGAGCGTAGGTACAAGGATTCCAACAGAGCCTGAACTTATGAAGCTCTTTGGGGTTGGGCGATCCACCGTGCGTGAAGCGGTCAGCGTATTGGTGCATGCCGGTCTACTAGAGAAAAAGCAAGGACACGGAACCTTTGTCTGCCAACCGACGACCTCCCAGGAGCCATTGGACTACCGTCTAAGCCGCGCTGAAATCATCGAGGTTTATGAGGTGCGGAGTGTATTGGAGTTGGAGATTGCCAGATTGGCAGCCTTACGTCGCAATGACGAGGATTTACGCTTGATGCGGGAAGCGCTGGATCGCCGCGCGGCGACATTGGCTGCCGGAGATCTGGCTGGTTATCTGGATGCGGATATTACCTTTCACTTGGCTGTGGCTGGAGCTACTCGCAACAAGGTGCTTACGGACGTATATCGCAGCTTTGTAGAGGCGATTCGAAAGGCGCTGAACAATCTCGTTACCGATCCGGCAATGCAAAATCATTTTACATTACAGCATGAGAAAATATATGAAGCGATTCGGGATCAGGATGGTAAGGCTGCCGAGCTGTATAGCATTCAACATTTGGACGGTACCAAGCTGGAATTGCAAAAGCTTATGGCCAATTCATAATTTTTTTTGATTCTAAACATCAGATGATCATATGAATCCAATAATCTATAAACCTGCTTTTTGAGCATCTCCTAAAACTCAAGCAAAGGTGGTAGCTGTATGCGCAAGATATGGGTGTTGGACACAACGTTAAGAGATGGGGAACAATCACCGGGGGTTAGCCTGACCAGTACAGAAAAGGTGGAAATTGCCCTCCAGCTGCAAAAGCTGGGCGTAGATCGGATTGAAACCGGGTTTCCGGCCACCTCGCCTGGTGAGATATCCAGCATGCAGGAGATTGCCAAACACGTTACCCGCGCGACACTGGTTGGTTTTGCACGCTCCAAAGAACAAGATATTGATGCGGTCAGGGAGGCGCTACGGGGAGCGGAGGATGCCTGTCTTCACTTGTTCCTGGCCACCTCCCCCATCCACCGTCAGCATAAGCTGCGAATGAATAAGGAGAAGGTACTAGAGATCGCGGCTGCGGCCATTCGCTATGGACGCAAGTATTTCAGCAAGGTGGAATTTTCGGCGGAGGATGCCAGTCGTACCGAGCTGGACTTTATTTGTGAGGTCGTGGATATGGCGATCCGCGCAGGGGCGACAGTGGTCAACTTGCCGGATACGGTGGGATATGCCTCGCCCGATCAGTTCGGTGAAATGTTTAGAGCCGTAAGACAGCAAGTGCCCAACATCGAAAAAATACAGCTTAGCACACATTGTCACGATGATCTTGGTATGGCTACAGCCAATACTCTAGCAGCGATTCGTAATGGTGTAGATCAATTTGAAGGTACGATCAATGGTATCGGTGAACGGGCAGGAAACACACCGATTGAGGAGGTTGTACTGGCGCTTGATACCAGAGCAGAGCTTTATGAGGCACAGACGAGTCTGGTGCTGGAGGAGCTATATGCCACCAGTCGGCTGGTGAGCAAACGTACAGGGATGCCGGTGCCTGGAAACAAGGCCATTGTTGGAGCCAATGCTTTTGCACATGAGTCCGGCATTCATCAGGACGGCATGCTTAAGGAGCGTACAACGTATGAGATTGTCGCACCCGAACGCATTGGTATGAAGACGAGTAAGCTTGTGCTGGGCAAGCA
This sequence comes from Paenibacillus peoriae KCTC 3763, assembly GCF_000236805.1. Classification (GTDB taxonomy): domain Bacteria; phylum Bacillota; class Bacilli; order Paenibacillales; family Paenibacillaceae; genus Paenibacillus; species Paenibacillus peoriae. The sequence continues at coordinate 75,836 of NZ_AGFX01000031.1, read as the reverse complement.
TTCGGGTCGGCATGCGTTTAAAGAAAAGCTGGCGGACCTGGGATTTGCTGCGCTGACAGACGAGCAGCTTCAGGAGGCGTTCCACAAATTCAAAATTCTGACCGACAAGAAAAAACAGGTGCTGGATGAAGATCTGCTCGTTCTGATGGATGAAAGCCGCGATGTCTCTCCCCGGATTTTCACCTTGGATTCCATTCAGGTGTCCTATGGCAATCAATCGGTTCCAGTAGCGTCTATTCGGTTGAGCAAACAAGATGGAAGCACAATTGATGAAGTAGCGATGGGTAACGGTTCCGTAGATGCTATTTTCAACGCTATAGATAAAGCCAGTGGTGAAACAGTGGAATTAGAGGACTATTCAATTCAGTCTGTAACCTATGGCAAGGATGCGCAGGGAGAAGTACACGCTATTCTGAGGCAAGGAGAGTACACAGCCCGAGGAAGAGGCACAAGTACAGACATTTTGGAAGCTAGCGCTAAAGCCTATATCGACGCACTGAACAAGCTGCTGGGCAGAAAAGAAGTCCATGCCAGAGGTAATATCACCATTAGCTGATTTGGAGAACAGACGGGTAGCTGATATTCTTTTTCTCCTCCGGCCTTATTGTAAAAAAACGCTTACAAAATAAATGATTACATTTGAAAATTAATGTATAATAGACAAAGAAGGTCACGATATTTTGTCTGAATTACATAAGCCAAGAGGAGGAAATGAATTGAACTACCGCATCGAAAGGGATACGTTGGGCGAAATCAAGGTACCGGCAGACCGCCTGTGGGGCGCACAGACACAACGAAGCAAGGAAAATTTCCCGATTGGCTCGGAGAAAATGCCATTAGAGGTTATTCAGGCGTTTGCGGTGCTTAAAAAGAGTGCAGCGATCAGCAACTATAAGCTGGGCAAGCTGTCACAGGAAAAGCAGGACGCCATTATTTACGCAGCAGATGAAATTCTCGCTGGACGAGTTGATGACCATTTCCCGCTGGTTGTATGGCAGACGGGGAGCGGTACACAGTCCAATATGAATGTGAACGAAGTCATTGCTCATCTGGGAAGCCAATGGTTGCAAGAGCAGGGAAAAGATGCGAAGCTGCATCCCAATGACGATGTGAATATGTCGCAAAGCTCAAATGATACGTTTCCCACGGCGCTTCATGTGGCGGGCGTTATTGCAGTCGAGGAGCGCTTGCTGCCTGCCATTGACAAGCTGAAAGGAACCTTCCAGCAGAAATCAGAGCAATTTAAGGATATTATTAAAATCGGACGGACTCATCTACAGGATGCGACGCCGCTTACACTAGGTCAGGAAATCAGTGGCTGGACTGCCATGCTGGACAAGAGCAAGCGAATGATCATCGACACGGTTCAATATATGAAGGAGCTGGCGATTGGTGGTACTGCTGTAGGTACAGGCATTAACGCCCATCCAGAGTTCGGTACCCGAACCTCTGCCGAAATTTCCAGCATTACTGGAAAAACGTTCACTTCTGCACCGAACAAGTTTCATGCACTCACCAGCCATGATGAGGTTGTAGCCGTACACGGGACAATCAAAGCGCTTGCCGCCGACCTGATGAAGATCGCCAATGATGTTCGCTGGCTGGCAAGTGGTCCACGCAGCGGTTTGGGCGAAATTACGATTCCTGCGAACGAGCCAGGCAGTTCCATCATGCCAGGCAAGGTAAATCCGACCCAGAGCGAGGCGCTGACGATGGTTGTTACGCAAGTTATGGGTAATGATGCAGCGATCGGCTTTGCTGCGAGTCAGGGTAATTTTGAGCTGAACGTGTTTAAGCCGGTTATTATTTATAATTTCCTGCAGTCCGTGAACCTGCTAGCCGATTCGATTGTGGCGTTTAATGATAACTGTGCGATCGGCATCGAGCCGGATCTCACTAAAATTGAGCACAATTTGAACAATTCGCTGATGCTGGTGACAGCATTGAATCCATATATCGGATATGAGAATGCCGCCAAAATTGCCAAGCATGCGCACGCGGAAGGATTGTCTCTCAAAGAAGCGGCTCTTCGTAGCGGCCTGCTGACCGAGGAACAGTTTGACCAATATGTCGTACCGGCGCAAATGATTCAGCCTAAAGCCTAAAGCGCGACACGTGTCGCAGCTAAGTCTATACAAAACATACATCCAGCTCATGAAGTGCTATTTTAGCACAGACCGTGAGCTGGATTTTTTCGATTTCTAAACAATTTTTGATCAGAAATTAGTATTCTGCATGATTTGAGGGTATATAGATAGAAGGCGAAAAATGAACAGCTATTTTCAAGATAGGAGAAGCCGTATGGAACAGACAACCGTCATTAATTTTATTGTGCTCTTGCTGTCCAGCTTACTGCTGGTCGGTGTACTGACTACCAAATTTTCCAGTCGCTTCGGTATGCCTGCGCTCGTTTTGTTTATTGTCGTTGGCATGGTGCTCAGTCAGTTTATTTATTTTGATAATGCCTTTATTACGCAGCTGGTGGGTATTCTCGCACTGATTGTGATCTTGTTTGAAGGCGGGATGCAGACGAAGTTTGCAGATATAAAGCCGGTTATTCGACCTGCGTTGTCATTATCAACGCTTGGGGTCATTGTTACGACAGTACTTGTTGGCGTTTGTGCAAAGTTTATTTTAGGCGCAGGTTGGATGGAATCTATGCTGTTCGGCGCTATTGTCGGATCGACGGACGCAGCGGCTGTGTTTTCCGTTTTGGGCGGTAAAAATATCAAGAAACGAATTACCTCTACGCTCGAAGCGGAATCCGGCAGCAATGACCCGATGGCTGTATTTCTCACCGTAACGTTGATTGAACTGATACATCACCCTGAGCAATCTATTTGGATACATATTTTATTATTTTTATGGGAGATGGGCTTTGGGCTGGTTATTGGTTTTGCACTTGGACGCTTAGGTGTATATGCCATTAATAGAATGAATTTTGAGTCATCCGGCCTGTATCCCGTGATGGCTCTGGCCTTTGCGATTTTGACGTATGCGGCGGCATCCTTGCTAGAAGCAAGCGGGCTGCTGGCGGTATATGTGATGGCTATCGTGCTGGGTAACTCCGATCTGACCTACAAGCGATCCATTATTCATTTTAACAATGGCTTCGCCTGGATGGTGCAGATTATGATGTTCGTCCTGCTCGGACTGCTGGTTTTCCCCGATCAGCTGCTGGGGATTGCGTGGCAAAGTTTGGCGCTTTCCTTTATCCTGATGCTGATCGCTCGTCCGATTGGTGTCTTCCTGAGCTTGCTCTTCTCCAGGTACTCAGTACGCGAAAAGACGTTGTTATCCTGGGCAGGGCTGCGAGGAGCGGTCCCTATTGTACTGGCCACCTATCCTCTGCTGGATGAGATGGATGTAGGGCCCATGTTTTTTAATGTTGTATTTTTCGTCGTGCTTACCTCTGCGATAATTCAAGGTACAACCATTTCGTGGCTGGCAGTGAAGCTTGGTTTAATGGGCCCTGACGAGACGTCGTCCCCTTCATTGCTGGAGTTGGTTTCTCTGGGAAAAACCACTTCGGAAATCAATCATATTCAGGTGCAAAAGGGGATGTCGATTGCAGGTAAAGCGATTCAGGACATGCAGCTTCCTGATGACATTTTATTTACCGCTATTATTCGCGATGAGCAGATCATTACTCCTAGAGGCACAACTGTGCTTGAGCCGGGGGACACGTTGTATGTGCTTAGTCCCAAGCTCAAGCGACAGCAGATGAAGGAACTGTTCATGCTGCTTGAACCGGAAGCTGCGCAGTAATGGGGGGATAACGGTCCTTCACATTCATGTGGAGGAATTTTTTTGTTGTGCTATTTTACAGCGTGATGAATCTGTTAAAAAATTGACACTATCATTCTAGAAAATTAGAATATGATAATGTCGATAGATGTTGCTGTTCAATAGATAACAATGAATTTTAAAGATTGAAGTCACCACAACAGGAGAGATGTTGAATGAAACCGGAAATCTTGCCACAGCGGGCAGCAGCTCGCAGGCCAAAAAATAAAAAGAAGAAACGGAAAGGTAGATTCCGCCGCTTTGTGCTGCGACTTTTTTTAGTCTTCCTGCTAGTAGGAATAGGAGGAGCGGCGTGGTTATTTTTAACACCTTCTGGCAAGGACATGCGCTATTTGGCTGCAGACACGTTAATTACGACGCAACATCGCCACTGGGCAAAGTATTTTATCGGTGAAGCAGAGGCACAAAAACGTGTGGCTGAGTATTCGGCTCGTTTTGAGCAGATGGGCGAGGAGAAGGACAGACATACGATTAATCTGTCTGATCTGGTTCCGACCAAGATGCAGCAGACGCCGCTGGTTGAAGTGGAAGAAGTGTCGGGCCGGAATTATCATGGCTATGTGATGACAGTGCATGACCCCACTAAAATCAGGCTCGGAATTCCTGCCAAGGTTGGCAGGGGAGAACGGGTATCCAGCATGGTTGAGCGTTTGGGAGCCATTGCTGGCGTAAATGGTGGCGGCTTTGCCGATCCCAACTGGGACGGGAACGGCTTCAAGCCGATTGGCGTTGTTATCTCCCAGGGGCAAATTTACTACAACGACATGGGGAAAAATGCTTCTGTCCAAATCGTAGGGATTGATAAGCAGGGGAAGATGATAGCCGGGCACTATTCACTGTCTGAACTGTCCAAAATGAATGTGCAAGAAGCGGTTACCTTTCAGCCGCGCTTAATCGTCAATGGGAAAGGTCTAATCCGCAATGCCAGTGAAGGGTGGGGGATTGCTCCCCGTACTGCGATGGGACAAAGAGCCGACGGCGCGATTATTTTCGTGACTGTTGACGGGCGTCAGCCTGGTTACAGCATCGGTGCTAATTTGTACGATATGCAAAATATTTTGCTAAAGCACGGAGCAGTTATAGGTGCTAATCTGGATGGTGGGTCATCGACCGTGCTCGTTAAGGATCGCGCTATTATCAATAAGCCTTCTTCCGAATACGGCGAGCGATATTTGCCGACAGCGTTTCTCGTATTTGAGCATCCGGAAACCGTCAATATTCCGAACATCTGGGCAGGTCTGAATCCTGAGGACATTGATGCAGCCAAAAAGAGATAATTAGCCCACTCGTAATGAAAAAACTAAAAGCGCGTATCGTTGAAGTAAAAGATCACTTCCCGGTACACGCTTTTTTTAATGAAATTTGCGATTTATACGGTGCCGTGCTCCAGCCTGAATTAAGCGTCATTTTCGGCTTCGAGAAACACGGCAATCAGGACGCGGGCGTTGCTTTCCCCTACATTTTTAGCATAATGGGGGATGGCTGCCCTCCAGCTAAAGGAATCCCCCGCTTCAAGCGTAGCAGAATCCTCGCCTTGCTCTACATACACTGTGCCTTCCAAAATATAATGAATTTCATCTCCAGCATGGGCATGCTCTTCTTCTGTTGATGAGCCTGGCGGCATGTCCACCAGCATCATTTTAACGTTACCCTGACCCCCTAAATGGTCGACCTGAAGGTTGTTTTTACCATACACCGTTTTACGGCGCTCGTCCTTGCGAATCACCTGCATTCGTTCCTCTTCTTTAAGAAGCAGAAAAGCGAGAGGGACCTTAAGCGCATTGGCGATGCTGTCGAGTGTAGCGATGGAAGGGGAGGTTTTATTGTTTTCCACCTGGCTCATAAACCCTTGTGATAGTCCAGTTCGCTCACATATTTGCTGAATGGATAAATTTTTACGTTTACGTGCTGCCCTTATGTTGCATCCTATACCCATAGAGCTTTCCTCCTTTATGAAAATATACTATATACTAATTTAATATTTATCATACCAAATATTTTGTTGACAGACTACAGTTTCATATGATAAATTCGCATTACAAAATAATTATTCCTATTACTAATAATTTGAGTTTAATTCACACCAATCTATTGCAGCATAGATTCGAATTGTATTATTTTTTAAGCAAATTATTAGTAATATAAATTAATTATTCATATACACTTGTGAGTGTGAAAAACAAACAGAATGGAGAGATAGACATGAGTTCAGCAAGTAGAAACATTTCTACAATTATGCGGGTGGCGCTGGGGATTTTGTTTTTGGCACACGGAATCGCCAAATTCCAAATGGGGTTGGGTAATGTAGCAGGCTGGTTTTCCAGCATTGGCATTCCAGGATTTTTAGGTTATGTCGTTGCGGTGATTGAGCTGGTCGGCGGGATTGCATTAATCCTCGGATTGCTTACTCGTTATGTGTCCGCACTTTTTGTGATTGTTTTGATCGGTGCGATTTTTACAGCTAAATTGTCCGGTGGGTTAATGGGGAATGGTCAAGGTGCCGGCTATGAGCTAGATATTGCTTATATTCTGGTAGCTCTTCATCTGGTTTTTGCACCGACGACCCGCTTGTCTCTCGATTCTTTGTTCAGCCGTCGTACATCAACAGAACATTAATTTTGGGATAGTTTGCTCCTCCAATCCATGAAGAAAGAGGGAAATCTCATGACAGCGCATATTCATGACAAAACTACCATCGGGCAGGTTTCACTAAAGGTTAGTAACCTGGAGCGCTCGATTCGATTTTATACCGAGGTCGTTGGTTTTCAGCTGCTGCGTCAAACGGCGGATACTGCTGAATTAACTGTGGACGGGGAGCATCCGCTGCTAACTCTAAAATATATTGAAAATGCAGTCATTCTTCCGCGCCAGTCTGCAGCCGGACTATACCACTTTGCTATTCTTCTACCGAACCGTGTGGCTCTGGGACTGTCTCTACGCAATCTGCTGGCACATGAGATTGAAATCGGACAGGGAGACCATGATGTAAGTGAAGCACTATATATCCATGATCCTGATCATAACGGGATTGAAATCTATGCAGATCGTCCTCGCGATCAATGGAAAAAAGATGCCGATGGATTTTATATTATGGGTACAGATCCCGTGGATGCGGAAGGCTTAGTAGCCATTTCCGAAAACTTGCCTTGGCAGGGACTGCCGCAGGGAACCGTAATTGGTCACGTTCACTTCCATGTGTCCAATTTGCTCAAGGCACAGCAATTTTATTGCGATGTGCTTGGGTTTGACATTACGTCCCGGTATGGCTCCTCGGCGATGTTCATCTCCGCAGGAGGTTACCACCACCATATGGGCTTGAATATATGGGCAGGGGAAGGCGCACCCCCAGCTCCTGAGAACGCAGCAGGATTGGATTATTTTGAGTTGATTGTGCCGGATCAGAAGGAATTGGACGCGATTGTCGCTCGTTTGGCGACAGCGGGCTATGCCGTGCAAGAACGAGAGGGTGCCAAGTATGTAGCTGACCCGTTCCGCATTAACATTAAACTGGTGAGCGGTCAGAACGAATAATAGTTTAGAAGCACAACAAGCAGGGGATTCCCAAAAGCCATTAGGCCGGAAATCCCCTGTTTTCGTATACTAAAACAAGCTCCAATCCAAATCCCGGGACATGGTCTCCAGCAAATGTACACCCGCTGTACTGTTGCCCATACGGTTCAAGGAAGGTCCCACCAGTCCAATGCCATATCGTCCGGGCACCATCGTCATAATGCCGCCGGATACACCGCTTTTGGCGGGGAGTCCGGCCTGAATGGCGAACTCTCCAGAGGCGTCATACATGCCGCATGTCGTCATAAAAGTTTTGGCGATCTGCACATAGCGGCGGGGAATCAGAGGTACGCCTGTAACCGGATCACGGCCGTTATAGGCGAGTACGAGTCCCATACGTGCCAAATCCGTACAGTTCATTTTTACAGCGCAATGTCTGAAATAAACCTCCAGTACGTCCTCGACATGACCTCTTAGAATCCCTTTTTCCATCAGAAAATAAGCAAGGGAACGGTTCAGATGGCCTGTGGCAGATTCCGAATCGTAGACATCCTGGTCATATTCCAGTGTGTCGTTACAGGCAAGCAGACGAAAAAATTGCAGGACACGGGCAAACTTTTCCCCCGGGCTGTTTCCGCGAATCAAAGAGGAGACGGCGATGGCTCCAGCGTTAATGAGCGGATTAAACGGAATACCTGGCTCGACCAGCTCCAGCTTTAACATGGAATTAAAACGATCTCCCGTAGGCTCCATACCCACCTTGGAAAAGACAACGTCCTCTCCGTTATCCATCAAGGCCAGGATGAGCGTGAATACCTTTGAGATGCTCTGCATCGTAAATGGGAGCTCCGTATCCCCGGCTACCACGGTCTCGCCCGCACCGTTCATCACAACAATACCTAGCGCGTCTGCCGGCGCTTTAGACAATTCGGGAATATACGCCGCTACCTTGCCATGTATGTACTCATGACGGCTTTGCTCCACCCATTCCGGCAGTTTGGTTTGTAGTTTCTGCCACTCCGATGTCATTTCTTTTCCTCCAGTCAAGTAACCATCCTGTGGTATTGTTATTGTAGAGCAAGAAGTGATAGCTATACACTTATTCTAAAGAAATTTTCGGTCGAAAGACAAGCCTAAATTGGACCGATTGAGAGGAGCAGATGACTTGTCATCTAACAATAAAGCAAATTTTGATGAAGATTATAATGAGGTATTCAATGGTCGAAGACTTAAAAACTTTGTACAGAATGTGCTGGAGCAGGCTGTAGCCTTATCGGACAGAAACCCTGAATGGGCTAATTACATATTGGAGCAGTGGGCAAACCATGTGGAGGCAAGCCGAAATGAGCGTTTGGAGTATGAGCGTACTCGGGAAAGGCATGTACACTTACTGTTCTCTCAGTCTGCAGGGGGCTCGATGAAACAAGGACTTTCAGGTGCAGGGCTGCGGGATGAGAGTAAAGTGCTGTGTTTTAATGATCTATTTTCTATAGGGCCGTTATGGGGGCTGGAAACACGAGAAGGACAAGAAAAACGTCATAGCTGGTTGGCTGAGCGGATGGTTCAATATGAATCTTTCCATTACGCCAATTGGGAGCACCGTGTTGAACAAATGATGGCTACTCTTAGTGAAATTTCTGATGAGAAGTCGATCTCAATCTGGTGTGGCTCTAATGCTCATGAGCAGGTCGGATTACGTTTTGCATTATATGTTCTGCGAAACAGGGCTACGCCTATTCGGATCATCAATGTTACGGATGCCATGGAACGGGAGTCGAATGATCATTTAAATGCTGATACTGAGAATCTATTCCCTTTATCCATGAGTGTGGTAGATTCGAAAGAAATTGAACGGGTCATTAAGCGAAATGAAGATAAAATTCATGTTGTAAGCATGGAAGACCGACGACGCTACGAACAAGAGTGGCTGGTGCTCAGTGAACAAGATAGTGTGCTGAGATTATGGGACAATGACCAGATCGTTCATGTGCCAGAAGATTACTTTGACCAGGCTTTGCTGGAGATGATTGACCAACTACAGTTGGAAGAGAATCGGCAATACGTAAACACCGGAAAAATTATAGTTGAGGCGTTGACACAATGGCCGCAGCTAGGCAGCGACAGCTTTTTGGAATATCGGATTCAATACTTAATTGCGCATGGCGAACTCGAATTTTTAGGAATGCCGGGAATGCAATATCGCTATGCTGTGAAACCAAGAGGGTAAAACCACGAAACCCGGTCCATACAAGACCAGGGTTTCTCTTTATTTTTCAGACATTGGAGTGCAATATCCTTTATCTGATTGAATGCGGTTTCATGGAGAAAATGTTGACGGGGCCATTTCTATATATTACTATATTGATATTAACATTTTGTTTTTATCACGAAAGTAATAACCTTTACCCATATATGAACAGGAAGGTGACACAAGTGACAGAAATACCAAAATACAATCCTGGTGGCTTGACGGAGGAGCAATTTCTGGCCGCTTATGATGCAACACAATACGAGCGTCCGTCAGTAACGGTAGATATGCTGCTTTTTACTGTAATGGATCAGTTCCAGCATAATTATCGCAAGCTGCCAGAGAAGACACTCCAACTGCTTTTGATCCAGAGAGGGGAGCACCCATTCATAGGGCAATGGGCGTTGCCGGGTGGTTTTGTAGGGATGGATGAAAGCCTGGAACAAGCCGCACGACGTGAGCTTAAAACCGAAACAAATGTGGATCAGATTTATATGGAGCAGCTATACACTTGGGGAGATGTAGCCCGTGATCCACGTATGCGGGTCATCAGTTGCGCTTACATGGCATTGGTAGACCACGACTCCCTGGAGGTACGAGCTGGGGACGATGCCGCGGATGCCAGATGGTTTGAGCTGGATTACAGCGTGGCTCAGGAGACGCGGACGAACCAACCGGAAGGTTACACGTGGGAGCAGGATATTGACGTTACCCTGAAGCATGGGGACATTCACCTGTCAGCCAAAGTAAAAGTGACTGAAATCCTGAAGGGGAAAACGATTGAAATCAAGCGAGAAGTATTGGAGTCACAGGGTATTGCCTTTGACCATGCCAAAATTATTGCTTACGGCATCGAGCGTCTGCGCAGCAAAATTGAATATACAGATATCGCATTTCATTTGATGCCATCCTTATTTACATTGGGTGAGCTTCAACAGGTATATGAAATTATTTTGGGTAAGGAGCTGCTGGCTGCGGCCTTCCGTCGTAAAATAGCAGATCTCGTAGACGAGACGAATGAATACAGAAAAGCGGCTGGACACCGTCCGTCCAAGCTATACCGTTTCAAACCCAGGTCACGTCTTATATAGTTTAAAGGATTAAGAAAGTAGGGATTTTTATGGAAAAGTTTACATTTTTTTATCGCAGTCATTCGCCATTTTCACAATGGTATCCCTCTGATTTTGTCGTAGATGGATTGGAGTTTAACTGTGCGGAGCAATATATGATGTTTAAAAAAGCGCAGCTTTTTGGGGATGAAGAGGCGGCACGGAAAATTATGCTGGCATCTACCCCTCGGGAGCAAAAGGCTCGTGGTCGTAGTGTTCGCGGGTTTGATCAATCCTTGTGGGATCAGAATTGCCGGCAGTTTGTGTATGACGGTAACTATGCCAAATTTACGCAAAATCCGAATTTGCTCAAGTACCTGCTTAAAACGAAGGGAACCACACTGGTTGAGGCTAGTCCGACAGACACTATTTGGGGTGTAGGCTTGGCTGAAAACGATGCCCGCATATACAACCGCAAGTCATGGCGTGGCACGAACTGGCTAGGGGAAATATTGACGAACTTACGTGAGGATATATTGAAAAAGGAGGAATTGTCATCATGACAAGTACGATGAATCACCGGAGCACCCGGGATGCTCGATCACAGATGGCACAGGAAACGCTATCTATTTTGGAGCATGGATATTATACAAATATCCAACAAGCACAAGTGAATATGGCAAAAGAAGTGGATAAGGCGATCACAGACTCGAAGCTGTATACACCTTCTCAGCTGGTGGCTGTAAAGCAAGAGGCGGAACAAAAGATAAAAAGCGCACCGGAGACTTCTTCACTCATAGACGAACGGGCGCTTACTGCAAAGCTGGAAGTTACGGGAGAAAGCACGTTGCAGGCTGCATTTAGGCTCCGGGTCCAAGAGAAGCTGGAGCACGTGGCGTGTTTAAATTTTGCATCAGCTAAAAACCCGGGTGGTGGATTTCTCGGAGGCAGCCAGGCCCAAGAGGAAAGCTTGGCTCGTTCGTCAGCCATGTATCCCTGCATTTCACAAATGGAAGAAATGTACCAGCATAACCGAAAGCTGCGTAGCTGTTTTTACTCGGATTATATGATTTATTCGCCTGAAGTTCCGGTATTTCGGGATGATCAGGGAGCCTTGCTGAATGAGCCGTATCTGGTCGATTTTCTGACTGCTCCTGCTGTTAATGCTGGAGTCGTGCGAGAACGGGAGCCAGAACAGGTCAGCCGAATAGGTGAAGTGATGTTGGAGCGTATCCGTTACATACTTGGAATGGCCAAGCAAAACGGGGTCGAGCATCTCGTACTGGGAGCCTATGGCTGCGGGGTATTCCGCAATAAGCCGGAAGAGGTTGCAGGCTGGTTCAAGCAAGTGATTGTAGAGGAGGGCTATGCCTTGTTGTTTGAACGGATTGTTTTTGCAGTATTGGATCATACGGCGGGGCAGCGTACCTTAAACAGCTTTAAAACAGTCCTTTCCTGAAGCTGGAGATCATGCTATAAAAAATGCTTATTATAATATCTCATGAAAAGCAATACATCATGAAAAGGAGAGTGCTGAATGAATCCATCCTCGAACATTACCTGGCATGCGTCAGATGTTAATAAGCAAGCGCGTCAGCTTCTGAATGGACATAAAAGCCCGGTGCTTTGGTTGACGGGGCTGTCTGGCTCGGGAAAGTCAACGGTATCCTCCACACTGGAAAAAGCATTATATGTACGCGGCATACGCACGTTTATTTTGGATGGGGATAATGTTCGACATGGCTTGAATCGTAACCTGGGCTTCCTGCCTGCTGACCGTAAGGAAAATATCCGCCGTATTGCTGAAGTGTCAAAGCTGATGGCACATGCGGGTGTTTTAACGATATGCGCCACCATTTCCCCTTACCGTGAGGACCGTGAAATGGTAAAGGAGATTTTACAGCAGGAAGGGTGTTATGAGATCTATATACAGTGCAGTCTGGAGGAATGTGAGCGGCGTGATCCAAAAGGAATGTACAAGAAAGCGCGAGCGGGAGAAATTCGTCATTTTACGGGGATTGATGCGCCTTATGAAGTACCGCTGGAGCCTGATCTCATCGTATCTACTGAGGGTCGGGAGGTAGCCCAGTCGGTTCAAGATATCCTGGATTTTCTCGACCGGGAATCCTTGCTGTTCTAACCTTCGCCAAACCTTTTTCAAATCTTCCTGAAATCTTCATTATCCATTTTGGAATTCATGTTTAAATAGAATAGACCTCTCCATTTTGAAGCCGTCTGAATCTCCCCCTGGCCTGGTTCTTTCAGATTATATGGTGTCAGAGGTGGGAGGTCTTTTTGAGTACAACACATTGTCAACCAATTCATTCAAGAGGTGATTTCAATCATGAGTAAACAACCAACCAACCTGACTACAAGCTGGGGCGCTCCTGTCGGCGATAATCAAAATTCCATCACTGCCGGATCACGTGGACCTACACTGATTCAGGATGTGCATTTGCTGGAGAAACTAGCACATTTTAACCGCGAACGTGTGCCGGAGCGTGTTGTTCATGCCAAAGGTGCGGGAGCGCACGGATATTTTGAAGTCACTAATGATTTGTCTGCGTATACCAAAGCAAGCTTCTTGTCCGAGGTAGGCAAACGTACACCGATGTTTATCCGCTTTTCTACCGTTGCAGGTGAGTTGGGCTCGGCTGATACAGTACGCGATCCGCGCGGATTTGCGGTGAAGTTTTACACAGAGGAAGGCAACTATGATCTCGTAGGCAATAATACGCCGGTCTTCTTTATTCGGGATGCGATCAAATTCCCTGACTTTATTCATACGCAAAAACGCCATCCCCAAACTCATCTGAAAAATCCGAATGCGGTGTGGGATTTCTGGTCTTTATCTCCTGAATCACTGCACCAGGTAAGTATCCTCATGTCTGACCGCGGTATTCCCGCCACACTCAGACATATGCACGGTTTTGGTAGTCACACGTTCAAGTGGGTGAATGCCGAGGGGCAGGCCGTATGGGTAAAATATCATTTTAAAACAGAGCAGGGCGTACAAAATCTCGATGTCGATTTGGCTGCAAAAATTGCCGGTGAAAATCCGGATTATCATACAGAAGATTTATTTCAGGCTATTGCGAAGGGTGATTTTCCTGCATGGAGGCTTTATGTGCAGATTATGCCATTAGAGGATGCAAACACATACCGTTTTGATCCATTTGATGTGACCAAGGTATGGTCGCAAAAGGATTACCCGCTGATCGAGGTAGGACGTATGATTCTGAATCGTAATCCTGAAAACTATTTTGCAGAAGTAGAGCAGGCGACGTTCTCTCCGGGTTCATTTGTGCCGGGTATTGAAGCATCTCCGGATAAAATGCTGCAAGGACGCCTGTTTGCCTACGGTGACGCCCATCGCTACCGTGTAGGTGCTAATCACAATTCACTGCCGATCAACCGTCCGCATGCGGAAGTACACAACTACCAGCGTGATGGTGCATTGCGCAGTGACAGCAATGGCGGCGGATCTGTCTACTACGAGCCTAACAGTCTCGGTGGACCTACAGAATCCCCGGAGCACAAAATCGCTCCTTTTGAAGTGTCTGGCGAAGCTCAAAGTGTAGCCTACGATCATCATGATCACTATACACAGCCGGGAGATCTGTACCGCTTGCTCAGTGAGGATGAGCGTGTACGTCTGGTGCAAAACATCGTAAATGCGATGAAGCCTGTAGAAAGCAACGAAATTAAGCTGCGCCAGATTGGACACTTCTACAAAGCTGATCCTGAATACGGACGCCGCGTAGCCGAAGGATTGGGATTGACCGTTCCTCAAGGCGAATAAAAGCATCCGCGTACTTTAGCATTAAGACTTTTCCATACAATAAAAGGATGCCCCAACGCCACGTACATGGTTGATGGGGCATCCTTTGCTTTTGAGTACGATATAAATCACGTGTGTATGGTGGACGCTCCACGAACGGAACGTTACTCCAATCGCTGTTGTCTCCAGATTTATTGAATCACACTAAGCGGTATAAATCTGGAGACAAAGGCGACCGCTACCGCTTTTCCGCAATCGTTCCGTTCTCTCCGCTGCTTTTAGGTGTTCTAGTTTTATAAACCAAGGAAAAATTCTAAAACTAGAAAGCCGCAAGCCCCCAATAATACGAGGTTTTGCGGCTTATTTTGGTGTGTTTCGGTGTTTAAAAGTAAACAGCATAAAGCAAGCGTAGAGGACGGAATCGTTCTGTAGAAGCGTCAGCGTTCGCCTTTGCCTCCGAATTTCTACCCTGAAATTATAATCAGGAAATTTGGAGGCAACAGCGATCGTAAGAATGATCCGTCCGCGTAGCTGTCATAGAAGCACGCATTAACGCGTTCGTCAGCACTATAAGCTGCTATACCCTCTTCAATCGAGGCAAATAGATCACAAGAAATAATGACCTTCCCAGAGCAAATATGATAAAGGAAAGCCATAGTCCATGATTACCATAGTGGGGAACACACCAGAAGAGAGCAGCTAAAAAGAAGACCAGCGAAATCAGCATGGAATTACGGATCGGATACGTTACTGTCATCCCCGTAAACACACCATAGAATACCAGCCCCAGCCCGGCAGCCAGCGGAAAGACGACAAGCCATCCATTGTATGGACCTGTCAGGCTAATCACTGTAGCGTTATCTGTGAACAGCTGGATAAGCGGCTCCTTCAGTGCTAAATACAGTCCGCCTGATACCACGCTGGTGAGCAGTGTCCAGAACCAGGACAAGTGGATCACTCTTTGCAGCATTTTCCGATCTCCGGCACCACGAGCTTGTCCCGTCATGATGCTGCTGGCATTGGCAAATCCGTCAAAAAAATAAGCCATAATGTAATGGATTTGCAACAAAATAGCATTGGCAGCCAGTTGATCGGTTCCAAAGCTCGCGCTATGTGATGTAAACAGATTGAACATCGTCAGCAGACAGGCTGTACGAATCATAAGGTCAAGATTCGTTGCCATGACACTTTTCAGCTCTGAGGCTCCAAACCAGTCCTGCCAATCTTTTTTTCCACTCTGCCGCCATTCTCTCCAGACCGAGGAACGAAGTACAAGAATAGAACCGAGCACACAGGCGAGAACCTCTGCGATGAGTGTAGCGCTTGCCACACCGGCTACGTCCCATTGCATGATTTGTGTGAACGCAAGGGCCAATACCATATTGGTCACATTCATCGTAATTTGCAGAAATAAGGTTGCTTTCACGCGGGATAATCCCATTAGCCAGCCGAGCAGCACATAGTTTACCAGCGTAAGCGGCGCTCCCCAAATACGAATGTTAAAATATATCGCTGCCTGAGCAGCTACATCCTGAGCAGGATGGATTAACTGTAAAGAGGCCAGCAGGATCGGCTTTTGCAGTATAATGAATAACCCGCCGATCAGTAAAGCGATGACCAGTGGGCGCATGAGCGCAGCTATGCTCTGATCCTTATTTTGAGCCCCCGCAGCCTGTGCGGTAAAAGCCGATGTGCTGACGCGCAGAAAGCCAAACATCCAATATAAAGTATTAAAAATAAGAGTACCCACAGCTACACCACCCAAAAAGGAGGCATGACTCAAATGACCGATTACCGCCGTATCCACCGCACCGAGCAGTGGGGTTGTAATCGTCGAAAGAATTAAAGGAATCGCTAAAGTAAGATAGGCTCGGTGGGTAGGCAACATGTTGAAAAAACCTCCAGTAAAGATTGGGTATAGGGATGGCGATCAGACTGGAATAGAGCTTCCTTGGCAAAATCCTCAAGTACACGGCCATCTTTCATGACCATAATCCGGTCACTCATGAAGTGCACAGCCGCCAGATCATGGGAAATGAACAGATAGGCCACTCCCAACTCATCCTGTAGATCCTTGAGCAGATTTAAAACCGTCGCCTGTGTCGTCACATCCAGACTTGCCGTTGGCTCGTCGAGCACGATAAAGTCCGGCTCTGTGCTGATTGCGCGCGCAATGGTTACGCGCTGTTTCTCCCCGCCGCTGAGCTGATGCGGGTACTTATCCATATAGCTGGCTGGGAGCTTGACCCTACCGAGTAGGTGTGCTGCTATTTTTCGACGATCCGAAGGCATGCCCTTCATATAGAAGGGGACATAGCCCTTAAGCTGATCCAGCGGTTCCAGCAAGGATTGTAGAATGGTCAGTCTGGAGTTTAAAGCTGCTGCGGGATGCTGAAATACCGCACCCAGCCTGCTGCGTAACCGTTTTAACTCATTTTGCTTTAATCCCCGGACCGTTTGTCCATCCAGCATAAGCTCACCTTGATCAAACGAGTCCAATGTTAAAATGCAGCGAGCCAGCGTGCTTTTGCCACTGCCGCTTTCTCCGACAATGCCCAAACATTCTTGGGGTGAAACCGACAGAGAAACATTGTGCAGCACCGTCTTGCCTCCGGCAAAAGCCTTCGTCAAACCGGAGATGGTGACAACAGGATTAGATGTGTGTACATGTTGCAGAGAGGAGACGTGATCATCCATGTAAACTGCTCCTTTCTGGTGTGATTTGTTCTTCGGTGCTATGCGGTAAACGTGCCGGAGCATTGGGGGCCAGCGGCGGAATCGCCGCCAGAAGGCGACGTGTATACGGATGTACCGGATGATCCAGCACCACTTGTGTCTCGCCGCTCTCGACCAGCGAGCCAGTACGCATCACCGCGATTCGATCCGCATACTTGCGGACATGGCGGAGATCGTGAGTGATCCATAGGACAGATATCCCGGTTTCCATCCGGATTTGGTTGATGAGCTGGAGCACCCGGTGAGCTGTCAGCGTGTCCAGCGCGGTTGTTGGTTCGTCGGCAATCAGAAGCTGTGGCTTTAGCAACAATGCGGCCGCAATAGCCGCTCGTTGCAGCTGACCACCGCTGAGCTGGAACGGATAGCTGCGGTATACCCGCTCGGCAGAAAGCTGTACGTGCTCAAGGACCTCTATACAGCGCTGTTTACGCGCATTGCGATCTGGACAGCCATGAGTGTGCATTAGCTCGTCCAGTTGACTGCCTATTCGCAGAAAGGGAGTAAACGCTCCGTGATAGTCTTGAAAAATATACGAGATTTCATTGCCAAGCAAGGAACGTCTTTGTTTGGCGGACAAGGTCAGCAAATTGTTGCCCTTCCAGGCAATAACCCCGTGCGCTGTAAAAGAAGAGGGGAGCAGCCCGCCGATTGCGGAAGCCGTCATGCTTTTGCCGCTGCCGCTTTCTCCGGCAAGGGCAAACCACTCCCCCGGACGAACGGCGAGCTCCAGTTGATCTACAACGATTTTTGCTTTTGATCGAATCGTTAAGCCTTCAATAGACAGCATATACGGCTCACTCCTCCGTCCGTGTTTTAACATCATATTGGTCACGCAGCTTGTCCCCCAGCATATTCGCCAGTAGCACCGTGAGCACGACAGCCATTCCGGGAACCAGCATCAGATGGGGAGCCATTTGAAAATATGCTCGTCCTTCATTCAGCATGGCACCCCATTCGGGTATCGGCGGTTGCGGACCTAAGCCTAAAAAGGACAGGGAGGCAATCATTAAGATGATTTTTCCAATATCCAGTGCAGCCAGTACCAGGACATTGCCAATCGCATGGGGCAGAATATGCCGCATGACAATTTGCAGGGAGGATGTGCCTGCCAGTATAGATAACGAAATATAGTCCTTTTGCTTTTCAGCGAGTACGGTACTGCGTACCAGCCGTGCATAACTGACCCATTTTACCGCCGTCACCGCGAAAATAAGATTCATCAAGCCAGGCCCGAGCAGACCGCTCAACACAATCGCAAAAATATAATCGGGTAATGTCATGAAAGCATCGACCACTCGTTTGAATATACGATCAACCCATCCCCCGACAAATCCTGACAGCAGGCCGAGCGGAACCCCGACAACCAGTGAAACGGCCAAGATCAACAAGCTGGTTCCGACAGTCGTTCGAAGTCCTGTCATCACTCTTGATAGCACATCTCTGCCCAAATGATCGGTTCCCAGCCAGTAGGCCGCACTGATCGGCTGAAGCCGATTCCCCATCTGAATACGGTACGGATCTTGGGGAGCAAGAAGCGGAATCACTGTAATTGCTGCAAGAATGAGCAGGATAGAAAGCAGCGCAATCCAAGTTCTGGACCGTTGCGGACTGACGAACTGCCTGCTTTCCGCATGAGAGGATTTTATCATGATTGACGTTTCTCCTTCAAAACTATTTCGGGATTAATCCAACGGTAGGATAGCTCTACCGCCATATTGATACATACAATGAACACGGCCATAAACAGTGTATAGCCCTGAATAATGGGATAATCCCTTGCGGCAATTGCATCCACGATCCATTTCCCCAGCCCCGGATAGGCGAATAGCACTTCAATTACAACCGTACCTCCCAATAGGCTGCCTATGCTCTCACTGAATACGGTAATGAGTGGAACAAGACTGTGCCGGAACATATGTCTGAAAAAAATGCGAGCCGGACTGATTCCCCGGGCTTGCGCTGCCTTGATAAAATCTTGTCCCGAGCTTTCAATTAGACTGGCGCGGATCATTCGTACATAAACGGCTGCCATCGCCAGTCCCAAGGTGAGAGAAGGGAGTACCAGATGAAAAATGGTTCCTTCACCCATAGACGGCAAAATTCGCAGTTTAACTGCAAACCACTCGATAAACAAGAGACCCAGCCAAAAGCTGGGAATCGAGGAGCCAATTAAGGCAAACATACGACTGGCATTGTCAATCCAGCGGTTGCGATACAGCGCAGCCATCGTTCCCATCGGAAGCGCAATGAGCAGCATAAGGAACAGAGAGCCACCGGTCAGCAGGAGGGTATAAGGCAGTTTTTCCATAAACTCTGCAAATACCGGACGATGGGTTAAATATGACTGTCCAAAATCAAACTGAAGCAACTGAACCAGCCACTTGCCATATTGCACAGGTAACGACTGATCTAGTCCGAGCTGGCTGCGCATATCCGCAATTTGCTGATTGGACACAGCTACATCATCTACCCGGAGAATGCTGCGGACAGGATCGCCCGGAACCAGCTTGAGCAGACAAAAGCTTACAAAGGAAAGAACAAGAAAGAACAATACCAGTTCAAGCAGCCTTTTGGCGATGGATTTGAGCATGCTAGTCCACATCCAGGTCCTGGGTCAGCAGATAATACTCACTTTGGCTTGTTACCCAGTTATGTACGTAATTGCGGTAGGCCACTACGTTGTTCGGATGAACGAGAAAGGATTGCAGGGTTTCCTGATCAATCATCGAGACAGCCTCCAGCGCCAGCTTGCTGCGCTGTTCTTCATTCACCGCCCTGTTCAGCTTCGTAATCAAAGCCTCCAATTTCGGCAAGTGCACATGTCCGTAATTCAGTGCTCCCTCAGGCATGTAAGCCGCGTTCAAAAAATAGCTTGCGTCGCCACGCGGAGCGGTAATGCTGCTGTAAGTTGCCAAATCCCAATCCTGATGAGCGGCAAGATATTCGTCGATATTATCGACCTGCCGGATATCAATTGTAATACCGAGCTCCTTGGCGTTAGCCTGGATTAGCTGTGAAATGAGCGGAAGCTCCGCCCTTGACTGATAGGTCAATAACGTGAGATGAAGCGCTTGTCCATTGGGCGCTTTTACTTTGCCGTCTTGCACTGAATATCCAGCTTGCTTGAAGCTGTCTCGTGCAGCGCTCAAATCAAACTTTTTCATAGCATATGCTGGTGAAAAAGGAAAGGCGGACAGGAACGGACCCTGAGCGGGAGTCCCCTGACCAGACATGATGCCATCAGCAATCTCATCACGATTAATGAGATAATCGAGGGCTTTGCGCACAGCCGCCTTTTTCAGATGGCTGTTGTTCATATTGTAAATGAGCTGATGCGTTCGCAGGCTGGGCAGAGAGTCCACCTTAACCGTGGAATCGGCTTTTAGCAGGTCCAGACTTTCAATCGGCGGACGATATACAATGTCAGCGTCCTTGGCTTGAAAAGCAAGCTGACGCGCATTGGCGTCTTCGTTAAATACGAACTTGGCCTGCTTCAATTTCACTTCACCATTCCAATATTGATCGTTGCGCTCCAGATTCAGTTCACTTCCGGCACGAAAACTCGCGGCCTTGAACGGCCCCGTCCCTGATGGAAGGGCATCTGTTGAGGAAGTATCTATGACAGCCGTATTGGGGTGAACCAGCTCAGACGCAAATTCCGGGAAGGGCCTGTCTGTCGTAACCTTCAATATCTGTCCATTCGCCTGGATGTCACGAATATGCAGCGCATTTTTAACTGAGGGGCTGAGTTTTTGCGCTCTTTCCAGAGACGATTTTACAGCCGCGGCATCAACGGACTTACCGCTATGGAATTTCACGCCCGGACGGATGTTAAAGGTCCAGTGCTGTCCATCCTTGCTGTTCCATTTCTCTGCAAGCCAAGCTTCCAGCTTGAGGTCTTTGTTCACTTTGACCAGTGTTTCACCCACTCCAGCGCGGACGGCTGTATAGTTCACATCCGTATGCGGATCTATAGAGGAGCTTTGTACATTGAACAATAAGGTGACACTTTTATTTTGCGGTGCGTTAGCAGCAGATGGAGAGTGTGAACCTGATGGAGATGATGAGCAGGCTGCTACCATCACCGCTATGACTGCAGGTATGAATAGCTTCAAATACGGACGTTTAAACAACTGGTGATCCCCCTTAATAGTAATCGTAATTTTTACAATTTACTTCATAAAGCATATCGTAACCAAATGGGGGAGCTTTGTAAATATGTAATTGCATGAATATGTATATCGATTCATAGAGAAAAAGGCTGCTTGACCGTGGAAATAAGGTCAGCAGCCTTTACTGTGGGCTTTCAATTAGTGCATCGGAGCTTGAGCTGCTCCTTTTTTGACATGAACTCTGCGGATAAAGAAGGCAATGAATAGGCCGATCACACTGACAATCATGGCAAAGAAAAATGAATGCTGGGATCCAAATACCATGGCATTCGCCATTTCGTTTACGGATTCAGGCATACTGGATTGGCTCAAATAGCTTTCCATGCCTTTGGAGAGAATGCTTACTGCTATGGCTGTACCAATAGCACCAGCAACTTGCTGGAGCGTGCTCATAATGGCTGTTCCATCCGGGTAAAGCTCCAGAGGCAGCTGGTTTAGACCATTCGTCTGAGCTGGCATCATGATCATGGATATCCCGATCATCAGGCAGCAATGAAGCACAATAATGAGTACGATAGCGGATGTCGTCGTAATGCCGGACAGGAAAAACAAAACAGCGACAACGATCGCAAGCCCCGGGATGACGAGCCATTTGGGACCGAATTTATCGAACAAGGAGCCCATAATGGGAGACAAGAGACCATTGATAATCCCACCTGGCAGAAGCACCAAACCTGCTGTCAAAGCGGACAGGGCCAGCCCTTTTTGCAAAAAGAGCGGAAGAATTAGCATCGTAGAAAGGATGGTCATCATACACAGGAAGATCATCACGACTCCGATGACAAACATCGGATATTTAAAAACACGCAAATTCAGCATTGGCTGCTTCATTTTTAACTGGCGCATGGAAAACAGAATCAACGCGATCAACCCGATGATCACAGGAAGCAAAACAACCGGGCTGGCCCAGCCTTCGCCGCCTTCTCCGGATTTACTGAAACCGAACACGACACCGCCGAAGCCGATGGAAGACAATAGGATAGATAAAATGTCAATTTTCGGCTTGGTAATTTTCGAAACATTTTGCATAAAGAAAATACCGAAGATTAACGAGAATACCAGGAACGGAAGGGAGATCCAGAAAATCCAGTGCCAGGACAGATTTTGCAGCACCAATCCTGCAATCGTAGGCCCAACCGCAGGTGCAAACATAATTACCAATCCGATGATCCCCATCGCCGCGCCTCTCTTTTCAGCCGGGAAAATAATCAAGATGGTATTAAACATCAACGGCAATAACAGCGCCGTACCAACGGCCTGAAGAATGCGTGCGATCAATAGCACTGAGAATGTAGGTGCAAGCGCAGCAACAAGACAACCTGCAATTGAAAATAGTAACGATGCAACAAACAGCTGTCTTGTCGTGAAGGTTTGCAGCAGCAATCCAGATACAGGCACCAAAATACCAAGTGTCAGCAGAAAAGCTGTAGTCAACCATTGGGCTGTTGCTGTCGTAATGTGCAAAATCTGCATTAAATCATTCAACGCAATGTTCAGCGCCGTCTCACTAAACATTCCGATAAAACCACTAAGCAGCAGGGCAATCATAATAGGCAGCACCTTGAACGTTGTGGGTTCAGAAGGAGTGCTTGTTTGACTCATTGTACTCATGTTGTTTTTTGTTCCTCCAATATATTGATGGGTATTGAATTATAACGATCGGTCTATATATAATAAACATGCTGTTATTTTTTTGTCAAAGTAAAAATTTAAATATTATACAATGAAGGATGCTGTATATGGCTGCTAAACCCGAATCATATGAGAATATCGTACAAACCGCGTCGAAGCTCTTTTTTCATCAAGGGTATCACGCTACTGGGCTTAATCAGATTCTTGCAGAAAGCGGGTCCCCGAAGGGGTCTCTATACTATTATTTCCCGCGTGGTAAAGAAGAGTTGGCGTTGGAGTGCATTAGAAGAGGGAATGAGCTTGTTAAACAAAAATTGAAGAAGGCTCTGGCAGGGAACGATGATCCCGTACTGGCCATTCAGGATTTTATTCGCGAAACAGCTGAGGACGCAGACCGTAACGGCTTTAGCGGATTCATACCCTTTGGCTTTTGGGCTGCTGCAGAAACTTCCTGTATTAGTGAATCTCTTCGCTATGCCTGTGTGAATACGTTTACAGATTGGCAGCATATTTATACGGAACGCCTTCAGGCAGCAGGCTGGATGGAAGAAAAGGCGCGTAGTCTGGCGGTGCTTATTATTTCCATGTTGGAAGGTGCTTTAATCCTGGCGGTTACTCAACAGAGCAGTGCACCCATTTATAATGTAGTGGATTATATTCCACAGCTGATCAAATAACCAGAACCTTCAAAACGCTCCGAAACAAGCTCTAACAAATGGCTTTAGAGAGTCGATTTTCTTGTCTTGAGAAATCGGCTCTTTTTATGTACCATGGATGAGATTTGACTCAGATTACCAGCACCAAATGATGAAAAGTATGGTAAAATGGAATGAATTTGATTTTGCACGAAAGAGAGGGTGAATGCAAGTGGCAAAGGCGAAGGTGGCCAAACGGCCTACTCGGGATGAATTTGTGCTGGAGGAAATCGGAAATCAGCTTGTAGAAGCGCAACAAGAGCAATCCGAAGTTGTATTGACCGTATGGGGGCGTGAAGAAGCAGTCCGCGGACAGATTGTCAAAATGGACCCAAGAACGGGAAGAGTTCATGTAGAGAATAATGGTGAAACGGATAAGGTTCCTTTTATGGATATTATGAGTGTCAATTACCCGAGAGATTAGTCTAGCTTACATAGTTAAGTAGAAGGGAAACCTAAAAAAGTAGCATTTTTCAATCTCTATTCAAAAAACAACCGAGTGGTTTGAAGCCATCGGTTGTTTTTTTGCATCAGGATTCGGCTTTCTTCAGCACCTTACGATCAAAAATGAAAGGCCCAAATGGTAGCAGTGAGGCAATCAAGGCCATAAGTCCTTGCAGTATTGTTATTTTCCGTAAAATCAGCATGACCACAGTCGCGGCCACATAAGCCACGAACAGTACCCCATGAATCATCCCCACCCAGCTTACCATTTGCGGCATCCCGGCTGCGTATTTAAGAGGCATGGCGATACATACGAGCAGCAAATATGAAATCGCTTCAATATTACCGATGGAACCAAAGGTTTTAAATGCATTTCTAAACATAATAAATCTCCTTTCTTTTATTATTTAAAATTTAATATAACTCACAAACCGATGCTATAAAACGGTAAAAAGTTACGATATATTGAATATTTACAGCATATCCAAGGGGCTGTCTGAGTCTTCGCCTGACATCAAATAAGGTGAGCCCTAAACATTCTCTATGATAATTCCGATAACATTTAAATGAACATGTAACCATTAAGGAGAGCATTGACCATGAATAAAAAGCGTTTGCGCCAATGGATGGCTCCGTTCGCAACGGCTACACTGATTTTAAATACGGGATATGGCATCTGGGGAGAAACAGAGGCGTTGGCGAGCCAATCCGCTGCTCTGAGTGTTGCACCAGCGGAGGTAAGCAATCTGAATGCGGCTGCGTTAGATACAACAAGAGTGAATTTGTCTTGGACTAACCCGGCGGACATCAATTTTGATCATGTACAGGTGGTCGGTGTCAGTAACGATGTGTATGTAGACAACATTCGAAGTAACTCTTATACGTTGAGTGGCTTACAGCCGAATACTTCATATACCTTCCGGGTAAAGACGGTGAATAAAAGTGGAAATGGTTCTCCGGGAACTATAATACAGGCCAAGACTGCTTCCGCGGATGCTCCTGTAGATAAGACACCTCCAGGAGAGGTAAGCGGACTGAGCGTGGCGAATTTGGGGTACAACGCTTTTACCGTAAATTACATAATGCCCAAGGATGCAGACTTGAGCCAAGCTATTATCTATTTAAATGGCAGGGAAATGCAGCGAACTACAGGGACATCCTATACGTTCAGTGGATTAATTGCGTCTACAAACTATAACGTAACGATCAGGACTATAGACAAATCCGGCAACATATCTGGAGGCATCAGTATTCCGGTTACGACCTCAGCGCTCACCGTCGATACTGTGCCAGAAGTGACAGGAGCTTCAGTGACATCAGTTAATAACTATAGCGTTACTGTTTCCTGGACGAGACCTAGCGGAATTAGTACGGTCAGTTTATATCGGGACGGATCACTGATTACAGACTCAACAGGAACGTCTTACACATTCAACAATCTTTCATCAAATACGTCGTATTCGTTTACGATTAAATCCAAGCGCAGCACAGGTGCATTGTCCTCCGGTGTGAGGCTGACGGCTACAACGAACAGCACGTCCTCCAATTCGTCGGAAGTATCCAATCTTGATGTAGATAGCAAGAGTGATACCTGGATCAAAATCACCTACGATATGCCGAGTTCGGCTGAAAAAGTAAAAATATATGCTGATGGTGACTACAAGGGGACTACATCCTCCGAATCCTATAAGATTACGGGTTTGCGTGAAGGACGCTGGTATGAGATTAAGGTTACAACGGTAAATAGCAGTGGTAGAGAGTCCAGCGGGGTAGAGGTGTCGGAACGCACAGATGGTTATTCCTCGTCATCGTCATCGTCGTCATCCTATTCATCGAACTATGAGAAAGCAAGAGATTTGATGCGAATTGCGGAAAACAGTCTGAATGCTTCCGACTGGCGCTCTGCCAGAGACGTAATCAGTGATCTGCCGAGCGGGACACGTAAAAGCGACCTGCTGGATCGGCTGGAAGCTATTCGCAATAGAGCGATTGGTACCAGTAGTTCATCGTCCGGGACGAGCACTACGACAACCACTTCCGGTACGACGTCCTCAAACTCTAACAATGTGGTTTCCTCATATTCAACTTCGTTCACCCTGACACCAGGAGCTAAAACAGCTTATGTCGATGGTCGTGCTACGACGATGGCTCAGGCTCCGCGAATCATAAATGGGGTAACGATGGTCCCGTTGCGCTTTATCAGTGAACGGGTGGGCTACCAGGTAAACTATGATAAAGCGACCAAGAAAATCATCATGAATCGCCCTGATGACGGCAAACAAGTGGTGCTTCAAGTCAAGAATTCGACCCTTGCCGTGTATGAATTAAACAACTCCCGGAATTACTCGACGAACATCACAGCGCCAATTATCGTTAACGGCTCTACACTGGTTCCACTGCGAGTAATTAGCGAGCTTTCGGGCTATCTGGTAAACTATAACGCTGCATCCAAACAAATTACGATTAAAAAATAAAGGCTTCTGTACTTTGGACTCTGTTTCGAGAAACCCGGGCTTATTTCAATAGCCCTGGGTTTCTTTTTTTTGAAGATACTGTTTGGATACTTCGAACAGTCGTATTATGAAACCCTGCCTTGAAAGAGTCTTAGCGGATTGCAAAAGTTTCTGACGTGTTTATATATTTTGCCCGAACGTACACTCGTCTTCGCCCGTGTGTACGTTTTTTTTAACTCCATTATTTTGTAAAATAGCTTGAGGATTCGTTTTATTTTTTGAACTAAGCGGCAAAATGATAAAATATATAAGTTGAACCAAAGAAATAAAGAGGTGGAGTATGGACAAAGAATCCAATGAACATGATCAAGGTGTTAACTTGAAGATAAACGATGGCGAAAGTGATCGACTTGGCACATCCAGAGCTCCTATTATTATATGGATCATTTTAATTCATAGTGAAGGACTTATATTTCAAAATAAATATACACCACTACTGTTTCAAAGTATTTTGTTCTCCTTGGTCATGATTGTGCACGTACTTTTGTACTGGCATGTTCGTAAAATTCTACACTACTGTTCATGGTTTTATTTTATTATTCAAGGAGCCATCATCTTTTCAAGCGCCTTTCTTCTGCCTAAAAGTTTTCCAATTGTGCTGGTTGGATTAACACCCGTTTTAATCGGTCAAAGCATAGGTGTTTATTATCAAGCGAAAAAAGTTGTATTGATGTTTTTTAGTCTCTATCTGCTATTTTGTTCTTACATGATATGGAGTTACGATAGCAATAGCTCCGTGTTATTTATTTCGCTGCTCATTCTTATAGCTATTGTTGTGGCTGCCTACGCTAATCTTTTCTATAAGCAGGTCAATGCGCGCATTCGTACCCAAAACTTTCTTGCTGAGCTGGAGCTTGCACATCAAAAAGTGGAAGAGCTTACGTTAGCCAACGAGCGGCAACGCATGGCCCGGGATTTGCATGATACCTTGGCTCAAGGTCTTGCCGGGCTTATTATGCAACTGGAAGCCATAGATGCTCACCTGACAAAAGGCAGTGCGCAGAGAGCTCATGAAATCGTTCAGCAGTCCATGTCACAAGCACGCAAGGCGCTGGCTGACTCACGACGGGCAATAGACAATTTGCGCTCAAAATCAGCCTCGGAAGTCGACTTTGCTGATGCAATCCGGGAAGAAGCACAACGTTTTACGATGGCTACCGGAATTCAAACATCACTGGATATCAAGATTAAAGCCTCGGTATCCAGGTTGATGATTGAGCATGGGCTACACATCATAAGTGAATGTCTGACGAATGTAGCCAGGCATTCGCATGCCAAGAACGTATGGATCTTTATTTTAGATCATCAAGGTATACTTTCTATAGAGATTCGTGATGATGGAAAAGGATTTAATACAAATATCATTGCAAGACAGCCAGGACATTACGGATTAATAGGCATTCATGAGCGTGCACGCTTGCTGGGCGGAATCATCAAGATCAACAGCACAGCTCAAGAAGGAACAACTGTTAAACTAGAGGCACCCCTTGCTAAAGGAGACATTGTATGAAATATAAAATTTTAATCGTAGATGATCATTGGGTGGTTAGAGAAGGGCTAAAACTGGTTATAGAGACAAATGACAGCTATGAAGTGGTTGGTGAAGCAGAAGAAGGGGCAACAGCACTGGCCCTGGTTGAGGAGCTTCAGCCAGATGTAATCCTAATGGATCTATATATGCCCCATATGAGCGGACTAGAGACGATGAAAGCTTTAAAAGAGAGGCAAAATGAAACGCCCGTTATTATCCTGACCACCTATAACGAAGATGATTTAATGATTCAGGGGCTATCCTTGGGGGCGAAAGGATATTTATTAAAGGATACCAGCCGTGAAAATTTGTTTCGGACGATTGAATCCGCATTAAGGGGAGAGACACTTCTTCAGCCGGAAATTACGGCCAGAGTTTTTGCTAATACAAGCAAGAAAGAACCTGAGCGTGAGCAGCGTGAAGATACTTCGATCCTGACCGAGAAAGAAATACTCATATTACAGTCCGTTGCACGGGGGCTTAGGAGCAAAGAAATAGCGTTCGATATGGGGATTTCAGAACGGACTGTGAAAGCACATTTGACGAACATTTACAACAAGCTCGGCGTCGATTCCCGATCCGAAGCGGTAGCCGTGTCTCTGGAACGAGGCATCCTGCATCTTTAAAAACAGGAAATCTCAAAAAATATAGGTATTTCGATCTGCCCGATCGTACATGAGGTGCTTGCCCTTATGTACGATTTTTTTGTTTGTTAACTGTTGTAATGTGAAAAGAGAATACATGCAGTTTAATATCTTGGATTCTGATAACTGCTAGAGGAAGTCGAGGAGGATGAAATTGTTGAATAGAACACGAATTAAAATGCTAGTCACGGGAATAACCTTCGCTATGGTGGTTTCCGGTTGCTCAAGCGCTTCGGAGGACACCACCACTACAAAATCCGGTCAGCCGGTACAAATTCAAAAAGTGACGATGAAGCCGTTGGCTAATGAATTCAATTTGGCTGGAACGTTGCAGGCAAGCCATGAAGCCACAGTTTCCTTTGAAGCGGATGGACGTATATTGAACACGATGGCTGAAGTAGGAGACTCTGTACATAAAGGAAGTATCCTTGCGAAGTTAGACACATCCGCTTACCAGTTGCAGCTCGATCGGGCAAGGGCAACCATGGAAAAGGCAAAAGCAGGTGTCAGCCAAGCGGACGCTTCTGTTCAATCGGCACAGGCGGGTATTCGTAATGCACAATCTCAGGTTGACACGGCCCAATCCAAATTGCAGGAATTAAACAACGGCGCCAAAAAACAGGAAATTGTAAAGGCACAAAATGCCGTAGCTGCGGCAACCAGCAGTTACAACAAGAAAAAGGCAGATGCTACCCGGAGCCAAAGTTTATTTCAGGCAGGTGGGGTATCATTGACGGAAAATGAAAATGCGCAACTCGAACTAACGAACGCAAATAAAAATCTGGTTGACGCACAAGAGCAATTGTCTCTCCTGCTTGCAGGGGCTTCTCAGGAAGAGCGTGCCCAAGCATCGGCTGGTGTAGATCAGGCCAGGGCAGGGCTCGAGTCGTCTATCGCTACTAGGCAACAAGGACTGGCCAGTAAAGCTCAGGCGCAGGCGACTTATGAGGATGCAGTAGCTGCGTATGAACAGTCATCTTTGTCTCTGAAAAAAGCTACCTTAACTTCTCCGATAACCGGTGTTGTGATTGAGAAAAAGGTTGCTGATGGTCAACTGGGCTCCAGCGGAAGTGAGGCATTTACTGTTGGAAATATTAGTACTTTAAAGGTGCTGCTGCCTGTACCGGACAGTGAAATCTTATCATGGAAGAAAGATCAAAAAGTCAATGTCTCTCTCTATAATGAAATTCGAACAGGGACTGTCACCCAGATCTATCCATCGACTAATTCCAAGACGGGAAGCATCAATGTGGAAGTCAGCATTCCCAATCCTGAGCTGAACTGGAAGCCTGGTCAAGTCGTTAGTGCATCTAAAAGTATGAATCAAAACGAAGCGCTTTTAGTGCCCGTAGAGGCTGTAATTAGCACCGGAGACGCTCCTTATGTCTTTAAAGCTGCAAACGGTAAAGCCGTTAAAACGCCGATTAAAATTGGAAAAGTGACGAATAATCAGTTTGAAGTTATCTCTGGACTGCAAGCAGGTGATCTCATCGTTACGCAAGGAGCAGGAACCTTATTTAATGGTGATGTACTTGGGGAATCGAAGGAGTCGTCCAAATGATTAAATACATCGTTAAAAAGCAGAAGATTACCCTTATTTTCTTTGGCATGTGCATTGTGCTGGGACTTTTCAACTTTACATCGCTACCTAAACAGGAACAGCCCGATGTTGTTCCTATGGCAGCAAGTGTTACAACTGTCTACCCGGGTGCCTCGCCTGAAAGAATTGAGCAAACCATTACCAAGATATTGGAACAGAAAATTAAAGAAGTCCACGGTGTCAAAACGATTTCTTCCACTTCATCTAAAGGCCAATCCAGTATAAGCATAGAGGCTTTTAATGACGCAGATCCAACAAAAGTGTGGGCTGATCTTCGCACAAAGGTGCAGGATGCACAGTCCGAGCTTCCGGCTGATGCCAAGCAACCCATTATAAATGATAGCATGACAAGCTCTTTTATCGGTTCATACGCCATTACCTCTGATAAAGTTGAGAATTTATACTCGCTAAAAGAATTGATGAGCACCTGGAAAGATCAATTAAAAACGGTTCCGGGTATTTCGAAAGTTAGTGTCCAAGGAATACCGGACCAAGAAATACGAGTCAGTTTAAACACACACAAAATGCAGCAATATAACCTCTCCTGGGAACAGGTCGTTCAAGCCATTAAGGATGAAAATGACAGGGTTCCTACAGGAAGCCTGGAATTTAATGAGCGCACTTACCAATTGACGGTGAATGCCTCAACTGACCCGAATGTTTTAAATAACATCGAGATTTCAAGCAACGAAGATGGATTTCCGATATATTTGAAGGATGTAGGTACAGCCTCGCTTGTTTTTAAAAAGGCGGGTAATTATACGTATGTGAATACCAAGCCTGCTATTTCGATCAGTTTGAGTGGAGATACAGGTACAGACGTGCCAACGGTTTCCAAAGCGGCAACAGCCAAAATCAATGAACTTGCGAGCAGCTTGCCTAAGGATGTACATTTTGAACTGCTGTTTGCGCAAAATGATCGGGTAAGTGAAATCTTTGGCAATCTGACCAAAGAGATGATCATCGCCATTATATCGGTCATTGTGATTTGTACTTTAGGATTAAATTTGCTGACTTCTGCTTTTGTCGCCTTGGCTATTCCTGTTTCTATTGCTATCGGCTTTATTTTCTTGCCGATGACAGGGACGACACTGAATCAAATTTCAGTCATCGGCTTAATCATTGTGCTAGGTATATTGGTCGATGATGCCGTCGTGGTCAATGACAATATTGAACGACGACGTTCTGAATTTGGGGAAGATGCTACCCAGGCAGCCATTAAAGGAACGAAAGAGGTATCCTTATCGATCATCACAGCCACACTGGCTACGGTGGCGGCATTTGCTCCGCTTTTATTTCTGCCGGGCAATATTGGAGACTTTATTAAGCCGATTCCTACCGTTATATCGTTAACGATGCTGGCTTCGATGATTATGTCGCTTACGATCATTCCTATTTTCCGGCAATGGTACGATCAACGCCGTAAGGGGAAGGAGCGTAGTAAAGCAGTCAAGCCGCCCGGGCTTCTTGGAAATCAAATACAGTCCCTCTCCAATGTATACTCCAAGAGCTGGATGCCGAAAATACTGCGACGTCCACTTTTTACTGCTCTTCTAGGTCTTACGATTGGTACGGCAGCATATGGGCTAATGGCTGTGGTTCCCATTCAATTGTTTCCGGAATCCGATCAGGCAGATGCCACCATCAGCGTAACGATGCCAGAAGGAACGTCGTTGCAAGCTACCAATCAGGTTATAAACGAGATCGGGAACTGGGTCCAAAAACAGCCAGAAACAGAACGACTGTCGGCAGCGGCAGGCGGAGGCGCACCTCAGATGTACAGTGATGTAGCAGGTGGCGGTGGCTCTGGGGGAGCGGTGCATGGCCAACTTGCTGTCGTTGGAAAAAAGGGATTATTTGATCTCCAAAAAACAGTGGATCGTTGGACCCATACACTGCAAGCTAAATATCCATCAGCATCCATCAGCATACGTGTGCCTCAACTAGGTATTCCGGTTGGTAGTGCAGTATCTATCCGTATTAAAGGTGAAGACATTGGAAAACTGCAAAAAATGGCAACCAAAGTAAAAGAAATTGTTGCGGGGACCACTGGAACTGTAGATGTAACCGATAATATGGGGATGCAAAGCTACAATTTGAATGTTCAAGTCAACCAGCAGGCCCTGGACAAATATAAAGTTAGCTATTCCGACTTAACCCGCACGTTGCTGTTAATGGGGGACGGGGTGAATGTGACGGACTTTGATACGGGAAAAGAATTACTGGATATCAATATCTACATGGACAAGCCAAACAATGATCCAGAGGTATTATTCCAACAATTAACTGTGAGCAATGCTGCCAAAGAGCAAATTCCCTTGTCCCAGTTAGCTACGATGAAACCGGACTTTTCCATCCAGCAAATTCATCGTTATGATCTGGAACGGACTGTAACGATTTCTGCCAATGCCAATGGGCGTACGGCTACGGAGCTCACCCAGGACATCCGTAGCAAGCTTGCAAATACACAGTTTGAACCGGGGTACACTTGGGAGATGGGAGGGGAAACATCTGCGCAGTCCGATATATTTATGGATTTGGGCAAATTAGCTATTATCGTTGTTTTTCTTATTCTGCTCTTGATTACCATGCAATTTTACTCGGTTTCCACACCGCTAATTATTATGACCACAGTTTATCTGGCAGCAGCGGGGGGAATTCTCGGAAGCTTTATATCTGGTATGCCAATTGGATTTATGAGTATTATGGGTATCATTTCACTTGCTGGTATCGTCGTGCGCAACGGTATCGTGTTGATCGAGTTTATTGAAGATGCGCGGCGTGAAGGGGCTGATTTGACTGAAGCGATTCTGATGGCATGCGCTGCCCGTTTCCGTCCGATCTTGCTCACTTCACTAACTGCGATTGTCGGTATGATCCCAATTGCTACAATAGGTGAGATTCTGTTCAAGCCATTGGCAACGACCATTATATTCGGACTCATCTTTTCAACCATTTTAACGCTGTTTGTAGTTCCGACTCTTTACATGGTTGTAGCTAATCTGAAGCTGAAGCGGAAACATAAGAAGGAAATGCGTACAAATAACGATAGCTCATTGTCTCTATAGATGTAGATGTTACAAAAGATAGATAGATTATAGTGCTGCTTGAATCCTACCCGATCGTACATTAGGCTGTTTGCCCTAATGTACGATTTTTTTCTTTTGCTGGCGTAATACAATGATGGTGAGCGTAGTCTTATTCATTTGTTCTTTTATTTAAATGCGTCTTCGGCGGGAGGGATTCAACCATTCGGGTTTCCAGATTTGTTCATTCTCGTCTATTCTTACACCGGGAGCATAGATGCTAGTGGAATTACGGATTAATTATTGAAGAAGGCAGACCGTAGAATCGGCCTGCCTTGTTATAATTTTTCTTTATCCTTATTTTATCGTCATTCTCGTTATTTAGTTATTGACTGCATCTGTTATCCGCAGGGAATTGCCTTAAGACGGAAGGTAGAGCTGACAAAATCCCCTGTCAGGTCCGAGACAACAAGCCCGATTCTCATGAGGCGGTCACCTCCAAAGATTTCGCCGCCAAACGCTGAACAGAAAGGGGAAACGCCGTTTTCCGCCGAGGTATTACCCCTATGATCTGTAGTACTGCCCGTTGCTCCGGTTTCGATTTTATACTTTTTCTCTGGGTCAAGTCCTTTTAGAGTTAGTCTCCGAATTGGCCCATTTGGCTCAGCCAACACGCGGAAATAAGCAACAAATGCTTCCGATTGGTCCTCGTTGACGAACATCCAGGCCGTATCGCCTCGGCCTTCAAACGGGCTAAGAAGCCGATACATATTCCCCTGCTGTACAAGGGAGCGAATTTCCTTGTACTGGGCGATTTGTTTGGCAGCAAGCTCCTTTTCTTCTCTTGTAAATGCAGTGAGGTCAAGCTCGTAGCCAAAGTTGCCGCTCATTGCCACGTCGCCGCGTATGGCGAGAGAGGTGATTCGTTCCACCTGATGGTTTGGCACGCTCGATACGTGTGCGCCCATGGTGCTGGCCGGATACACGATGCTTGTTCCGTACTGGATTGCCAATCTTTCAATCGCATCGGTATCGTCGCTGGTCCATGTTTGCGGCATATAGTAGAGCATCCCGGGATCGAACCGCCCGCCTCCTCCGGAACAACTTTCGAACAAGATGTCCGGGAACCGGGAGGTCAGACGTTCCAGCAGATTGTAAAGTCCGAGCATATAACGGTGAGCGGTTTCCTTTTGCCGTTCGCTAGAAGCTGTAGCCGAAGCAATCTCCGTCATATTACGGTTCATGTCCCACTTGACATAAGTAATTGGAGCGATCGAGAATACGGAGCTAAGCGTTTCGTACAAATAATCGCATACTTCCTTACGAGAGAGATCAAGCACCAGTTGGGACCGACCTTCCGTCCGCCGCCGACCCTCAGCATGCAGGCACCAATCGGGATGCTTGCGGTACAATTCACTATCAGGAGACACCATTTCCGGCTCTACCCACAAACCGAACTGCAATCCTTGTTGATTCACCCGTTTGGCCAGATCGGCAAGACCTCCAGGCAGCTTGCGGCGGTCCTCAAACCAGTCTCCAAGAGAATTATCGTCATTGTCGCGTTTGCCAAACCAACCGTCATCGAGAACAAAGAGTTCAATACCAAGAGGACCCGCTTCCTTAGCAATCGCTTCGATTTTATCGGCGTCGAAGTTAAAATAAGTGGCTTCCCAATTGTTTACGAGAATAGGGCGCTCTTTGTCACGGTAAACACCCCGGCACAGACGTGTGCGGTAGAGTCGATGATAGGTACGCGACATGCCCCCAAGACCTTCTTCGGAAAAGACCAGTACGGCTTCAGGGGTCTGGAATGACTGACCCGGTTCAAGTCGCCAGGAAAAATCAAAGGGATTGATTCCGATACTTACACGGGTTTGGTTAAACTGCTCTACTTCTGCCTGTGCAACGAAGTTGCTGCTGTAGACCAGACTAAAGCCGTACACATCTCCGCGATCTTCAGTCGCATCAGGACGAAGCAGTGCCAGAAAGGGGTTCATCTGGTGACTGCTGGAACCCCGGCGACTTTCCAGGCGAATAGCCCCGGGCCCGAGGTCGCGGCGCTGGATATGTCTTTCACGCACCCAGGCTCCGGACAGGTAGAGAGCTTGGTAGTTGGAATCTGCAAAATCGACAGAGGCGCTCATGGCTTGCTCAATATTTATGACAGCGCTTCCTTTATGCTCAAAAAGAGTAGACCGGGCAATAGCGCTGTGATTAGCAAATACGGTATAGAGCAGTGTAGTTTTAAGGCCTGAGTATTGGTCCTCAAGGATAAGAAAGAGGGTTGTCGCTTCATCATCCGATTCGGTATAGACGGCAGGAAGCCCTTCGAGCTTTGGTTTACCCGGTACAATGCGGTAGCCGCTATATTTTAGCTCCGTAATCCGGCTTCCGTCTGCAAGTGCAACCTGGTAAGCGGGCTGACGAAAGTCACTTGTACCATATTGAGGATATTCCTGGGGAAGCGTGTCCAGGGAAATCGTGCGGTTGGAAGGCACAGGATTGGGAGAGAAGGAGCAGCGCTCTTTGAACTCCAGTATATTGGCCAGTCTTTCGTCATGATGAAGCCTGGCTCCCCAATAGACATGTGCGGGATATCCTTCTACAAGCTGAATTATATAGCTGCAATCCTTGGACTGCAGGTGGAACAAGCCAAGCGCCTCATTTACATGAATGTTCATGATATTCACTCCTTAGGGGTTCATCGTATTGATTGTTTTACATAAGGGTACTTATCCATGCCAGGAAGACTTTCAAAAACTGATTTTAGCTGTTTGCGGATGAGCTCTCCCGTATGACAAGCTTGGTTCCGATCACACTGTGCGAAGGTGCTTCACGTCCCTCAAACCGTTCAGAGAGCAGTTGAACGGCAGCCTTTCCCATTTGTTCGGGATAGGCGCGCACAGTGGTTAACGGAGGCTGTACAAAGGCAGCCATCTCAATGTCGTCAAAGCCGACGATAGCCATATCCTCCGGTACCTTGACTCCATGTCCATGAAGGGCGCGGAGGGCGCCGATGGCAAGCGGGTCGCTTGCAGCGAAGCAGGCCGTCGGTCTTTCCTGTCCGGCAAGGAGATCATTCATCATCCGATATCCATCTGCGGTACTCCAGGCGCCTACACGGACGTATTGAGGATTGTACAACCCCCGTTCCCGCATGAATCGTTCAAAATAATGCGCCCGTCGCTCTCCGTCGCTCTTGCCGCCGATAAACCCGATTTGCCGGTGGCCCAGCTCGATCAGATGTCCGAGTGCCTGATCAACAGCTTGCCGGAAATGGAGGCGTACGGAATCGTACTCCAGCTGTTCATCGTATTGGTCGACCAGGACAATGGTGTCCTGGTCAGGATGCAGCTTAATCACCTCTTCAGGATCAACGCCGCCCACAACAATCAGACCGTCCGTCTTCTGCAAGGTGGCGATGGAAGAGCGGCCTCGCAGAGTCTGTCCCAGTGTCAGACCAAGCTCCTCACAGCGCAGCTCGATTCCACGGCGAATCGAGGCGTAATACGGATCATCCCGTTCCTCTTCAATGGAGCACCAGAGCAGGAGAGAGACTGTTTTCCCGGCACGCTCTGTGTTTTGCTTTAATTGCCTCAACCGGGAAGGCTTGTACCCAAGCTGTTCAGCAATCGAAAAAATTCGGCTCTTGGTATCCGGGCTCACGGACAGAGACAGATCGTTATTTAAGACCCGCGAAACGGTTGCGGCAGACACACCCGCTTCGCGGGCAATGTCTTTAATGGTTGCCAAAGAACTCACACCTTTTAGTTAATAATTTTACTAAAATTCGATTTCATCCTAGCACATCCGAATGATCTTTTCAAGATAGCGGTTCAATCTTTTGTATTCCTGCCGATGGTGCTTGTCTATTTATTCCTGAGTGAACAAGTAGAATGGGTCATGACGGTTAGTTCCGCCGTTTAATAATTAAAAAAGCAATTGAATCTGGAGAATGAAAGTGAAAAACTCCGCTGATTCAATTGCTTTTTATTTGTAGCGAAAAGCAACTATTCGATATGAAAATTTTCCTTCAAACGCTTGATGTCCGCTCTTGGGGGAGAACCGAACATACGGGAATATTCACGGCTGAACTGAGACGCGCTTTCATAGCCGATCCGGAATGCGACATCAGCGGCATCTGCCGACTCGGATAATAAAAGACGGCGGGCCTCCTGCAGGCGCAGCTGCTTTTGAAATTGAAGCGGGCTCATAGCTGTAACCTCTTTAAAGTTCCGATGAAATGATGAAACGCTCATACTGGCTATTTCAGCAAGCTCCTCGACCCGTAGAGGCTCAACATAATGATGAATAATTTGTTCTATAGCTTCTCTAATTTGGTACGTATTGCTGCCCTCCATAGCAATCTGTCCCAGTGTAACTCCATACTGCCCCTGTAAAAGCCTGTATAATATTTCTCTTACAAACAGAGGAGCCAGAAACGGAATATCCTTTGGTTCGTCCAGCAGACGCGCTAATCTGAGGATCGCATCCATTAAATCTGACTCCATCTGGCCGACAAACAGGGCCCGCTTCGAATTTTCCTTTGGCATAGGCTGGAATTCAGAACTATTTAAAACCTCTAAAATCTGACTCTGTGTAAATTCAAGCTTAAAGCTCAAGTAAGGCACATTGGGAGAAGCTTTGATGACTTGGCCGACCACCGGCAGGTTCATGGATGCAATCAGGTAATTGGCAGGGCCATACGTAAAGCGTTCCTGTGCGAGAAATACTTCTTTCAAGCCTTTAGCTATAAAACAAAAAGAAGGCTTATATATTCTGTAGGCCGGCTCAGTCGTATGGGAAAGGCGGATAAAAAACAAAGACGGGATAGCCGTTTCATGAACTCCCTCCCGAGGACAGTGACGCTCAATCAGATCAGCAAGCTTATTCTGCTGCATACGTATTTCTTCAGGCATGAATACCTCCTTATTCGTTGGTTAATGCTCATTATAAACAACCAATATTGATGATGCTATTGCCCATAAGAGGATTAGGCAAGGATTTAAGATAAATAAGATAACGGTTTACTTTTCAATTGCTGCATAATAAAGTTACACCTTATGAAAATATAAAAGCAATTAAAATCCTAAGCTATTAGGAGCTGAATAAAATGGAAAAAATAATTCAATGGTATGAGAAAATCCTGATTAGAAGATTGCGAGTCCTTGTCGATTCAGAAAAAGAAGCGGTCTTTAAGGAGCTGTATCAGGAATATTTGAATCAGCTTTATTCTAAATATGGTAGACCACCGCATCATCCAGAGTATGCAAAAACCTGCATCAATAAGCATATAGGAGCGACAAGATCTGTATGGTGAGAAATCGATAATTCATCATATAACAACGTGTAAACATCTTTTTATTTTAAGATTATACAAAATTATACCAGAGGAGTGTATGGAGTTATGCAATATGTAAAACTTGGCCGTACCGGCCTGGAAGTTTCCCGTTTGTGTCTGGGCTGTATGAGCTACGGAGTACCTGAACGGGGAATGGCACCATGGTCACTGAATGAAGAAGAGAGCCGACCCTTTATTAAGAAGGCACTCGAATCAGGAATTAATTTCTTTGATACTGCCAATGTATACTCCGATGGAACCAGTGAAGAAATTGTCGGACGCGCATTAAAGGAAATGGCCCGCCGGGATGAAATTGTTATTGCTACAAAAGTATTTTTCCGTATGCATAAAGGTCCAAATGGTGCAGGACTTTCCCGTAAGGCGATCATGAATGAAATCGATAACAGTCTGAAACGCCTGGGTACAGACTATGTTGATCTGTACCAGATCCACCGCTGGGATCATACTACACCTATTGAAGAAACAATGGAGGCACTCCACGATGTAGTGAAAGCAGGCAAGGCCAGATATATAGGGGCATCTTCAATGTACGCCTGGCAATTCATGAAGGCGCAGCATGTGGCCGAACGCAATGGCTGGACCAAGTTTGTATCCATGCAAAACTATTTGAACCTGCTGTACCGTGAAGAGGAAAGGGAGATGCTGCCGCTCTGCCGTGAAGAGGGAATAAGTGTCATACCTTGGAGTCCGCTTGCCAAAGGGCGATTAACCCGGGATTGGGAAGAGACAACTGCGCGTTCAGCGATCGACGAGATTGGAAAGACACTTTACTCCAGAATGGCCGATGCGGATCGTAAGGTTGTCGAGAGAGTAGCTGAAATTGCTGCCAAACTTGGTATTTCGCGTGCCCAGGTTGCTCTTGCATGGGTGCTGCAGAAGGAACCCGTCACTGCGCCCATCATTGGGGCCACCAAGCCTCATCATCTGGACGATGCGATTGCCGCGCTGTCGGTGAAGCTGAGTGCGGATGAGGTCGCCAGTCTGGAAGAGCCTTATGTACCTCATCCAGTTATGGGGAATCTGAGCTAAAAAACGGATGACTGCTTTTTGCATGCGTTCTAATCGTCTAATTTTAAGTGGAAAGGAAGAGAAATGATGCAAAAACGATTACTTGGAAAAAGCGGCTTGGAAGTATCTGCAATCGGGCTCGGTTGCATGGGGATGAGCTATGGTTATGGCCCTGCTTCAGATAAGCAGGAAATGATTTCAGTCATTCGGGAAGCCGTTGAACACGGCGTTACCTTTTTTGATACTGCTGAGGTATACGGACCCTACATTAATGAGGAGCTTGTAGGGGAAGCACTTCTGCCTGTCCGGGATCAGGTGGTGATTGCCACCAAGTTCGGCTTTGACATTCAAGACGGCAAGCAGACCGGAATGAACAGCAGACCGGAGCATATTAAAAAAGTTGCCGAACAATCGTTACAACGGCTTAAAACCGAAGTCATTGATTTATACTATCAGCACCGGGTAGATCCGGATATACCGATCGAAGAAGTGGCGGGAGCAGTACAGGATTTGATCCGGGAAGGCAAGGTTAAGCATTGGGGGCTATCCGAGGCTGGTGTGAAGACAATCCGCCGTGCACATGCGGTTCAACCGCTGGCCGCAGTCCAGAGCGAATACTCGCTGTGGTGGAGACGTCCTGAGGAAGAGCTGCTGCCGACCCTGGAGGAGTTGGGCATCGGTTTTGTTCCTTTCAGTCCTTTGGGAAAAGGATACTTAACGGGCAGCTTCAATGCACATTCATCCTTTGCGGATGGGGATCTGCGCAATATTCTTCCGCGTTTTACTCCTGAGGCTTTGGCTGCCAACCAGGCTCTGGTGTATCTGCTGAAAGAAGTAGCTGAGCGGAAAAAGGCGACTCCTGCTCAAATTGCGCTCGCTTGGTTACTTGCTCAAAAATCGTGGATTGTTCCGATTCCGGGTACAACAAAGCTGAGTCGTCTAAAAGAAAACCTGGGAGCGGCTCATGTGGAGCTAACAACGGAAGATTTATATGCGATCGAGTCTGCAGCTTCGAGGATTACACTGGTAGGGGACCGGTATCCGGAAGAGCTGGAAAGAAGGACAGGGCTCTAAGCGGAGGAGAACAGCAAGCAAACGTAATTAATGAATATTAATAAATAGGAGAAATTTATGTGCAAAAAGTGGTGTTGAACAATGGTGTTGAAATGCCTATCCTCGGGTTTGGAGTCTATCAGATTCCAGATGCAAAAGAGTGTGAGCAAAGCGTTTACGATGCTATTGAGGCAGGATATCGCCTAATTGATACAGCTGCCGCATATCAAAATGAAGAGGCGGTTGGCAATGCAATCAGACGGAGTGGTGTCCCGAGAGACGAAATTTTTATAACTACAAAACTCTGGATTCAGGATGCCGGTTATGAGAGTACAAAAAAAGCATTTGAAAAATCAATGGAAAGATTGCAATTGGATTATTTGGATTTGTATCTAATCCATCAACCGTTTGGTGATGTTTACGGTTCTTGGCGTGCGATGGAGGAATTGTATAGAGAAGGAAAGATCAGGACAATTGGAGTGAGTAACTTCCAAATGGATCGTCTGGTAGATTTGATATGTCATAATGAAGTAATTCCTGCAGTAAATCAGATCGAAACGCATCCATTCTGCCAGCAAATTGAAAGTGCTGGATTTATGAAAGA
Source organism: Paenibacillus peoriae KCTC 3763 (assembly GCF_000236805.1). GTDB lineage: Bacteria > Bacillota > Bacilli > Paenibacillales > Paenibacillaceae > Paenibacillus > Paenibacillus peoriae. The sequence continues at coordinate 34,421 of NZ_AGFX01000031.1, read as the reverse complement.
GAACAATGTACAGATCGAGTCCTGGGGCCCTTTTGCAGAGGGGAAAAATAACATTTTCCAGAATAAAGTCTTGGTATCAATAGCCGGAAAGTATAATAAATCCGTTGCTCAGGTCATTTTACGATGGTTGACACAAAGAGGTGTTGTTGTAATACCAAAGTCTGTTCATAAAGAGAGAATCATCGAAAACATCAATATTTTTGACTTTGAGTTAAGCCAAAACGATATGGAGATGATTACGTCGTTAGATACGGGAAAGAGTTTGTTCTTTTCGCATAACGATCCGGAAATAGTGAAGTGGCTCGCTGATCGAAAATTTGAAATTTAACGGGTGAGTTAATCTGTTGGATCAGCGCAGCTGCACTTGCTCTCGCGGTCAGGATAAAACGCTACTGACATACTGTTGTTAGTAGCGTTTTTTATATACTACATCCAGGTCAAGCTACTGGTTCTAAAACAGCTGCTAACGTATAATGAACATTTATTCATAACCATGTTCTCTCAGAAGCGAGGTCGGTTCCGTCTAGACTGGTAACACATGTCCTTTCTGTAGAGGAAAGAGCTTATCCATCTATGAGGCACGCGGTTTGGGATTGACAGAGGTAGGATTGCATGAGAAAATGTACGCGCGTACACAAAATGAGTGGAGGTGGGCAATATCGTTTCGCGCAAGGAAGTAGCAGAACTCGCCGGTGTGTCTGAAGCGACGGTGTCGCGGGTATTGAACGCGACCGGTCCCATCAAGGAAGATACGCGGAGAAGGGTCCTGGACGCCGCCAACCAGCTTGGATATGTTCCCAGTGCGCTGGCCCGCAACTTTGCCCGAAGCAAGAGCGGCCACCTTGGCGTGGTTATGCCTTATGTGCCGAAGGCGCATCTGTTCTCAGCCTATTTTTTCTCCGAGATGCTGAGCGGCATCGGAAGCAAGGCCAGGGACAGCGGGCTCGATCTGTTGCTATTGTTCCGAAAGCCAGGGGAAGAGATGGATTACAGCGGTCTTTTCCGCCAGCAAAAGATCGATGCTTGTATCATCCTTGGAGCCAGGGATGACCACGATGAGTTGGAAGCGCTAAAGAGAATTCAGGAAGAAGGACGTTCGTTCTGCGTTATGAATCACCATTTTGAAGGACAGTCGTTCTGTGAAGTGGATGCAGACCATGTGGAGGGGAGCCGGGCGGCTGTAAGTCACCTCATTGAGCAAGGGTGCAGGCGGATTGCCTTTCTCAACGGACCGGATATCTATTCCAACAGTACTGAGCGGTTGAAGGGGTACCGCACCGCGCTTCAGGAGGCTGGTATTGAGTATGATCATGAGCTGCTTCTGGAGGGCAATTACAGCCGTCGAAGCGGGCTTGAAGCGTCGGCTACAATCGCAAGCAGGCTAAATGATATTGATGCCGTATTTGCAGCGAACGACCGGATGGCCATCGGGGTGATGCAGGGTCTGCGCGAGCGCGGAGTGGAAGTTGACCGGTTCCCGGCGTTTGTGGGCTATGACGATTCGGATGCAGCCGAGATGGCCGTTCCGCCACTGAGCAGTGTTCGAGTTCCTTTTTATGAGATGGGGGAGCTTGCAGCCTCGAAGCTTATACCGGATTCTCTGGATCTTGTTCCAGCTCTGGAACTGCCCGGGTGCGCCTCGATACGGCAGCTTCTGTCCACGAAGCTGATGATCAGAGAGTCATCCATTCGGCAATAACTCCATTTGTCAAAAATCCGTTGGAACTCAGACTCATAAGGAGGATAACGACATGTCTAATCGTCTTCGTATCGGAATGGTTGGCTACAAATTTATGGGCAAGGCTCACAGCAACGCTTACCGTAGTCTGCCCATGTTCTTCCCAAATGCCCCACTGCAGCCGGAGATGTCTGTCATCTGTGGACGCAACGAACAGGGGGTTCAGGCGGCTGCCCGCCAGTTCGGCTGGACTGAGAGTGTTACCGATTGGCGTGATCTGGTGAAACGTAACGATATTGATCTTATTGACATCAATGCCCCGAGTGATGCCCATAAGGAAATTGTCGTTGAGGCTGCCCTCCATGGCAAGCATCTGTTCTGTGAGAAGCCGCTTGCGCTCTCGCTGGCGGATTCCCGTGACATGCTGCAGGCAGTTGAGGAAGCGGGTGTCAGACATATGATCGGTTTCAACTACCGCTTTTCTCCGGCTGTCCAGTTGGCAAAGCAGTTAGTCGAGAGCGGTCGCTTGGGCAAAATCTATCATTTCCGTGCCTTTTTCCTTCAAGACTGGGTCATGGACCCGTCCTTCCCGCTAGTATGGCGGCTGCAAAAGGAGGTGGCCGGTTCTGGCTCTCATGGTGATCTTGGCGCCCATCTGATTGATCTCGCCCGGTTCCTGGTCGGCGAGTTCCATGAAGTGATCGGCATGAGCGAGACATTTGTCAAACAGCGACCGCTGGCTTTGGAGATGAGCGGGTTGAGCTCCAAAGCCAGCGCCGAGGCGAATACTCCGATGGGAGAAGTGACGGTCGATGATGCCACGCTGTTCCTGGCACGCTTCGCGGGAGGTGCGCTGGGCATCTTCGAGGCCACACGGTTCGCCGCCGGACATCGGAGCACAAATTCATTCGAGATCAACGGTAGTTTGGGCAGTGTGCGGTTTGACTTTGAACGGATGAACGAACTGGAAGTGTATTTCACACAGGATGAGGAAGACGTTCAGGGCTTCCGCCGCGTGCTCGCCACCGATCCGGCACACAAGTACTCCGAAGCCTGGTGGCCTGCAGGACATACGATCGGATTCGAGCATACCTTCACCCACGAGATGCTTGAGATGCTAAGTGCCATCTCCGAAGGACGGCAACCTGTGCCGAACTTCCACGATGGGGTCGCTTGTCAGGCTGTGCTTGAAGCGGTGGAACGATCCATAGAGGAACGACGCTGGGTATCCATTGAAGAAATGTAACATTACATTACATTCCGAAAGGTGAGTGGATTTCAGATGAGTAAGGCACTGATTGTATGGGGTGGATGGGATGGACATGAGCCGGAGCAGGTGGCAGCTATTTTTGAACGTATTCTGAAGGAAGAGCGATTCGAGGTAGAGGTGTCTAATACCCTTGAAGCCTACCAGGACGCAGAGAAACTGCTTGACCTGGACCTGATCGTTCCGCTCTGGACCATGGGACAGATTGAGCAGGAACTGGTCAATAATGTCTCGGAAGCGGTTCAAAACGGCGTAGGCCTGACAGGTTGCCATGGCGGGATGTGTGATGCCTTTCGGAACAATGTAGACTGGCAGTTCATGACAGGCGGGCAATGGGTTGCCCATCCCGGCAATGACGGGGTGGAGTACATGGTGAACATGAAGCGCGGCTCCAGCCCACTTCTGGACCATATTGAGGATTTTCAGGTCAAAAGCGAGCAGTACTACCTCCACGTAGACCCGGCAGTTGAAGTGCTGGCAACCACACGCTTCCCGGTCGTACCAGGACCGCATTCGGCCAATGGGCAAGTGGATATGCCTGTTGTATGGACGAAACGCTGGGGAAACGGCCGCGTCTTCTACAATTCGCTGGGACATCACGCAGATATCATAGATATACCTCAAGTGACCGAGATGATGCGCAGCGGGTTCCTGTGGGCTGCAGCAGGCAAACAAGTGGCGGCCGCTCGAGGCAGTTCCCAGTCAGGGGCTTATACGGGCATGGCAGACAGCCAGCAGCGGTAGCGTGAACAGGATGTGTCGTATGTAGTAAGGAACGTGCCATAATCCATTTTTTCTGAAGGAGAAGGGAGTCCAGGCATGAACAAAATGAAGGTGGGCATTATCGGTTGTGGTAAAATCAGCGGGATTTACATGGAAAATTGCCATCGTTTCGACATTCTGGAGCTGTCTGCAGTCGCGGATCTGGACCATATCCGGGCAGAGGAGCAGGCGGCGGCGTACAACGTTCCGAACGTATATTCGGTAGATGAGATTTTGGCTGATCCAGAGATCGAACTCATCATTAATCTGACCATTCCGGCCGTTCACGCCGACGTATGCCTCAGAGCTCTTGAGACAGGCAAGCATGTTTATGTGGAAAAGCCGCTTGCGGTCACCCGTGAGCAGGGCCACGCTGTCTTGGATCTGGCCCGCCGCAAGGGACTACTTGTGGGCTGCGCACCGGAGACCTTCTTCGGCTCCGGGATACAGACGTCATTGAAGCTGATTGAGGACGGGGTCATTGGCAGTCCGGTAGCTGCTACGGCCTTCATGATGAGCCGTGGACATGAACATTGGCATCCTGATCCTGAATTTTATTATGCTGTCGGCGGTGGCCCGATGTTTGATATGGGGCCTTATTATTTGACGGCTCTGGTGCAATTGCTTGGTCCGATTGCCACGATCTCCGGCATGACAAGCAAGGCGATGGACCAGCGTACTATTACGAGCGAGAAAAAGAGAGGACAGACCATCCCGGTCGACATTCCGACCCATATAGCCGGATTGCTGCGCTTCGAGCAGGGGGCTGTCGGCACGCTGATTACCAGCTTTGACATCTTTGGTGGAAGTACTCTGCCACCGATCGAGGTATATGGTACTCATGGCACGCTGCAGGTGCCTGACCCGAACACGTTTGGAGGGCCGGTACGCTACAGGCTGCTGGGCGAGCAGAAATGGACAGAGGCGCCGCTGCTGCCGGGCTACCAGGAGAACACGCGGGGCATCGGCGTTGCTGATATGGCCTACGCTGTCCGCTGCGGACGGCCTCACCGCGCCAGTGGTGAACTGGCCTACCATGTGCTGGAGGCGATGTGGGCGTTCCATGATTCCTCCGATAAGCAGACGTTCTATCCGATGCAGAGCACATGCATGCGCCCGGCGGCTTTGCCGGAAAACCTGCCCTTGTATACGTTGGATACGTAAAGTAATGTCAGTCTGATGCTGAATCCGCAGCATACATTTATAAGACTGAGGGGCTGTCGCAAAAGTCGGTTTTTGGATCTTTCACCTCCCGCTTTGAATGTTTAATTTAAAGAACCTCTCAATTCCCCAAAAAAACGAGAGGTTCTTTTCTCTATTTTTATACATATCTTATTGCAAACAAGAAATATTTTACTAGGAATTGATCGACGAGGCTGCTCGCCATAATGTGCATTAAGGTTAATTGATTAAACAACAAGGAAAGAGACTTAAAGAAAACCATGAGTAGGGGGGACAGAACCTATATTTATACTTAGCGCACTTAAATTTGGATTTATGCCAAGTAATGACGCGGCAACTAACGCGGTTGCACTACAAAGGGCCGTTGATGCGGGAGGCACAATAAGGGTAGAACAGCCAGGCATCTACGATATCGACAGAGCGATAAAGATCGGGGACAACGTCACTCTGGATTTTGGTCCAGGTGTCTTTTTAAGGCGTACCACATCAAACGGGTACATACTCGTCAATAAAGGGGCATTTACTCGTAGTTACAATAAAAACATTATAATAAGAGGTTTAAAGCTAATATGCAACGGTAAAGAATCCACTGCGGGCTCAGACTTAATTACCGGATTGAGAGGTCAAATCTCTTTTTTCTACGTTAAAAATCTCACCATCGAAAACTTCGAATGTCTCGATCTCCTATCCTATAGTTATTGCGTACAGATATGTACCTTCGAGGATGTGATCATAGACAAGATACGAGTAGAGGGCAGCAAGGACGCGGTACACTTTGGTAGAGGCAGTAGCTTTGTGGTCCGTGATGGAAAATTTAAAACATACGACGATCCTATAGCGCTAAACGGCCATGACTACGATACAGGAAATCCACAGCTAGGTTGGATCGAGAATGGCTTAATAGAAAACTGCTACGATTTAGCCGCTGCATCTACGACTGGATACTTCTTACGTATTCTGGCCGGCGCTTGGGTTGATTGGTTTTCCGGCATGGAGCTGCAAAAGTCAGACACGGTGGTAAGTAATGGGCGAATGTACCGAGTAGTCGCGAATCCCGACGGTACTAAATTCACATCTATGACGGCACCTACACATGCAAGCGGGATGGTTACTCTCGACGGCAATATTAAATGGGCAATGATACAGGACGATGTTACCTACACAGCAGGCTGTAGAAATATCCACTTGCGAAATATCTATCTACAGAAAAATAGACCCGTTGCCGTTAGCATCCACTTTGACAAAGACAACTACTCCCGCAGTTACTACCCAAACGCAACACCACCCATCCAGAAGAGTATCATTTTGGAAAACATACACATGCAGGCTGACGTGCCGCGATTAATCACAGCCACTACGTCCGTCGACACAATAAAGCTTATAAATAGTGAGATAATGAATACATCAATCGTGCTTAATAATATAAGCACCGCTGGTATGACCTACAGCAACACCAACCTTCTTATGATGGGTGTGACGTTCAAAGGTAGCGGAGGGCAGAGGTTGGTAAATTGCGCGGGCGGCAGAACGGCATCTGTTAAGATAGCCGGGAGCGTTGTAGAGAACGCAACCTACGCACCTACTTTTTCGTCTGGCGTTACTATCATAGCTAAGGATATATAGGCCAAGGGACCCGAAACGTATCAAATCTGATCCCTTTCTTGTCGTTGTCACAAATTTGTCCCTTCAGTTGCCTATAAATCTCTTTGTGTTGTTAAATTTATAATTTTAGTTCATTTAACAACTGGTAATATACTGAATATAGACAGTTGGACAAGAGAAAACTCGATCAATGTGCGTTTTTCTTTGACCAGCTGCCTCATTTTCAAAGGCAAAGGAGCAGAGGAAACTATGTGTACAACCCATGTTCTAAGCGTTCCAAGCGCAAAAGCACCTTTTGAAAAGACAATTATTGAGCGGAGAGAGTTACGGCCTGACGACATTTTGATCGATATTAAGTATTGCGGGATTTGTCGCTCAGATATTCACATTGCCCACAATGATTTTGGCAGCGGGGTTTATCCAATGGTACCGGGTCATGAAATTGCAGGGATCGTGACAGCAATAGGAACAGAAGTTACAAAATTCGCTGTTGGGGATCGCGTTGGTGTCGGTTGCTTTGTTAACTCTTGCGGAGAATGTAAATTCTGCCTAAGAGGTGAAGAACAATTTTGTACAAAAGGCGTAGTTATTGTATTTAATTCAACAGACTACGATGGAAATCTTACTTACGGCGGATATAGCCAAAAAATTGTTGTAAAAGAACATTTTGTTGTTCATGTCCCAGATAGCTTGGATCTGGCTGCAGCAAGTCCGTTATTATGCGCCGGTATCACCACTTACTCTCCATTAAAACACTGGAATGCAGGTCCTGGTAAGAAGGTTGCCATTCTGGGGATGGGCGGTCTCGGCCATTTAGCTGTTCAATTTGCTCATGCCTTAGGCGCTGAAGTCACTGTCTTGAGTACAAGTATGAGTAAAAAAGATGAGGCCTTGAGCTTTGGCGCAGATCATTTCTATACTACCAGTGACCCTGCAACATTCAAGGAATTGGCTGGTCACTTTGACATCATCCTAAACACAGTGTCTGCAAATATTGATATTGATGCATATCTATCCCTGCTTGAAGTAGATGGATCACTTGTAAATATTGGACTGCCAAACAAACCAGAACACTACAATATTTTCTCTCTGTACGCAGGGCGTCGCAGCATCACTGCTTCAAATGTTGGTGGAATTCAGGAAACACAAGAGATGCTCGATTTTGCTGCTCAGCATGGTATTGCTCCTAAAATAGAGGTAATCCGTGCCGATCAAGTCGATGAAGCATATGACCGTATGCTGCACAACGATGTGCGTTATCGGTTCGTGATTGACATGGCCACTTTATAAACAATTACAAGAGTCCGTAAATGTCGGGTGACAAGAACATTATCTCATTCCCGACAGAACAAAACTGCGTCTTCTTGTTTCTCTCGTGAATATGATCGAGATCAGTTCATTAGAAACCTGATTTTAAATAAAAAAAGAGAGCCCTGTTTGAATTTCATGGTGAAAAAATTCGAACAGGGCTCTCTTTTAAGTTTTCCTCGGTCAATGACCGTCCTGCTATTGGCTGTTATCCTTCGAAACCAGCTTGATTGGCACCGGAATGCTGCTTTTAACCGTCTTGCCCTGGAGTATCTCAGCGGCGGTTTGGACCGCCTTTTGGCCGATCAGGTCAAATTGTTGCGCTACGGTAGCAGACAGCTTGCCGTCTTTGACCGCTTGCAACGCATCCGCGCTTCCGTCAAAGCCGATCACCAGAATATCCCTTCCCGTAGCCGCGATGGCTTCTACAGCACCCAGCGCCATCTCGTCGTTTTGGGCAAAAACGGCTTTAATATCCGGATTGCCCTGCAGCAAATTTTCCATGACGTTCAGACCCTTCGTTCGGTCAAAATCCGCCGCCTGCTTGGCAACCACCTTCAATTTTTTATCCGCAACGGAGTGGAATCCCTGGCCGCGTTCCCGAGCGGCGGACGTGCCCGGAATGCCTTCGAGTTCGGCCACGACCGTGCCTTCACCAAGCTGATCCACAATATATTCTGCGGCCATTTTGCCTCCACTGACATTATCGGAAGCGATGAGGGAGGCGACCTCGCCTTTATCCGCCGCCCGGTCGATTGCAATGACCGGAATGTCGACGCCGTTGGCCGTTTGCACAGCCGCTGAGATCGCCGATGAATCTGTGGGATTGATGAGCAGTGCATGAACTCCTTGCTGGATCAGATCTTCCACATCATTGTTCTGCTTTGCCGGATCATTTTGCGCATCCACCACGATGACCTCAAAGCCCTGTCTGTCGGCTTCCTTAACCACCATGTCTTTGAGGTAAACGAAGAACGGGTTGTTCAGCGTGGACATGGATAAGCCGATCTTGACATCACTGAGATCACCGGCGGACTTGGCTTTGGCCCAGGAAGGAGGCTCCAGCGAGCATCCGGCTATCAGGAACGAGCAAAGTGCAAGCAGTAGAAAAATACAGTATTTTCTCATGGTCTTCTCTCCTTAAGCGGCTTTTTTGCGGTCCATCAGAACGGCAATAACGATCACGATTCCTTTAACGACGAGCTGATAGAATGAAGAAACGCCAAGCAGATTTAAGCCGTTATTCAACGCGCCGATAATCAGCGCCCCGATCAGCGTGCCGACAATCCGTCCTCTTCCTCCGGAAAGACTTGTACCGCCAAGCACAACGGCTGCAATGGCATCAAGTTCATAAGAGGTCCCGGCAGTAGGCTGAGCGGAATCGAGTCTTGAAGTCAGAATGGCGCCAGCCAGACCAGCGAGCAGGCCAGCCAGTGAATACACCATGATCTTAACGCGGTGAACCTTGATTCCTGATATAATGGAAGCCCTTTCATTTCCGCCAATGGCATAAGTTTTGCGCCCGAAGGAGGTTTTATGCAGTACGACCCAAAGCAAGACAAAGATGCTTGCCATCGTGATGGCCGGTACGGGAATTCCGAACAAGTAACCGCGTCCGAACAGCTGGAACATCACACTGTCGCTGAGCCCTGTGATCGGGTTGCCTTCCGTAAAGACCATGGTCAGTCCGCGGAAAATGGTCATTGTGGCCAGTGTGGCGATAAAGGCAGCCATCTTTCCTTTGGTAACCATCAGACCATTGACTGCACCGAGCATCGCCCCGATGACGCAGCCTGCCACAATGGCCAGGAGGGGAGGGAAGCCGGCTGCCAACAGGCTCGCCATCAGGGCGCTGGATAGAGCCAGGGTGGAGCCTACTGACAGATCGATGCCCCCGGTGAGTATAACAAAGGTCATCCCGAATGCGATCAAGGCGTTAATGGCCACCTGCCGCAGCAGATTCAAAATATTAAGCGGTTCCAAAAATGCGGGGTTTAAAACGGACACAACGATAATCAAAATAAGCAGACCGAGTAGGGGCCCCGCTTTGTGTAACATGGAGGCCACACGGTTTTGACGGCCGCCGACTTTAATTTCACCTGTAGATATTTGCATATTATTGACCTCCCGTGGCATACGTCATGATTCTTTCCTGCGTTGCCTCATGTCCGGCAACCTCTCCGGCAATCCGTCCTTCATGTACGACGAGAATCCGGTCGCTCATCCCGATGACCTCCGGCAGTTCGGAGGAAACCATAATAATGGCAACACCCTTCTCGGTAAGCTCGTTCATGAGCTGATAGATTTCACGCTTTGCACCTACATCAACACCACGGGTAGGCTCGTCGAGAATCAGCACTTTCGGGCTGATGCCCACCCATTTTGCAATGACCACCTTCTGCTGATTGCCCCCTGACAGATTTCGTACTTGCGTCTCGGCGGATTCCGTTTTTATGGCCAGTCGCGAAATCAGCAAATCGACGTAGTCTTTTTCCTTCCGCTCATTGATCAGACCTCTTTCTTCAAAGCTGAACAGGCTGGGCAGCACCATGTTTTCGCGGACAGAAAAATCGAGCAATAGTCCCTCATCCTTGCGGTCTTCTGTAATAAAACCGATACCCAGCTTAACCGCTTCATACGGATGTCTAATCAAGACCTTTGCACCGTTCAGGTGTACTTCTCCTTCATCCAGCGGGTCAAGACCGTAAATGGCACGCATCATTTCCGTGCGTCCGGAGCCCATCAGGCCGGAGATGCCCAAGATTTCACCGGCGCACACAGAGAAGCTGATCTGGTGGAAGACTCCTCTTTGGGAAGCATCCTTGACTTGAAGTATAATCTCGCCGGGAGAGGTGTTCCGCGGCGGAAAACGATCGGTCAGCTCGCGGCCAACCATTTTCTTAACTACATCGTCAAAATCGGTAAGTGAAACTTTCTGGGTATCAACGGTTATGCCGTCACGCATAATGGTGATCCGGTCACAGATCTCAAAGATCTCCTCCATGCGGTGGGAAATGTATACGATGGAGACACCTTCTTTTTTTAGCGCGAGAATTACCTCGAACAGCTTTCGGATCTCCCTTTCAGTAAGGGCGGCCGTCGGTTCGTCCATAATGATCACCTTGGCGTCAGTCATCAGCGCTTTGGCGATTTCAATCATTTGCTGCTGCCCGACGGAGCAAGCTCCGGCAGACTGATCGAGCGGAAGGGAAAGAGACAGCTTGCGCATCTGTTCATTTGCGAGCGCTTTCATACTGCGGCTGTTCAAAAATCCCCAGCGTGTAGTGATCTCTTTCCCGAGGAACAGATTTTCCAGTACGCTCAAGTCGGGCCAAATATTCAGTTCCTGATGAATAAACGCAATACCGTAATGCTCTGCTTCGGAAGGGCTCGCAAAATTCACTTCTTTGCCGTCAATGAAAATGATGCCTTTATCCTTGCTGTGAAGACCGGTAAGAATGTTCATCAGTGTGGATTTACCCGCCCCGTTTTCGCCCATCAGGGCATGAATTTCTCCCTCAAGGAGTTCGAAGTCCACACCCGACAGCACACGGTTTGTTCCAAAGGCTTTGTGAATCCCGTTCATTCTGATATTCAAGTCTGATCCCCCTTATCTGTATAGTCATTTACGGAAAAACGTGTCGATGCTCCGAATTCAGATCAGATAAGCTGCGAATGGAATTGGGAGGGCTGATGCCTGAATGTACCACGGAGCGTACAGCACGCTGCCAAGCTACCAACCCTTATCGTTTTGATTTTTTAGGGATGATTCTAATGGAGGGTTGTAGGAGTCAAGCTCCTCTTTTGAAGATTCAGACGGAGAGCTCCGCTTTTTTACCGATCAGGTCAGAGCCTATCAGCCAGCGCCGGATTTTCTATTCCATCGGAATCCACGATGACTAAACTTGAAGTGTATTTGTTTAGTTTGTTTAACTAAACAAAATGTTTTGTTTTATATTTACGACGTCATCGTAACACTGGAAGAAAGTGGTGTCAACAAGTAGTTTAGTTAATAAAACGCAATAATAACTAAATTAATATATTAATTTTTATAAACGTTGCAATAATGATAAGTGCGATGTAAACTTCATGTATCTATTGATAGGGGATTAGAAGAGTTGATGTTACTAAAATTCCAGGTGACAGAAGGTGGTTAGCAGGAATGCCTGCATGATTTCAATTCTGCAGCATTTGCTTGCTGCGGATGCTCCCGTAAAGTGTTAGTATTAGCCAAATGGATACCGAGTTTTCGGTTCAGGAATCTCATTTGACATGCCAAAGTATCGAAGTGTGGTGTTCATTAACATCAATTGGGAATTATTCCAATAATGAATAATGACGGAAACCAGACGTGGCAGACAATAAATAACGGTGAGTTCAAGACCAAGACATCCTGAGGTAGAGGTGAAAGCATGCAGAAATTGTCCAACATCCGGTTTCAGACCAAGCTTTTCGTCGTGTTCATTCTTTTGAGCAGCATTCCGGCGCTGCTGATCGGGACGATGGCTTACCGTAAATCCTCCATGATGCTACAGGCCCGGAATGAGCAGGATCTGAATGTGATCCTGGCCCAGCTGAATACATCGATTGAACGCCAGGTCAGGGATTTTGACCGGTTTACAATGATCCCGTATTATTTACCGGACATTTTCAGCTTTTTAAATAAGCCTTATTTGGCCAAGGAGCAGTGGGGGACCGCGGAAATCCAAGCACAGAGAACGATGGCTCGGCTCATGGGGGCATATCCTTCCATCAACTCCTCAATCAAGGGACTGATGATCTACGGTATGAATGGAACCGTTAACGGCTATCGAATCAGCGGTAATACAGTAATTAATCGCAAAGAAAAGGTTTTGGATGAGGATTGGTACCAACAAGCGCTAGCAGAGCGGGGCGGTTTTGTCATTACCGGAGTCAGGGAAATCAACCAGTTTAAAGACGGAGCCTTCCCTGCCCTGATCGGCTCCCGTCTGCTGATGGACGAGGAATATCAACCGCTGGCAGTCATGGCTATCTTCATCAGTCCCGATTTTATCCCCAAATTTGTGGAGACGCTGGAGCTTCCGACCGTTAAGGTCACCGTCCTCGATCAGAACCGGAATGTTATTTACGCATCCGATCCTGCCCTTGCGTCCAGACAGCTGTCCATCGGTGCTAACGAGCAGCGGGGCAGATGGGAGGCTGACGTGTCTGCGGATCAGGGGCAGGAGGGATACAGCGGCGTTTTTCTTGAAAGCGATTACTTGAAGTGGAAGGTATACCTGGGAGTCAATCGTGAGGAGCTGCTGGCGGGCAGCCGTTCCATCAGCTATTTTACTTTCCTGGTGGCGGTGGGTGCGGTGATTTGTTCAGCCGCCATTTCCTGGCTGCTTGCGAGAAGGCTGTCGAGGCCAATCAACCGCTTAATCCGCTCCATGCGTGAGGTCGAGCAGGGGAATTTCAAAGCGCCTGCACCCGTAGGGGAAGATAACGAAATGAGACGGCTGGAAAGCAGCTACCAGAGGATGGTCAGCCGTCTCGACATTCTGGTGCATTCCATTGAGGAGAAGGAACGCCAGAAGCGCAACGCCGAACTCTACGCATTGCGGGCACGCATACAGCCCCATTTTCTGTATAACACGCTGAATTCCATTCGCATGCTGGCCATGCTGCAGCATTCGTCCCATATTGCCAAATTACTGCAATCACTGGCCAAGCTGCTTCAGGCGAATATGAAGCTGGACAGCGATCTGGTACTGCTGGATGAGGAGATCCGGCTGCTGAAAGATTATGCCGCTTTGATGGATTTAAGATACACCGGGGTTTTTAGGGTGCATTGGGTTATTCCGCACGAGTGCTTGCACGTGCCCATTCCGCCCATGCTGCTGCAGCCTCTGCTGGAAAACGCGATCTTTCACGGGGCCAAAGGGCTGGACAGAACTCTGCACATTTCCATAACGGTCAGACAAGATGTGGAGAGTGGGACGCTTTTCATTGAAATTGCGGATGACGGCACAGGATTTACCGGCAAAGAGATTCTACTGCGGGAAGAGAGCGCTGATCATATCGGTTTGCGTAATGTGCACGAACGGATCCTTCTCAGATTTGGTGAGCCGTACGGATTGTCGTTAATTCGGACGGATGATCTCACGAAAGCTATTGTTAGAATACCACTGAATTTAGAAACATCAGGGACAGGAGGGGACAGAGATGTGGAATCTGTTGGTCGTTGATGATGAATCCATTGTCAGAATGGGACTGCGTTATATGCTTGATTGGGAAGGTTTGGGGATATGCTGGAAGGCCGAGGCGGCCGACGGGGAAGAAGCACTGCGTATTTTGGAAGAAGAGAACATTCACTTTGTCATGACCGATATCCGGATGCCCGGTATGGACGGGATCGAGTTGGCGCAAAAAATCAGGCACAGGAACCCGGAGATCCAAATTGTTTTCTTGAGCAGCTATGATACCTTTTCCTATGTAAGGGAGGCCCTTCGGCTGGGAGCAGCTGATTATCTGCATAAACCTACCATGGATGAAGATGAAATTGCGGACACGATGCAAAAGGTCATCTCCCGTTTTAAATTGCCCTCAAATGAGTCGCCGCAGCGTACGGAAGAAGAAAGAAACGAGCTCTGTTTATCGCTGCTGGATCCTTTTACGTTTCCGGCGGAGCCTATGAAGCTCCTGCCCGAGCTCGCGGACGAATCTTATAAGGAAGGCTATGAACTTGCGATTATCCGCAAAAGATACGACGCGGTTCAGGAGAATGAAGATTCGGAACAACTGCGCTTTCTTTCCATTCTGCACCTTATCAGCAAGCTGGCGGCAAAGGACTGGGGAGGTTTGGTCTTCCATCGGAATTTCCGTGAAATGATTTGGATAGCTCCCGTTCGTTCTCTAACTGGGAATGGCGATATGCCAAGTTATTTGAACGGCTTGCGGCAAAAGGTGCTTGAGCTGTTGAACGTCCGGCTGATTTTTGCTTGCGGCTCTTCTGTATGCAGGGATATTTCCAGCCTGCCGGACGCCTATATGTCCACGCTTTTGCGTTTTCCCCGCAATGAACAGAGCGACAGCTTTATTGTGCGCCGGGCTAAAGAATATGTGGACCGGCATCTGCTGGAGGATGTGACGCTGGCCAAGGTCGGGGAATCCATTCACGTTAGTCCTGGATACTTGAGCAGGATTTTTCTTAAGGAAATCGGTGAAAACTTCAGCGATTACATCATACGCAACAAAATGGAAATCGCCCAAAAAATGCTGCGCGAGACCAGCCGCAAGGTGTATGAGATCGCGGCCGATCTAGGGTACAGCAATCCTTATTACTTCAGTAAGCTGTTCAAGGACCGTACGGGACTCAGCCCTCTTGAATACCGCAATCAATGAACCGGAGCCGGCAAGCATACCGAGCGAAAGTTAAAAAAACGTATGATTTTGCAAAAATCATCTATTGCCGTGACCGGAAGCATCCACAGGATCTGTGTACACGTCAAAATCGTATATGAAAAAGCCGATTCGCCCGCTACTATCACCAGGAGCTAATCATTAGAATGAATGGTGCAAGAGGTTGAATGACCATAGAGAAAGGGGCGAATCAAGTGATGCAGGAATTAGCGAAAGCGCCGGAAATTGAACGCTGGGGGAGATTTGACTTGTTCCTTCCCGGCCCAGAGGACGGCAATCCCTTTACGGAGGTGGCGTTTGGAGCACGCTTCCGTCAGGAACACCGGACCGTTGAGGTGGAAGGTTTCTATGACGGGGAAGGCTGTTACCGTGTGCGCTTTATGCCGGATACTTTGGGGATGTGGTCTTATGAGACGGTCAGCAATGTACCTGAATTAAATCTGGTTCAGGGCATGTTCACATGTGTTGACCCTTCAGCAGGAAATCACGGACACGTTGGAGTGGATCGTGAAGTCCATTTCGCCTATGCCGATGGCAAACCCTTCTTTTCCTTCGGAACTACAAGTTATGTATGGAATCACCAGGACGAAGAGCTGCAGGAGATTACCCTTCGCAGTCTGGCTGAAGCGGGTGCTTTTAATAAAATTCGAATGTGCGTTTTTCCGAAGCACTATGATTACAATTTGAACGAACCAGCGTTGTACCCGTTTGCAGGGTCTCTGGAAGAGGGCTGGGACTTCACGGCACTCAATCCCGCCTACTGGCGGCAGCTTGAGCGCAGGATTGAGGATCTGCAAAAGCTTGGCATCGAGGCCGATCTTATCCTTTTTCATCCTTATGACCGGTGGGGATTTGCGGAGATGAGCCCCGAGACTGACGATTTTTATCTGCGTTATGCCGTCGCCCGTCTCTCGGCGTTTCGCAATATCTGGTGGTCGCTGGCCAACGAGTTCGATCTGATGAAGGCCAAAACGATGCGGGATTGGGACCGGTTCTTCAGAATCATTCAGGAGCGCGATGCTTACGGTCATCTCCGGTCCATTCACAACTGGCACCATCCGGGCATCCATTACCGCAGCAATATGCATTGGTATGACCATGGCAAGCCGTGGGTTACACATGCGAGCATCCAGCACCATGATCTCCATTTTGTCAGCGAATGGCAGGAGACCTACCGGAAGCCCATTGTTGTGGACGAATGCCGCTATGAAGGAAATCTGAACCACGGATGGGGGGATATCACGGCGGAACGGATGGTGGAATGCTTCTGGGAAGGCATGCTGAATGGCGGTTATGTCACGCATGGGGAAACTTTTCTGCATGAAGACAATATCATCTGGTGGTCGCACGGAGGAACACTGCACGGAGAAAGCCCGTCCAGAATCCAATTTCTCCGCCGTATTATCGAAGACGGGCCGCAGCTCAGCCGCCTGAGTGCTGACTTTCAATGGGATGTCGCGGCGGGCGGGGTGGACGGTGAATATTATCTCGTGTATTTCGGCTCAAGCCGTCCGGGATTCCGCATCTTGCCGCTGCCTGAGGGTATCACTTTTACCATTGAACTGATTGATACATGGAACATGACGATTACTCCGCTGCCTGGGGCATATGAAGGAACGTGCCGCGTGGAATTGCCGGGCAAGCCTTATCAAGCGCTGCGTATTCAAGCTACCAACCAATAAACGTAGGGGGACATACATGATGAAAAAATGGGTTGCATTGCTGGCTAGTGTTCTGTTTGTTGCTACAAGCGTGGTTGGGTGTTCATCGGATGCAGGTCAAAGCCAGAAGAGCACATCCTCCGGTAGCCCCAAGGTCAGTATTTCCTTGTGGACACTGAATACAGGGTGGGCATGGCTGCAGTCGGCGGTTAAAGATTTTGAAAGCGCTAACCCGGATATTGATGTGGAGCTTACCCAGTATGAGGTGGACCCGTTCAAAGAAACCCTCAAGGTGGCGGCAAGCTCGAAGACGCTGCCGGATATGTGGTTTACATGGGGCGGATCGCTGGGATCCTTTTACCCGGAAAATGGCATGACGATGGATTTGACTCAGGTGGCTAAAGACCACAAATGGTCCGAAAAATACAATAAAACCGCTATTGATATGTCCACTTTTGACGGGAAAATTTCCGGGATTCCGATGCACTTGAATGTACTGGGCATGTGGTACCCGAAAGAGCTTTATCAGAAGCTGAATTTGCAAGCACCTTCAACATTTGCCGAATTTGAGTCACAACTGAAAACGCTAAAGGATAAGGGGGTTACCCCTCTGGCTTTCGGCAGTAAAGGCGGGTGGCATACGATGCGCTTGACCGAGCAACTGCTTGAGCATTTTGCGGGTCCGGAACTGCATGACAAGCTGAACAGTCTGAAGGCATCATGGAACGATCCGGCGGTCGTTAAAACCTTTGAAAAGATTAAAGAATATACGGACAAGGGTTACTTCCCGATGGGTTATTCCTCATTGGATCCAAGCGAAGCCGAAATGCTGTTTTACCAGCAGTCGGCGGGCATCATTAACGAGGGAACCTGGTTTGACGGCAACATTACTGAAAATGGCTTTGATCCGACAAAATTTGATGTATTCAAATTTCCGACAGAACAAAAGCCGACACGTGCATCCGTGTTCGCGGAAATGCTGCAGATCAACGGCGCATCAGACCCTGCGAAGCAGGAAGCAGCTATCAAGCTTGGCGAGTATTTAACAAGTGTTGAGGTGGTCAATAAATATATCAATGATTATGGTTCGCCGGCTACACTGGGCTTCACGGTCTCGGAAAAGACACCTCATATTCAGCCGCTGCTTGACAGCGCGAAGGATGGCGGTTTCCTGATTACTGACCAGGCTCTTCCGCAGGAGGTCGTGCAGAAGCTGTTCGAAGCACAGGATAAAGTGGCGCTGAAAGAGTGGACACCACAGCAGGCTGCCGAAAATATGGAGAACGCCGTGTCTGCATACAAAAGCAAACAGAAATGATGATCAAGTCCTTACCGCCTGGACTGAATCGAGCAAGGCGTCAGCAGAAAATTTCTGCTGACGCGATTTATGTGGAAAGGGGAGAATGGCATGACATCAAGAATGCTTAAACCGTGGCTGTTCCTGCTGCCTGCTTTAATTATTTACTTAACGGTTATTTTTGTGCCGGCGGTATACACCCTTTTTCTCAGTTTTTTCAGCTGGAATGGAGTTGCTCCCCATAAGGAGTTTGTAGGCTTAGGCAATTATGCCGAATTGTTCACGCAGGATACCGTGTTCATGAGAGCACTGAGAAACAATCTGTTCTGGATGATCGGTTCTCTGACACTGATTATGGGGGCAGGTCTGGGATTGGCGCTGCTGCTGAACAAAAAGCTGAAGGGGCGGATCTTTTTCCGCGGTGTATTCTACTTTCCGTATGTATTGTCAGGTATTGTTGTTGCCACCGGATGGACCTGGATCTACAATCCGACACAGGGATTTGTCAATAAAATGCTTGCTTTGCTGGGGCTGGAAAGCTGGCAGCACGCCTGGCTGGCAGAACCGGATATCGCGCTGTACGCTGTTTTTGCAGCGGCCATGTGGCAGGGCATCGGACAGCCCATGGTTCTTTTCCTGGCAGGGCTGCAGAGTATTCCGCAGGACCCGTATGAAGCGGCTTTAATCGACGGAGCGAAACCGTATCAGTCCTTTTTCTATATCACACTGCCGCTGCTGCGCGAAACATTTGTCATTGTGGTGGCCACGACGCTGATTGCTTCCATGAAAGTTTATGACATTATTTACGGCATGACCGGCGGCGGCCCTGCCGAAAGCACCCAGGTGCTCTCATCATGGATGTATAGTCAGACATTCAAATTTGCGAATATCGGAATGGGTTCGGCAATCGCCTTTATTCTTGTATTGGTTTCCATGATCATCATCATTCCTTATATTTATTACACGACCAAGAAATCCCATGTATAACGTGCAGAAAGAGAGTGATGCAGCATGGAGGAATTAAGAGTCCACCCGGCAGTAACGGTATTACGGTACGCATTCCTGATCATTTTTGCGGCCATATTTTTAATCCCGGTCCTGTTTATCGCCTTCACTGCGCTGAAATCGAGAGCGGATCTGATGACCAGCCCGTTTTACGCGCTGCCTGAAAAATTTCAGTGGGATAACTTTCTGAAAGCGTGGGACCAGGGCAAAATGAGCATGTATATGAAAAATACGCTGTTCATCTGTCTCGTCAAGGTACCACTGGGCATCCTGATCGAAGCGCTCGCGGCATTTGCCTTGTCCAGGCTGAATTTTAAATGGAGTAATTCGATGTTTGCCTTTTTCCTGATCGGTATGATGATCCCGATGCAGGCCACACTTGTGCCCTTGAATATACTTCTCAACAAAACGCATCTTGTCAGCACGTATCCCGGAATCTTTCTCGTGTATATCGGATTCGGCATTCCGTTCGGCATTCTGATTTTGCGCGGCTTCTTCCGCACCATTCCGAAGGAAATCGACGAGTCTGCCTTGATTGATGGATGCGGAGACATGGGGAAATTTTTTCGGATTATATTGCCCTTATCCATGCCGGCCATCGCCACGCTTGTCATCTTTGATTTTATGGCAACCTGGAATGAGTTTTTGCTGGCACAGATATTTATCACCAAGGATACGATGAAGACCATTACAACCGGGCTGCTTGCCTTTAAAGGCGAGCATTCAACCGATTATACGCTGCTGAACGCAGGTGTGCTGATCTCCATTATTCCGACACTGTGTGTCTACCTGTTATTCCAGAAATACTTTGTTTCCGGCCTGGCAGGCTCAGTTAAGGGCTAATGTTCATATGTTGTCATATAACCAATAGAGTTCTCTCCTTCTATGAAAGGAAGAGGACTCTTTTTTTCTATATCCTGCATTAATTATTTTCAATGCTGTATTTTTACCGAATTCTTTTGAATATCAATGGTCATGTTGGCTGTGATATGCTGCTTTTTAAAATTAGAAAGCAGCAGGAATGATATAACCATCGTGATCACTTCTGTGCAAGGAAAGGTAAGCCATGTCCAGAACAAGCCTTTGTGAGAAAACAGCCACGCAAGCGGAACTAACAATATGACCTGTCGGAGTATGGTCACAGAGATGCTCCTAAAGCCACGGCTGGTTGCCTGAAAGAAGGTCGGTGTGATCAGTGTAAAGGCTGCCGGGATAAAGCTTGCACCAATAATACGAAAAGCTGGAACCCCAATTTTAATAATATCCGGATTGCTCGTGAAGATGCGCAGTAATTGTTCCGGCAGGAAACAGAATATTGCTGTACCGATGCTCATCAAAAGAACGCCAATGCCATTGGCATATTTCAATGTATCCCACATTCTTTTAGGTTTTCCTGCCCCATAATTAAAGCTAATGATCGGCAATATCGCCTGATCCAGCCCCATCAGCGGAACAAAGAAAAAGGTTTGGATTTTATAATAAATCCCCAAAACCGTTACCGCATTTTCCGTGAAACTTGCGAGTATGAAATTCAACCCTACAATATATATTGTAAAAAGCGACTGCATGATCATAGATGGAGCACCGGCAGAATAAATGTTACCCATGATACGAAGGTTGGCTTTCCTGTTTCTGAATTTTATTTTTCCTTTTTTGGTGGCGGCAAATATGGTGATGAACATGGCGGTAATTTGTCCGGTAACCGTCGCAATCGCTGCGCCCTCAACACCAAAGGAGGGGATGAAGCCCCACCCGAAAATAAAAATAGGATCTAAAACACAGTTGATGACAGCGCCGGTTACCTGTGCGATCATCGGGGTTACCATATCGCCTGAAGCCTGTAGGACTTTGGTGCAATGACTTTCTATGAAAATCCCGAAGGAAAACAAAAGAATCACTTTCCCGAAAGAAAGACCATAAGCGATGACATCCGGTGTCGACGATGACATTTCAAAATAGGGTCGAAGCAGCAGCAAGCCAGCCAACATGAATAGAATCCAATTTACAACAGCGAGCAGCAGGCCATTGAAGGCGGTATTTTGTGCGGATTGCTTGTCGTTCGCTCCTAAAAAGCGGGAAATAAGTGCGTTTGTACCTACGCCGGAACCGGTTGCCAAAGCAATCATCAGCAGCTGGATCGGAAATATGAGGGAGAGTGCCGTCAGGCCATGTTCAGAATAACGGGACACAAACCAGCTATCTACAATGTTATAAAGTGACTGAATTAACAAAGCCAACATAACTGGCGGCGCCAGCTTTAGAATCAGCTGTAAAACCGGTTCATCAGCCAGTGAAACTTCTTTTCGCATAAAAAATATCCTCCTTTGCATAGAGGATATTGTAAAAGTTGGAGCGACTCCAATGTCAAGAAAAAAAGAATCTGATCATTTTTTTAGCAGCATTTTTATTTCACAAGGATACTGCATGTAGGCATAAAGCTGTAATCCAATTTCATCTGCTATGATAAAATCAGCTTTATAATCATGCTCATTAATCCAGTTAACAAGCGGCGAAAAGTCAGCCGTATCCTTCGATACGTCTGTGATAAAACAAGCATATTTGCCGCCCGGAATGGTCAAAATGTCCTTTTCCTCAACATATTGATATTGCCCGGAGCCCACTTCAATATATCCGCCAGTCTTATGGAATAGATTATTGAAAATATCTTCGGTGTTTAGGAAATAGCCGTAATTCCGTTTTATAGATTCAGTATGGAGCACCTCGTTCCGGTAGGCTTGATGGAGCTGCAGTTGATAAGCGGACTCGTTCTTTCGATTGATCCCTATCACTTTGCGTTCCGGTAATGTTTTTACGCAAATATTTTGTGCTTGACGAGCTTTTGCAATTTGACTATTTTGAGACTCATACCATGAGATATCATCTGCAATTCGCATATAGTAATTGCTGAGCCGGAGTGCTTCGGCACGGTGCTCCAAAAGCAATTCAACGATCTTGTTATTGTCATGCAGGTCGAGTACGGACTTGATTTTTTCTAAAGAGATACCCAATTTACGGCAACAGAGTATAATGTCGATACGCCAAAACTGATCGAAGGTGTAATAGCGGTAATTATTTTTGGGGTCAACGTAGCCTGGTTTTAGAAGCCCGCTTTTATCGTAAAATCTCAGAGTGTCTTTAGAAATGCCTGTGATTTGGCTTACTTCACCCACGGTATATTTTTTTTCATTCATGGTTTGCACACCCTATTTTATTCATGATTGGAGCACTCAAGTTTCATCCAGAGTCAACAAAATTTTAATATTTTATCATTTCATATTTTTATAACTGACACTTATTAGTAATTAAGAATAACACAAAAGTTGCCTGCTTGGCTGTGGCGTCTTACCAAGAAGGAATTCACTCCTTCGCATGAATCGAGCAGCTTCGTGGTAGAAAAAATTACTGGACAGGGTGCTTCTTCTGATATTGCAGCATACCCGGGAATTCGGTACAATTTACTCATACTAGATAAGAGTAAGCTGGAAGGGGAGAGCAAAGGTTGAGGAAGGAATATTGTACGCCGACTCAGCACCCAAAGTGGTTTGGACTGGCTGTTCAAGCGCTTGTTATATTGTCACAGGAGGACGTAAGCACAGCTTGTCCAAGTATTGAACTCGCTAGAGATCTTCAGTCGGAGCCTTCCCTGCTGCGCCGAATACTTTCCGTTCTCGCCAAGGAAGGGTTTATCGGGACCCGAGAAGGCCGTGACGGCGGGTACCGCCTCGGGAAACCGGCAGAGTCCATTCGGCTGGTTGATGTGTATGATGTATTTCGTGCAGACAGCAGGCTTTCCTTTGGTATTACCGAGACAGTCGGAACGCATCCGCTTGGTAAATGTATGAAATCTGCGCTTGAGGATATCACCCAAGAAATGGATGACAGTATGCGCGGAGTATTAAGCAAATACACAATTGCTGATCTCGCCAAACAACTGGAAGCAAAGCTTTAGATGAATCTGGAAAAAGACAGTTGACAGCGGCTTGCTTAGATTTTATACTGTGCAATATAAACAACAGTTTAGAGCGAGCCGCGAATGGTCTGTACGCTGAAGCAATTTGGTAATCTTATTACCGATTTCATCTACAAACATCTGCTTCGCATTCCAGCATTGAGCTTTAAATTGGATCGTTTAGCCTGAATTTAACTGTGCTGAATCTTTAACAGTATTTATCCAAGGGAGGATTTATCATGTCAACTACTGGTCAGAGTTCCGCTTTATTCGCCGATGTCATCCACGAGCGCCGCTCTGTGCGTCATTACGACAAGTCGGTTCGCCTATCTCACGAGGAAATTAAGGATCTGCTGAAGGAAGCGACGCTTGCGCCTTCCTCCAGTAACGCTCAGCCTTGGCGTTTCTTGGTTATTGAGACAGAGGAACTGAAAGCGAAGCTGCAACCGATCGCCTACAATCAATCTCAGGTTACTGAGGCTGCAGCGGTGATCGCTGTGCTTGGTGATACAGAAGGATATAAAAGGCTCGAGGAAGTTTTCGGTGAATCCGTAAAACGCGGCTATATGGCGGAAGATACCGCTAAAGCGTTCGTAGAAAGATCGATTAATGTCTATGCTTCGCTGCCAGAAGAAAGCCTGCACAAAGTCATCCATATCGACGGTGGTATTGTATCCCAGCAGCTCATGCTGGTTGCGCGTGCTCACGGTTACGATACCGTCCCGATGGGCGGCTACAATGCGGCTGAGTTTAAGCAAGCGTTCGGTATCAGCGACCGGTACATTCCGATCATGCTGATTGCACTCGGCAAAGCGGCACAGCCGGGCCATCAGACAACTCGATTGCCTATAGACGACATCACGTTCTTCAACGAAATGCCCGCTAACTAATCCTAACACCCTTGCATCACATAAAGGAGACAAAGAAGCAGGAGTTACAGGTTGGAGTGTTATTGTGACACGAAACTATATGCTTAGGGAGCCGCATTATGCGGCTTTTTTCTTTTTAACCCTATAATCCGATAAGACGGAGGAATTGCTGTGTACAATAAAGTTGCGGTTTAGCCCCCATACGGGCAGAGGCTCCTTTGGAACTGTAAAAGAGGGGCAGGTATCACAACAAAAATCCAACGAATTTAGTTTTATGAATAAACAGAGCCGAGTAATGACAACTTAAGGAAGTGGTATACATCACAATTTCCAAAGGAGGATATCTGTTATGGCTCACCAGAAGAGAAGGAAAGAAGCTGCCTGGAAGTCACAAAAGCAAGAACAGCATCCCCATGGTAAAATTAAATCGCTTAAGGAATTGTCGAGCGAATAGAATTGAGGAGTATACTACTTGGATGTGAAGGACTGTCGGCGAAATTTACGGCAGTCTTCTTTGTTGTAATCATCTTGGTTTACTAACGGGAACTGCCAGAAGCCTCCAGCCACTTTAAAAGGTGGTCTTGGAGGCTTTTCCCTTTGGATTCCGGCTTCATTCTTGTTCGCAATTTCTTTAGGTCAAAGGTGAGGAGGAAATAGAGCAGCAGGCCTTGTACTTTTTGCCGCTTCCGCAAGCGCACGGTTCATTGCGTCCCGGAGCTTTGCCGTTAAAATACTGTTGCAAATTATAGGTATACATTTCCTTGCGCAGCCTTTGGCCCAGCTCTTGCATTCTCTCGTGGGCATAGGCGTAGATCTGCATGTAGCTTTGGCAGAAGAAATCCGGATCGGACTGATTTTCTTCAGGGTTCCACTTGCGGTTCCGTGGACAGCCACCATAGCATAATCGCTGCCACTCGCAAGTAAGGCACTTCTCTGGCAGGGCCGGCTTCATTCGGTGGAAGCGCTCGTAGTTCGGATGGGCCAGCATGCTTGTAATGGAATCACTGCCGACATTGCCGACCTTCCACTGGTCATTGATGAAGAAATCGCACGGGAAGGCATCTCCATTCTGCTCAAGCACCAGACTCGTCGGACACGCAGCCCGATGCACGCACAGCTCTGCTTCCCGGTTGAGGTAAACGCTGAGCATATTGTCGAAAAAGCGGACGGAAACTTCAGGGTTTCCCTTCTGGTACCATTCGTCGAAAACTTCGCAAAGGAAGTCGCCGTATTCCCGAGGGGTAATCTCGTAAACACCCGGCTGATCCACTTGCTGGGACCTGAAATCCATGCAGGGGATGAACTGGACAAAATTGAAGCCATTCTCCCGGTAAAATGCCATCAATTCCTTGGCTTTACCTACATTGCCTTTATGGATAACTGTTAGTATATTAAAATCGACCTGATGCCGCCGCAGATGCTCAATACCGGCCATAACCCGGTCAAAACTGCCCTTGCCGGCAGAGTTCACCCGGCGGGAATCATGAATCTCCCGAGGACCATCCAGACTGACGCCGATCAAAAAATGATAGTTTTTAAAAAATGAAGCCCACCGATCATTGATCAGCGTAGCGTTCGTTTGCAAGGAATTGCTGATGATCGTATGCGGCGGGGCGTGCAGAGCTTGCAGATAAACGACCTCTTCGAAAAAGTCATGTCCGGCGAGCAGGGGTTCTCCACCCTGCCAGGCAAAGGTGGCCGCCCCTTGGCAGTGCTCCATGTAATCCTTGATGAATTTATCCAGAATGGCGGAATCAATCCGATTGATTTTAGGTCCCGGCTTGCCTCCACAGGTACTGTAATAGCAATAGTCGCAAGCCAAATTGCAGTCTTCCGACACGGTCTTCCACATCACGCTGATTCTGGAATGACCGCTTGTCATGCAGCCTCTCGACAAAGCAATCCCTCCCTGTCTATGTTTAAGATTATGTTATCTCAAAGATATCATTCCGCTTAAATAATGTCAAAATAATAAAAAGTTTTGCAGTAAAGCGCTTTACTATATTTATACAGCGGGAAAACTCCTGTTCTTTATTCCAATATGAATTTATCTTTGCTATAGTCAAAAGAGAAATGAGCTAAGGAAAAAACAAACATATCAATACGATCCGGAGGATAAACATGTTCCATGTATTGGTTGCAGAAGATGAAGTTTGGATACGCAACGGTATTGTAGAGATGATTGAGCGGTTCGGGCTTGATTTCAAGGTTGTGGCCCAGGCCAGCGACGGGGTAGAGGCATGGAATCTGATTAACGAGGTATGGCCAAACGTCGTCATAACAGACATCGTCATGCCGGAACTGGACGGTTTGTCTTTGCTGGGCAAATGTGATGCGTACAAGCTGGGGATCGTCCCGATCGTGATTAGCGGGTATGAGAACTTCAGCTATGCCCGGCAGGCCATTCGATACGGAGCATCGGAATATTTGCTGAAGCCGGTCGTGGCTGAGGACTTGAAGCAGGCCTTGCTGCGCTCCGTGGAACGGCTGCAGAGCTCCGTTCATCTTTACGAGCCTCTTCATAAAATCCAGGAATTCCTGGGAGTGATGGAGGTGTGGGATCATCAAAGGCTAGTCGGCGAAGCCGGCCGGATACTTAACTCCATTTATAAAGCAAAAGTACCGAATGCGGGAATCCGTTACGGACTGCTCCGCATTTTCTCGGAAAAGCTGAACGATCAATTACGGAGTATTGATCCGTGTCATCCAAACCGGGAACTCGGTGAGGCGTCCGACAAACCCGCGGTACAAGCCCATTTTGCTAATTTGCTGGAGCAGTGGTCCCGCCAGTTGAACGGCGCTTCTTCCGGCAAGCGCAACCGTTTTTTGTACAGGAGGGTCACCGAATATGTGCACCAAAACTACGTCAAGGAGATCACGCTGTCGCAAATCGCGGAGTACGCCGATTTAAGTGTCTCCAGGTTTTGCGTGCTGTTCAAGCAGCATTATGGGGATTCATTTATCAATTATTTGAACCATTACAGGATCGAGAAGGCCAAACAGCTGCTGCTGGAGCCGGACCTGAAAGTTTATGAGGTAGCCGATATGGTCGGTTTTTCTTCCATGCCGTACTTTAACCGGTTGTTCAAAAGCCTAACAGATCAATCGCCGGGCGAATACCGCAGGAGTCTGGGCTTATGAAAAGCAAGCTTTCTCCTTTACGTTCTATCAAACAAAGAATGATTGTGCTTTTTTTCGGGCTGAGCATTTTGTCAGTGTGCCTGACGGCCGGATTTTCCCATTATTTCTACAGTAAAGCGGTCAAAGAGGAATTTGTGATGGTTGCGGAGGAAGCCACCGGACGGCTGAATCATCATCTGGAGTTTTACTTCCGGCAAATGAAAAATTCGACGAATACGCTGCTGAACACCGATCTGGTCCAAAAATGGCTGAGTGAGAATTATACGCCAGATGTGGAGGATATCGCAGGGATCGAAAAAGAGATGAACACCTATGTGTCCTTCAACTTCCGTGAAATTAACAATATGTTTCTCGTTTCGAACGACCGGCGGGTTCTCCCGCTCAATAACAGTTATATCCCGGAAGACCGGGAAATGATGGACGCATGGTTTGCCGACATTAAAGCTGTCACGATCTTGCCTACGCATCGTCTGGGTGACAATGGCCCTTTAGTCATGGATATGATCATCCCTATACACAGTACGCAAACGACGACAATGATCGGCAAATTGGTGCTGCAGTTTTCCTTGACGGAAATCGATGCCGCCTTCAATAAATCCCGGCTCGGGAAGAGCGGCTATTTCTTCTTGCTGTCGAAGGAAGATATCGTGGTGAATCATCCCGAAAAGGAGTGGGTGGGCAAGGCGTGGCGAGACACGCCGTTAAGCGGCCTGAATCTGGATATGGAAAACGGGACCAGTTCGCAAAAGTGGAATGGCGAAGCCTATCTGGTTTCCGTTTACGAATCGAAAAATACGGGATGGAATATCGTTTCGGTCGTACCTTATGCGGAGATGGCCAAAGGTTTGAATTCTGCGGTTTTCTCCACGATGATCGCTTTGGCTATCCTTGCGCTCAGTATTTTTCTGATTATCCCCTTCCTGGTCTCCCAGTTTGTCGCTCCGATCAAGTACATCAAAACGAGAATGGAGAGAGTTGCCAAAGGGAATCTGGGAATAAGGGCTGCCCCAAAATCCGGTATCCATGAATACCAGGTTCTGACCAACAGCTTCAACTATATGGTTGAGCAGTTGAACGAACTGATGCAGGTGATCTCCGAGTACAGGGTGAAGGAAGTGCAGTTGCAATTAAGGCAGAGCGTGGCGACGGTGAGAGCGCTGCAGAATCAGATCAATCCTCATTTGCTATACAACACGCTGGACATCATCAAGAGCATCGCTTATCTGGAAGAAGTTCCGATGATCGAGAAAATCGCGTATAACCTGGCGGACGTATACCGTTATGCTTCCAAGGGGTCTGATCAGGAAGTGACGATTCGCGAGGAGCTGAGCATTTTAATCAAGTATTTGGATATTGTTCACATCCGTTATCCGAAAAAATTCGAAAGCAACGTCCGGGTGAATGAGAAATTCATGAATTGTCCGATCATCAAGCTGACCGTCCAGCCGATTGTGGAGAATGCCGTCAAATATGCGGTGGAAGTGAGGGGTGGGAATGCTGCAATTGTTGTAAACGCTTACGAAGAGGGTCGCAATCTGATCATCGAAATCGCGGACAATGGTCCAGGAATACCGGAAGAACGGCTTGCGGAACTAAGGAATCAATTTCACGGAAGTCCATCAAGCGAAGTAACGTTCAGGGGCGAGTCCATCGGACTGGCAAATGTTCATGCCAGAATCCGATTGAAATACGGGGAGCCTTACGGCATTTCTGTACATTCTTTTCCGGGGCGCGGCAGCGTCGTCAGCATCCGAATTCCTTACGGGAACGAAACATACAATCCGGTCGCACGGACTGAATAAGAACGAGTGGGAGATGGACATGAAAAAATGGTGCGTTATGCTGCTATCCGCGTTTTGGCTGGTGGGACTTCTCGGCTGCTCCGACACTCTGGGAAACGAACAAGCGGGTCAAGAGCTGCCAGGCAGCGGGGAGGAGGGAGGAGCTCCCATAGAACTGGATATGATGACGTTCAGCTTCTCGGGAGGAGGCTGGCCCGAGGATCATGTGATCGTCAGAGAGTTGAATAAACGGCTAAACATGAGGCTGAACATCGAATGGATTCCAATGGAGGTTTACGGCGAGAAAATGAATGTACTCGCGGCCTCCAATGATTTTCCCGACGTTTTCCTGATCGAAGGCCCGGAATACAATAAATGGAAGGACAAAGGCGTCTTTATGGATATTAAACCAGAGCTTACCCAATATCCTAATTTCACGAAATATTTGAGCCATGAATACTTGGAGCTTATGAATCCCAAAGGAAAAATGTACGGATTGCCGTTTTATATTACGAACACGCGGGATTCCTTGATCATTCGAAAGGACTGGCTGGACAAGTTGGGGCTTAAGGCGCCTGCTACCGTGGATGAATTTCTCGCAGTCGCCAAGGCGTTTGCCCTGAAGGATCCAGACGGGAACGGAAAGCCCGATACTTCCGGCTTTTCCTTCAGCATCGTGGGCGACAAGTTTACCAATCTGGATGCGCTTTTGGGCGCTTTCGGGCTGGGGAACGAGTGGAGCGAACAAGACGGGCGGCTTATTCCGCTGCAGGTGCAAACGGAGGAACTCAAGCTATTTTTAACGTTCATCAAGGAGGCTTATTCGTCGGGCGCGCTGGATCCGGAATTTGCCGCGAACAAGGTCAAGGACCCGCTTTCCAAATTGGTGGCAGGAAAGATAGGCATTGCCACCGTCGTCCCCAACGAATTTTATACGTCGACATTGCCTGCCATAAAAAAGAATAACCCCCAGGCAGAACTCATTCAATTAATCCCGCCGAAGGGGCCGGATGGACTACAGGCGACACACACGATAGGGAACACGAGCAAAATCGTGATCAATGCCAAAATCGAACCCGCCAAGCAGCAGAAAGCGCTGGAGCTTTTGAATTACCTTTTGTCGGACGAAGGTTATGATTTAATCAAAAACGGGATTGAAGGCATTCACTTTCAAAGGACTGCCGCAGGAAAGTTTGAAAAGCTGGAGGCGTTTGACAGAGACCGCCCGCAGATGCTCTCTGTCTGGTTCTTTCGCCGCTATGACCCGGAAGTCCAGATTCGAAAGTGGGACGATCCGAAGTATGCGGAAAACGTCATGAAGTTTTATGAGACCAATGCCAAGTATCGTTGGAAAAATCCGGCGGAAGGACTGTCCAGTGAGACGTTTAACCAAAAGGGCAGTCAGCTTCAAGGGAAATGGATGAAGACGATAACCAAGGTGGCCATGGGCCAACTTCCCTTAAGTGCCGTGGATGAGGCGGCCGCAGCCTGGAAGCGGGAAGGCGGGAGCCAAATCATCCAAGAAATCAATGAAGAATACCAAAAGACAAAAGAATAGCAAACGTGTTGCTTGAATTCATGGTTATGTGCACGCCGCATAGCCATGTTTTTTTGTTTTATTAGAGGTGAATGCGGGATTTTAATCCATAAAAAAGAAGTTGTTCGCAAAAAAATCCGGCAACAAACAAAAAGATCGGTTAAGGAATTCGCTGTGGAATGGAGGTAGAGTAAAAGAGGGCCAAGGCATGAAGGGGTGATTCGGCGGAAGAGAGAACAGGCGGCCATATTGGTATGAAAGCGCTTTATATGCAGATATGGATGCAATCAACAGAAACGGACGGATGAAGTCCAAAAAGGCAGGCAAACGCGGAGACAACGGGAGGCAGTGATGAATGAATGAGAAAAATCAAGTTTCATTAAAGGAAAAAGTTAGTTACGGGCTGGGGGATACCGCATCCAATCTTATTTTTACCATCGTTACAACGTATCTTATGTTTTTCTACACCGATGTTTTCGGCTTGAATGTGGTCGCAGTAGGCACCTTGTTCCTGGTCGCCAGAATGATTGATGCGTTGGACGGACCTTTTTTTGGGGTGTTGATCGATCGTACAAGTACCAAATGGGGGAAATCAAGACCTTATTTCCTTTGGCTTTCCATACCGTTTGGAGTGGTAGCAATCTTAACGTTCATGACGCCCGATTTAAGCCCGTCCGGTAAAATCATTTACGCATATGTAACGTACATTGCACTGGGTATTTTGTATGCGGGCGTCAATATTCCATTATCGTCGCTGTTGCCGAGTTTAACGAGCAATTCACAGGAAAGAACCGTCGTCAATACGTACAGAATGGTCGGCGGGCAAACGGGCGCTTTCATCGTCAATGCCGCAGTATTGCCTTTGGTCGCCTTTCTGGGCGGAGGAAATCAGCAGCATGGCTTCCTCTACACCATGATTTTATTTGCCACAGTCGGCGTCTTTTTATTCTTCATTACGTTTGCGAATACGAAAGAACGCGTTCAGCCCAACGGAAATAAGCCCATTCCTTTTAAAGAAGGCGTGAAGGCGCTCAAAGGGAATTGGCCTTGGTGGATTTTGCTTGTTGTCAACGTTCTCCTGTTTATATCCACGATCATGATGAACCAATCGACGATCTATTATCTGAGATACAATCTCAATCGCCCGGATTTGGTGCCGATGTTGAACGGATTATCGAGTTTGATGCTTGTCGGGATCATCGCAGTGCCGTTTTTGGCCAAAAAACTCGGTAAGCGTAACACGTTGCTCCTGGGCTTCATCATGGCAGTAGCGGGACAACTTATCGTCTATGTTGGCTCGGAGTTCATCTCCGTTCCACTCTTGGTGACCGGAAGATCACTGGCCAAGATCGGTTTGGGCGTGGTGGCCGGTTTGAAATTTGCCATGATCGCCGATACGGTGGATTACGGTGAATGGAAGACCGGAGTGCGTGCTCAAGGACTGCTAATGGCCGCTTCCACTTTCGGCGTCAAATTCGGTATGGGACTCGGTGGGGCGATTGCCGCATGGATTATGTCGATGGGAGGATACGTTCCGAACCAGGCGCAGAGCTCATCCGCGTTGATGGCTCTTCAGTTCAATTTCGTATGGGTACCGCTGATTTGTTTCGTGCTTTCCATCATACTAACGATGTTCTACCGGCTTGATCAAGAAGAGGAGACCATGAAGGAGGAGCTTCTGAAAAATCGGACCGCTACAGCTTAAGCATAGAAATGGGAGACGCGAAAATAGAAGAAGAAGATCTCTTCGGGATGTCTTCTTCTATCGGTTTTAGCTATCGTATGGCTTACAGAAAGATCGTGCAATAAACAAAAAGATTGGTTAAGGAATAAGATTCGGATTGGATGTAAATTAGAACAAACGCGGATATTAGCAGGGTCGTGCAATCCGTTATGCTGTGAAAATGCTAACAACTTGGAGGGGATTGTTTTATGAGAATCTTGTTTTTGGATCTGGATTCGACCAACCCGGAACATTTGGGCTGCTACGGCTATCATCGCAATACGTCGCCCAATATCGATAAAATCGCGGCTGAGGGTGTCCGTTTCACCAATTACTATACTTCGGACGCGCCGTGCGCTCCTTCCCGTACCGCACTGATGAGCGGACAATTCGGGATTCGCAACGGCCTGGTCGGCCACGGCGGTACGGCGGGGGACATGAAGCTTGAAGGCGATAAGCGGGAATTGATGGGCAGACTTACCCGCGGCGGGGCCTTCCCGTCCTACCTGCAACTGATCGGCGGATTGAATACCACCTTGATCAGCCCTTTCCCGCAACGTCACTCCACGTTTGCTTTCTATGCCGGATTTAATGAAATCATCAATACGGGGCATCTCGGAAACGAGTCTGCGGACGATGTAACCCCTGTCACACTCGACTGGATCGAGCGAAATGCCAAGAAAGAGGATTGGTTCCTCTACGTGAATTATTGGGACCCGCACACTCCTTACCGGACACCTCTGGAATACGGAAATCCTTTCGAGAACGATCCGCTGCCAGAGTGGATGACAGAAGAGGTGCTGGAGCGGCACAAGGAAATGGTAGGTTCTCATAGCGCCCGGGAGTTGAACATTAACTTCAATACCAAAAGTTACGACAATGCCACTTCCCCTGATTTCCCGCGTCATCCCGGCGAAATTATCAATATGGACGATCTGAGAAAAATGGTTGACGGTTACGACTGCGGTGTCCGTTATATGGATGACCATCTGGGCAAGCTGTTTGCGGCGCTGGAAAAGCAGGGCGTCATGGAGGATCTGATCATCATCATTACCGCCGATCACGGTGAAAATGTCGGCCAACTGGGAATCTATGGCGAGCATGCCACCGCAGATCAGGGAACCTGCCGGATTCCAATGATTATCCGTTGGCCGGGCATGCAGCAGGGCATCGTCAACGAAAGCCTACATTACCATCTGGACTTGCTGCCGACGATGGCCGAACTGCTCGGACAAGATCCGATGCCCGATTGGGACGGAATCAGTTATGCGCCGATCCTTCAAGACGGGACCGATTGCGGACGGGACTACCTGATCGTGTCGCAGTGTGCTCATGTGGTGCAGCGCAGCGTGCGTTTTGGCGAATGGTTGTATATCCGTAGCTATCACGATGGTTATCACCTGTTTGACCGGGAGATGCTGTTCAATCTGCAGGCGGATCCAGACGAACAACACAATGTCGCCGCTGATCATCGCAGCGTATGCATGGAAGCCGTGTACTTGCTGAACCAGTGGCATGACGAAATGATGGTCCGTTCAGGGGATGACCGTGATCCGTTATGGACGGTTATGAAAGAAGGAGGGCCTTTCCATGCCAAAGGCTATTTGCCGGGATACCTGAAGCGGCTGGAGGAAACCGGCAGATCCACACAGGCTGCCGCACTGGCGCGCAAGCATCCCCAGGAGTTTCCGAAGCCTGTCAGCGAAGTGGAGAAGCTGGTCAGAGCGAGAATCACCGCCGCGATGGGCCCGCATTGATTCTGTAGAAATGTCATCAAAAATTATGAATTGTTTGGGAGCTGAGATTGTGGTCGACTTGAAAGCCAAACCGTTTTATTTAACAGATGAAGACATTGCTTGGGTACAGCGGATGATCGCGGAGATGACGCTGGACGAAAAGGTCGGGCAGTTGTTTTGTCTGGTCGGCTATTCTGATGAAGAGGAATATTTGAAGAAACTGGCCCGAGACTACAAAGCTGGAGGCTTGATGTGCCGGCCCATGCCTGCTGGCGATATTGTGAATACGGTTCAAACGCTGCAGCAGAACGCCAAAATTCCGATGCTGATCGCGGCCAATTTGGAGAAGGGCGGTTCGGGCATCGCCGAGGAAGGCACGACCATCGGATCGGTCATGCAGGTGGCCGCCACTGATGACGACGAGATGGCCTACAAGCTGGGGACGGTATGCGGACGGGAAGGCGCGGCAGTCGGCTGCAACTGGTCGTTCGCGCCGATTATCGATATCGATTATAACTTCCGCAACCCGATTACCAA
>NZ_AGFX01000032.1 GCF_000236805.1 Paenibacillus peoriae KCTC 3763 | reverse complement strand
GCCGACGAAGGACGTGGCGAACAACGATAAAGCCTCGGGGAGCTGTAAGCAAGCTTTGATCCGGGGATGTCCGAATGGGGAAACCCGGCTGTCTTCATCGACAGTCACTACTTACTGAATTCATAGGTGAGTGAGAGGCAGACCAGGGGAACTGAAACATCTAAGTACCCTGAGGAAGAGAAAACAATAGTGATTCCGTCAGTAGCGGCGAGCGAACGCGGATTAGCCCAAACCAGGGAGCTTGCTCCCTGGGGTTGTGGGACGTCTCACATGGAGTTACAAAGGAACCGGTTAGATGAAGAGGTCTGGAAAGGCCCGCCAGAGAAGGTAAAAGCCCTGTAGTTCAAAACCCGTTCCCTCCGAGACGGATCCCGAGTAGTGCGGGGCACGTGAAACCCCGTATGAATCCGGCAGGACCATCTGCCAAGGCTAAATACTCCCTGGCGACCGATAGTGAAGCAGTACCGTGAGGGAAAGGTGAAAAGCACCCCGGAAGGGGAGTGAAATAGATCCTGAAACCGTGTGCTTACAAGAAGTCAGAGCCCGATCTATGGGTGATGGCGTGCCTTTTGTAGAATGAACCGGCGAGTTACGTTCCCGTGCAAGGTTAAGGTGAAGAGCTGAAGCCGCAGCGAAAGCGAGTCTGAATAGGGCGAATGAGTACGTGGACGTAGACCCGAAACCGGGTGATCTACCCCTGTCCAGGGTGAAGGTGCGGTAACACGCACTGGAGGCCCGAACCCACGCATGTTGAAAAATGCGGGGATGAGGTGGGGGTAGCGGAGAAATTCCAATCGAACCCGGAGATAGCTGGTTCTCCCCGAAATAGCTTTAGGGCTAGCCTCGGAAAAAGAGTCGTGGAGGTAGAGCACTGATTGGGTGCGGGGCCCGCAAGGGTTACCAAGCTCAGTCAAACTCCGAATGCCATAGACTTGTTTTCCGGGAGTCAGACAGTGAGTGCTAAGATCCATTGTCAAAAGGGAAACAGCCCAGACCATCAGCTAAGGTCCCCAAGTGTGTGTTAAGTGGGAAAGGATGTGGAGTTGCACAGACAACCAGGATGTTGGCTTAGAAGCAGCCACCATTGAAAGAGTGCGTAATAGCTCACTGGTCGAGTGACTCTGCGCCGAAAATGTAACGGGGCTAAACACACCACCGAAGCTATGGCTTGATGCTTGCATCAGGGGTAGGGGAGCGTTGAATGCGGGTTGAAGGTGTACCGGAAGGAGCGCTGGACTGCATTCAAGTGAGAATGCCGGTATGAGTAACGAAAAGATCTGTGAGAATCAGATCCGCCGAAAGCCTAAGGGTTCCTGAGGAAGGTTCGTCCGCTCAGGGTAAGTCGGGACCTAAGGCGAGGCCGATAGGCGTAGTCGAAGGACAACAGGTAGAAATTCCTGTACCACCGTAATCCGTTATGAGCGATGGGGTGACGCAGTAGGGTAGTGACGCGGACTGATGGATGTCCGTCTAAGCAGTGAGGCTGGTGTGTAGGCAAATCCGCACATCGTAAGGCTGGGCTGTGATGGGGAGCGAAAATTGCAGTAGCGAAGGTCATGATCTCAGACTGCCAAGAAAAGCCTCTAGCCAGGAGAAGGTGCCCGTACCGCAAACCGACACAGGTAGGCGAGAAGAGAATTCTAAGGCGCGCGGAAGAACTCTCGTTAAGGAACTCGGCAAAATGACCCCGTAACTTCGGGAGAAGGGGTGCCTCGGTAGGGTGAATAGCCCGAGGGGGCCGCAGTGAAAAGGCCCAAGCGACTGTTTAGCAAAAACACAGGTCTGTGCGAAGCCGCAAGGCGAAGTATACGGGCTGACGCCTGCCCGGTGCTGGAAGGTTAAGGGGAGTGGTAAGCCTTCGGGCGAAGCTATGAACCGAAGCCCCAGTAAACGGCGGCCGTAACTATAACGGTCCTAAGGTAGCGAAATTCCTTGTCAGGTAAATTCTGACCCGCACGAATGGCGTAACGACTTGGGCGCTGTCTCAACGAGAGATCCGGTGAAATTTTAATACCTGTGAAGATGCAGGTTACCCGCGACAAGACGGAAAGACCCCATGGAGCTTTACTGCAGCTTGATATTGAATTTGGGTACGATCTGTACAGGATAGGTGGGAGCCGTAGAGCCTTGAGCGCCAGCTTGAGGGGAGGCATCCTTGGGATACCACCCTGATCGTATCTAGGTTCTAACTTGGTACCGTAAGCCGGTACGAGGACAGTGTCAGGTGGGCAGTTTGACTGGGGCGGTCGCCTCCTAAAGAGTAACGGAGGCGCCCCAAGGTTCCCTCAGAATGGTTGGAAATCATTCGAAGAGTGCAAAGGCAGAAGGGAGCTTGACTGCGAGACCTACAAGTCGAGCAGGGACGAAAGTCGGGCTTAGTGATCCGGTGGTACCGCATGGAAGGGCCATCGCTCAACGGATAAAAGCTACCCTGGGGATAACAGGCTTATCTCCCCCAAGAGTCCACATCGACGGGGAGGTTTGGCACCTCGATGTCGGCTCATCGCATCCTGGGGCTGAAGTAGGTCCCAAGGGTTGGGCTGTTCGCCCATTAAAGCGGTACGCGAGCTGGGTTCAGAACGTCGTGAGACAGTTCGGTCCCTATCTGTCGTGGGCGTAGGAAATTTGAGAGGAGCTGTCCTTAGTACGAGAGGACCGGGATGGACGTACCGCTGGTGTACCAGTTGTTTCGCCAGAAGCACAGCTGGGTAGCTATGTACGGAAGGGATAAGCGCTGAAAGCATCTAAGCGTGAAGCCCCCCTCAAGATGAGATTTCCCAGTAAAGTAAGACCCCTTGAAGACGACGAGGTAGATAGGTTGGGGGTGGAAGTGCAGTAATGCATGGAGCTGACCAATACTAATCGG
>NZ_AGFX01000033.1 GCF_000236805.1 Paenibacillus peoriae KCTC 3763 | reverse complement strand
AGGACCCGCAGGATCGACAGGGCTGGCAGGAGCAGTAGGACCCGCAGGACCGACAGGGCCAGCAGGAGCAGTAGGACCCGCAGGACCGGCAGGGCCTGCGGGCGCCGGGATATCAGACTTCTTAAGTGTTTTCCGAGCAGATCCTGGTACGGGGACTGACACAGTCCCGGGTAACTCACCAATTACCTTTACTGGGGTTTTGGCGAATGTTGGTGGTGCATTTACTTTTACTCCTCCGTCTCCAACGATAACAATTAACGAGACGGGGAGCTACTTCATCTCATTTTCTATTCACAACCAAGGTAATGCGGACTTCAATCTCACTGTTAGCGGAGCCCCTATAACACCAGTACCTTTCTCAGGTAATGGAGGGGGGCCTATCGCAGCTGAGGTTATTATAACCGTTACAACAGTTCCGACTACAATACAACTGGTAAATGCCAACGCAACTCCTGCTCAGTTGCACAATAATCTGAATACAACTATGACAATATTAAAGCTGACGCCTTAATATTGTTGCTTAGTAGTAATTTATTCAGTAAAAGGTTTAAGGTTTATGTCTTTTATCCGGTCAGTTTGTCTAATTATTCAGAGACTTGAACTATGGAGGTCGTGAAATGTAGAATGCCTAGAGAGAGAAGTCCTTAACGGGACAAAGCCAGACTGATGTGGCTGGAGAGCTGTGGGACGATGCGTTTAAAAGACATCGCCGCTGCTCTTTCTATTCCTGAGAGCAGGGTCATGGCCCAAAGGGAACCAGAACGCTGTCGGCAATCATGGCGGTGCTCCCCAAGGTAACCAAAACGAGGGTTTTCAATTCTAATGAAGTAGAGCCTTTTGATCAGTTAGGAATGACTTTGAAGACGCTGGTTCTTCAAGAGCGGAAAATATACAGACTTTTCGGAACTCGAAGAGTAAGCTTCCCGCTGAATTCATTCTCACCCAGTGGCTCCGAAAAAAAGGCAACTTTATTACATGGGGAGATAAGGCAGATATGAGTATATCATTGCTACTTTGTATGCCTCAATATACAACTGTAAGGAAGTTGTTGATGAGACCGATTTGAGTGAGGGCAACATGGTTATTTGAATCACAAAAAAATCACAATCCCGGCGAATACCCGCGAATTTCTGCGGTTAAAATGCTTTTTTAAAAAAACAGTGCATTATGATAAGAAAAAAATATAATTGAACTTCGGCAATACTTAGAACAAGATGTTCTATATATGATTTTAAAGACTTTCCAAATGAAGAATGGATCAACAAAAATAAACAATATTATGGACTTCTCCATTGAGTAACTATATAGATAATTTTTTTTCAATCTTATGTGGAACAAAGAGGAACTGAAAGAAAAAGAGGCTGTCAACCTTGCAGAAAGAACTCTGCACAAGGGACAGCCTCTTTTTGCCGATCCATGACATAAGTTCTTGTATTAACAACCATACTAAACAAGCGGTTACGGCTGGGGCTTGTTGTTCCTCGTATCCTGGAGGCGATCCAGTACGATTTGCACGGCAATCGCATCGTCCAGATAACCTAATGGAAATACATAATCGGGAATAATATCTGTGGCGGAGACGAAGTACAACAAGCCGCTGCCGAGGATCGAGCGCTCCTCCAGGGTGATGTTATCGCTACTGTAGAGCTGATACATTCTCTTGAGCTCCTCAATGAACGGTCCCGCGCCGTTGACGTTTTTTACTTTACCGGGAAAGTCATTGTGGATAATCCGCGCCCCTTCTTCGGTTAGGACATAGGGTTCATATTTGCTAAGCTCTTTCTGAACCTGCTCGGCAGTAAACTGGTGGTCCATGAGGTTGGAGGCTTGAAGGATTTCTTTAATGCTGTTGATGGAGGAGTAAATATCGTTCGGCTGGCTCTGAGGAGTTGGGGGAGCGGGGGCGCCATAACCAGCAGCTTGAAAGAGTGGGGCGGAGGGAACATCAAGATAAAGGGCAAAAGCTTCCAGATGTTCAGGTTTGGCTCTTTGCTTCCCGTTAACGATCCGCGATATCGTGGCCGTATCAATGCCGGTAGCGGCGCTTAGCTTGCGCATAGACAAAGAATGTTCTTTCAGCAAAGAGACCAGTGTCTCACCCAGTGTGGCGTTTTTCTTTTCATCGGACATTTGCAGTTCACCTCACCTTGTA
Source organism: Paenibacillus peoriae KCTC 3763 (assembly GCF_000236805.1). Classification (GTDB taxonomy): domain Bacteria; phylum Bacillota; class Bacilli; order Paenibacillales; family Paenibacillaceae; genus Paenibacillus; species Paenibacillus peoriae. The sequence goes on along the minus strand of NZ_AGFX01000033.1, from coordinate 6,320 downwards.
TTGGTGTTGAATCAAATGTTGAAGGGATCTCAACATTTTTAGAAATGATGAGCACCTTTTTGCAATATGCTCAATAGTATGAGTGTAAACAGACAACAAGGAGTGAGCCCCATGGTTGCTTGGCTTTTAATTTTTGGCTTTGCCATATCATCCAGTCTGGATAATTTAGGCGTTGGAATATCTTATGGGATTAGGGGTATCCGTATTAACTATTTATCAAATTTAATCATTGCGGTTATCTGTTTTATCCTTAGCATGACAGGGATCATATCCGGTCAGTGGCTGGCAAAGATTCTTCCGGGCGTATTACCCGTCCTGATTGGAGCGTTATTGCTGTTCATTGTCGGTGCCCGCATCATTCTGCTGGCAGTACCGCGTAAGAAGCAGGAATCCAGCCAGGATGGTGAAGAAGTCGGGGAGGCTGCGTCAGGCGGATCACTCGAAGGAATTCTGCAAAATCCCGAAACGGTGGATAAAGATAAATCAGGTTCTATAGGATACCTTGAGGCAGCGGTGCTGGGGGTTGCACTTGCCGCTAATGCCGTTACGAATGGGATCGGTGCAGGTCTGATGGGACTGTCACCGCTTGCGATCTCTCTGACTGCGGCAATTGGCAGCTATATCACGGTCTGGCTTGGTGTGGTCCTGGGACAAAAAATGTCGGCGATTCGCATCGGCTCTTTCACATTAGGTCAGTTCAGCACGGTCTTAAGCGGAGTTATCATTATTTTGATTGCTTGCAATTCTTTCTTTGGGTAAGTGTAGAGTTGGAAAGGAGATATTCATAATAAAAACGGACACCTTTTAACGATTGTCGAAAAAAACAAAGCGACCATGCTTAGTATGCATGATCGCTTTTATTTTAAAGTACAAATGGACCACATAGGCGATCCATTTGTACATTCCTGTTTTATTGATAATGCCACCACGATTCCACAATTTGATGAGCATGTTGCGGATGATATCCTCTTCCGATGAGGTAGGAAACGGCTAAAGATTTACGGCTTTCATGACCCGAATACGGTTGTATGAGCGCATTATCAATGCCTTGCTTTTTCGCCAGGTTAAGAGAAAATGTCGTAGCTTGCCGTTGATGTGATTTCCAGATTCGCCTTCCACTGGAAGCGAAGTTCGGATCAAGAATGTCATTGCAATTTGGAGTTGAATCATTTATCATGGATATAAAGGGTCTATAATAATGATAATGTTGAGAAGGGAGGAGGGAAACTTGCAGTTCTCCAAAAGTACAGATTATGCCCTACACGCCTTAATTCATCTGGGATACTCGGAGCGTTGCAACAACGTCGGGATCAAGGAATTATCTTCGGCACTTGGTGTTTCCGAAAGCTATTTATCCAAAATCATGTCCAAGCTGAGGCAGGATGGAATCGTACGTGCTGTGCCAGGGGTGAACGGCGGTTACGAGCTTGCACGGCCAGCGGATCAGATTACGTTTCTTGATGTGATTCAAGTGATTGAAGGAAGACAGCAGTTATTCGAATGCTCGAATTCGAGTTCACGTCAGCATCGGTTGTTAGCGGAAGAGGGAACTGAACAACCGGATCAGAAACGTCCTGAAAAAAACGAATGTTTGGTTGAGAAAGTTATGAACGGCGCGGAACAGCATCTGTACCAATACTTGCAGGAACATACGATTCAGTCAGTAATGGATGAGGCATTCAAGTGTCGCAGCCACGAGGTAAGCAAGAAGTGATTCACTTCTTGTATTCTAATTATGGATATTATCGATCCGCGGAGGATGTGATTTGTGATGGATAAAAAGCTTCTTGATGTGGCGATTATTGGCGGCGGTCCATCTGGGTTGAGCGCCGCCCTGGTGCTTGGGAGAGCGAGGAAACATGTAGCGGTGATCGATGAAGGCCGTCCTCGTAACGCTGTAACCCACGAGACTCACGGGTTTCTGACCCGAGACGGAATAAGTCCCGGCGAATTTCGGCGCATTGCGAAGGAAGAGATCGGCGCCTATCCCTCCGTATCATTCGTGCCGGATATGGCGGTGTCGATCGCGGGAATCGACGGCCGATTTCAAATTGAGACGGAGCAAGGACAAACTTTTGCAAGCAAAAAAGTATTGTTTACCGTCGGCATGAAGGATCGGCCGTTGGACATTCCGGGTCTGGCGGAGGTATACGGGAAAAGCGCTTTCGTCTGCCCGTACTGCGATGGTTGGGAGTTAAGGGATCAGCCGCTTGTCATTATTACGAAGGGGGCTGAGCTTATGCATTTCGCTCCGCTTATATCCGGTTGGACGAACCGTTTTACCGTCTGCACGAATGGCCCCGATGAACTGACGGATGCCGAGCGCGAGGAACTCCAGCGGAATCAAGTGCCTCTGTTCGACTCGCCGATCCGGCACATTGACTCTAGCGACGGGATCGTGCGGCAAGTCGTTCTTAAAGACGGGACGATCGTTCCATGCAGGGGGATCTTTTTCAAACCGGAGCTAGTTACGGGATCGGACTTGCCGCGAGCTATCGGATGCCAGATTACGGAAACAGGGGCGGTCGTCGTCGACGAGTTCGGGAAAACGAATGTTCCGGGTGTATATAGTGCTGGAGATGCTACATCGCGATTGCATCAAGCCATTGCTGCCGCCTCTTTAGGCTCGTTTGCCGCCGCGGTCATCAACAATGAACTAAATACAGAGGCTTGGGGGAGAAACGGATGAGACGGCAAATATTTCTGTCGGCGATGGGTCTGTTCTTCACCGGTATGGTCACCTCGGCGATGTCGCCGGAATTCGGCGTGCTGTTGGTCGGGCGGATTATCAAGCGATAGGAACCGGCATGCTGCTGCCGCTTGTAATGAACGTAATCATGACCATTTATCCGCCGGAAAAGCGGGGAGGCGCAATGGGGATGTTAGGGCTCGTCGTCATGTTTGGCAGGATGTATCAGGCCGTTCGTTTAGGAGAATCCATAAACTATAAGGAAAGCGTGGGGAATAATCATGAACGATTTTTTTAATGCAGCGATATGGGAAAAAGCATGGAAAGACGAGTCTGATTTGAAAATCAACAGGATGAAAAAGAATGGAATCGATCCTGCCAGATCTTTTGATCATAAGGCCAAGACCTTCAACGAACAATCGTTTAACGAAGAGGGAAGAAAACGAACCAAACGGATCATGAACTGGCTTGAAGGACAAGGAATTCGATTCGAAAACGCCTCCGTTCTGGATATTGGCGCCGCTTCGGGAGTATTCTCGGTTCCGTTTGCAGAGCGAGGGGCTCGTGTAACCGCCATAGAGACTTCTCCCCCGCTGGTCGAATTGTTGCAAGAAAACATCTCGAAGTTTGCTGAAGACCAGGTGAAGATTGTACACGAACCGTTTGAAGATATTGACGTGCGGGCCAAAGGCTGGAACCAGGCCTTCGATCTCGTCTTTGTCTCCATGTGTCCGGTCATTCACAATTGGGAGAGCGTGGAGAAGGTGCTTCATTGTGCTCGAAAGTTCTGTTATATCAGTATGATGGCAAGTCCTGCGGAGCACAGCCTGGTGAATGAAATTTGGCCGCTCATCACCGATCAGCCCTACCATACGAAACCTATGGAAATGGGATATTTGCTACATCTGCTATATCTTAAAGGTTATGCATACGAATCGCTAATCACGCGGGAAACGAAAACGACGGAAGTCCCCAGAGAAGTTGCATTACAGGAAGCGCTGACTTGGCTTCGCTATCACCGTCTGCCTGTTGATGAGCGGAATCGGGAAATAATTGCTGACTATTTGGAGCAAGCATATCCATCCGGCAAAGTAGTTATCCAGGAGGGCGGACGTTTTGGCAAAATACTGATTCGATTGCAGGATCAGAACATGTATACGAGAGAGATTTGAGCCTGATAAGGCGTGTTATGTATTCAAGGAAGAATGTTACATTTTTATCCATATGTTTGCGGGTGATTTGTTCAGCAAGCCCTACTCAAAGAAACCAGAACGTGTACTCATCCAAATAACCTGAAATAAACAAGTCGGAGCGCATGTTGGTCAGCGTCCGGCTTGTTTTTATTTGCTAAGTTTCATCCTACTCATGAGTAAGATGAATTCACTCTTGCTATAATTCGTAATTAAAGATATATTATTAATTAAATGATTGATCATTTAATTAATAAAAATTCAGTTTAAAGAGAGGAGGAACACATATGGCAAGACCAATCAATGTAGAAAAAAGACGGGAGCGGCGTAATCGTATCCTAAAGGAAGCTGTTACCCTATTCGCAGAAAATGGATATTCTAATACCACAACCGCTCTCATTGCGCAGAGTGTGGGAGTGACTCCTGGAACCATTTTTCAATATTTCCCAAGTAAAGAAGCCTTATTCTACGCCGCTGTCCTTGAGCCGCTTGCTGATATTCAGGTGAAATCGCTTGCTTGTCTAAAACAAGAGGGGACGCCGATCGTAATAATTAAGAACTTGGTAGAAGAACAATTCAATCATATCTACTTCTATACAAGTGAATTGCGGCTTGTTCAATTTGTCTTAGGACAACGGATAAGATTTCCTGAACTTACACAGAAGATCCTTGAAAGTATTAAAGTAATGACAGATACTATCGAATGTGTCTATGCTAAGGGACAGTTAATGGGAGAATTCGACAAAAATTTTTCTCCAGCAATGATCTCTCGTGCCTATATCTCTTTCTTAAATGGGATAGCCTTAACTCTTGGAGAAAGTATTCATCACCCCGAGTGGGAAAATTTGAAGGGGCATGCCTTATATTTGTTCGTACCCATACAACCTAAAGAAAAACTGGAGGAGTCCGAGTGAGTCAAACATCATTACAACCCGATCTGACATTTAACGTTCGTGTGAAAAAACGGAAGAAAATTTTATGGAGCCTAGGAATCGTGCTTTTGCTTGTAATGGCTCTTGTATTTTTTATATCTTATAAAGTAGTAGACACCTTGTTGCACCATCCGAGAGACACTAATGTCAGCTACGAATTGAATATCGATAAAACTCCCTACGAAGAGGTCGAGTTCAAGAGTTTGAAAAATGATAATACGATTAGAGGTTCATTCTTTCCTGCAAGTGGTCTTTCTGGTAAATCAAGTGATAAGACGATTGTTGTCGTCCATGGATATACGAGCAATCGTTTAGTCAAAGGACGGACCCAAAAGTTAGTAGAGCATTTCGTTCCGAAAGGCTACAATGTATTGGCATTTGACCTCAGTTCGCAAGGTAAATCCGATGGCAATTTGATTACTCTTGGCCTCAATGAAAAATACGATTTGCTTGGAGCTGTAAGCTATTTAAAATCCAGAGACCATGCTGGTGATAAAATTGGAGTTATTGGCTTTTCAATGGGTGCTGCTACTTCTTTGCTAGCCGCAAGTGAAAGTGATGACATCAAAGCTGTAATTGCAGATAGTCCTTTTCGTAATGCAGGTATATTTCTGAGAGAGGGTTTGCCCTTCTTTTCAGGTTTACCTTCTTTTCCATTCAGTTATACATCGATATGGGTGGGGAAATGGATCATGAAGGTCGATCTTGATTCCGTATCTCCTATGGATGCAGCAAAAAAGATGCAAAACAAGCCAGTTATGCTGATTCATGGTACTGGAGATCAGCAAATTAGTTATAAAAATACAGAAGCAATTTTTGAGTCATTAAAAGATAACCCAGATGCAGAAGCATGGTACCCGCAAAATACGGAGCACATCGATGCTATCAATCATTACCCTACTGAATATTTCCAAAGAGTAGATCGCTTTTTGGATAAGTATATAGGAAAATAGTAGAAACGAAATGAATGGCGAGGATCTACACATGATTCATACAAGGAGTGTACAGGCTACGACGTTTCAATCCGCTCGTCAGCGCTATGTGAAAAGCCTGCGGGAGTACCGATACCAGAGGAGGGCACGCTCGAGCTTGACTGGCGACCAGGCGAAGCCCAGGTAGACTTTGGCGACTTGGAACAATGCTCATATTCATCTGGATCGTATGCCTGTTTTGCATTCAAGATTAAAAATTATTTTCATTCATGGTGCTGGGGGTAATGGTAGATTGTTAGTTCCTTATGCACGAATGCTGCAAAAATACGGTTATGAAGTAGTGGCGCCGGATCTACCGCCTTTTGGTTTAAGTCATACGAATTCAGTAAAATCGTTGGAATATCAGCTTTGGATTGTGAGTCATATAAAGCTCAGTCATATTATTAGTTTAGACTATAACGACGTAGAAGTTGATTTGCTCTGAGGGAGACGTAAAGAATTCGAAAAACTATATAGCCAAGTTAAATATATCAAAAAGAGCGACATTCCTGGTTTGATATTATCCCCTTTAGGTAGA
>NZ_AGFX01000034.1 GCF_000236805.1 Paenibacillus peoriae KCTC 3763 | reverse complement strand
CTTTTATGATTTTGACTCCCCATCATTTGCGATTTTTTCTGACTACGCGTGAGCACTCTTTGCCGCTTTTTATTGAAAGCATCGGATTCAACAGCAGACAGGAGGATGTGTCCCGTCCAGAGGGATATCCGTGCTCATTGGATTCAGACGGTGTCCGGTGAAGGGATATTTACATTTAAAGGGGGAACTTTCCGTCTGGGTGAGCAATCCGGGGTGCTGCTGCTGCCAGGCGAATCCCATGCGTACAGACGGGCGACAAAGGTATGGCGAACGTTATACATCACATTTGACGGCCCCATTGCCGCTGCTGTACTGACTGCTCTCGGATTGAAGCATACGCGCGGGTATCATTGGGACAA
>NZ_AGFX01000035.1 GCF_000236805.1 Paenibacillus peoriae KCTC 3763 | reverse complement strand
TTCGCCACGTCCTTCGTCGGCTCCTGGCGCCTAGGCATCCTCCGTGTGCTCTTTGTAGCTTAACCTAGTATTTACATCGTAAATACGATTTGCTTTGTATTTCGGTTCAACACCAAGGTGTGAATGAAAGACAAGGCAGCTACCTTTATTTCACTTGTTTACACAAGATCAGCTTAAAGGAATATTCTAAAACGCAATTTCGTTTCGGTATCCAGTTTTCAAGGTGCAATACAATTTCTAATAAATCTTTTTTTTGGTGGAGCCAAGCG
>NZ_AGFX01000036.1 GCF_000236805.1 Paenibacillus peoriae KCTC 3763 | reverse complement strand
CCGAAGGTCGTACCTCCGCTCACGCTAATCCGTCCCACTTCACTTCCATCTTCCTGATGCACCACCAGGTAGCCTGTGCCTAGCTGCATTTCTTCACTGAAGCCCATTCGCAGGCTCGGTATGAGCGTTTGCCCGCTCCCCTCTGGATACAGGCTCGTATAATAGGGCCATTCATCTCGTATGCGGAATGTCCAATCCTCTGGCGTATGCATCCCCACATACGGGTTCATTGCCAAATCCGTCAATGCTCCCGAGGTGATTTCCAGATAATAGGACTTCCCTTCTTCCAACCTGCCTGATAGCTCCATGTACGCTATATTTTCCTCGCCTTTTAGCATAAAATTCGAATTCCCGGCTCCGGATACCCGCAGCTCTC